>CAVFPQ010000024.1:0-21994 GCA_963624415.1 Acutalibacteraceae bacterium | reverse complement strand
GCTAACTGCTAATTGCTAATTGTATAAGTCCAAGTCCGCAGGACTTCCGACATTAATTCTTAAATGACAATATTACCGTCAAGTCATTAACATTTGTCCCTGTGGGTCCTGTCACAACAAGTGCATCGGCACTCTTTAAGGCGTAATACGAATTGTTGTTTTCAAGCTCCTTTTCGGGCTCTTTCCCTGCGGATACAATCAGAGAATATGTTTTTCCGTCCGCAATTCCGCCTGCGGCATCGGTAGGACCGTCAGTACCGTCCGAGCCGACAGAGGCGAATACAATATTATCAATATCTTTAAGTCTGACAGCGGCGGCAAGTGCCATCTCCTGGTTGCGTCCGCCTAAACCGTCACCGTGAAGGGTAACAGTGGTCTCTCCGCCGTAAATAAATGCGTTTTTGCCGCGCTTTAGCAAAGCGTTTTCTACAAGTTTAACAGCTGTGTCACTCGCCTCCCCTGTAAGACAACGGCAGGTATCGGCAACAGTATACCCAAGCTCCATTGCACGTTTTTCGGCGGCATCACACAGTGAATTTATATCTCCGGCAAAATAATATCCGCCGTCATTTATTGCAAGCTCGGTATCGGCCTTTGCGATATCGGCAAACATATCTGTATATTCGGGCAGATATTTTTTTGCAATCGCATTAAATTCATTAACCGACAACGGCTCTTTTACGGTAATCCCCGACGCTATTACACTTTTGTCGTTGTTAAGCACATCCGACAGTGCAACGGTAATCACCTTTGCGGGATATGCCGCAGCGGCAAGTCGACCGCCCTTTACAAGCGAAATTCTGCGGCGAACAGCATTTATCTCGTTAATCTCGGCTCCTCTCGCAAGGAGCTTTTTTGTTATGTCACGCTGTACATCGGCCGCCACAATGCTTTTCTCCATAAGCGCACTGCCGCCGCCGGACAGAAGAACAATCAGCACATCATTTTCGGTCAGTTCTTCGGCAATTTTGAGTGCGCATTCGGCGGCAAAGATACTGTTATTGTCACTCACGGGGTGTGCCGCCTCTATCATTTCAAATATTTTCGATTTATATTCACCGATATGGTCATACTTCGTAACAAGCAGTCCCTTTTTTATATCATCAAAAACAACTTCTGCGGCGTGAGCCATAGGAACTGCGGCCTTTCCGACACTTATTATAACCGGATTTACATTTAAATCGGCTCTGATTTTTTCGAGTAGCGCTTTTGTTGCATCAAAAGGATCTGCGGCGGCAATGGCGTGTTTTATTATGTCAAGTACATCGTTTTTCATGATAATTTCTCCGTTATGATTTTCTTAATACATATTATCACAAATTTATATATGACGCAAGGCAGGATTTGTGATATAATAGAGACATAATAGCAAAGCTGAAAGGAGCATTGTTATGGAACTCAATGAAATAAAAGAACAGGGATATAATTCCGCAAAGGAGATTATTGAAATCGCCAAGCTTAAAGCAGGGCAAATTCTTGTTGTCGGTTGTTCGACAAGCGAAATCCTGGGTGAAAAAATAGGCACCTATTCAAGTCCCGAAACCGCCGAAGCACTTTTTGAAGGAATAAAAGAGGCATGCGATGAAAACAGTGTATTTATTGCGGCACAGTGCTGTGAACATCTTAACCGTGCGATTATCACGGAGCGTGAAGCGGCAAGGGATGCATATGTTGTAAATGTTGTACCCTTCCCGAAAGCGGGCGGCTCGTTTGCCACAGCTTGCTATCACGCCCTCAAAGACCCGGTCGCTCTGGAACACATAAAAGCGGACGCCGGACTTGACATCGGGCTTACGATGATAGGCATGCATCTTAAAGAGGTCGCCGTTCCCGTTCGCCTTAAAAACAATCATATCGGTTCCGCACTTGTAACCGCCGCTCGCACACGCCCAAAATTCATCGGCGGCGAAAGAGCGCATTATGATGAAAATCTGAAGTAAGAAAAAAGACTCTGCTGACGACATCGGCCGCGGCAGAGTCTTTTTATAAATACAAGCTTCGCGAATAGTGGGCTTTTTCGGTGTTGCGGGGCTTTGCCGTACCGGCAGGCTAAACCGCCGGTCGGGGCACCTGTCTGTCCGTTATATAAGCTCTCATAAAACATAGGGGCTTTTATGCCGGACCGACAGGTACCGCCTCCCGGCGGCTGCACGTCACTCGCATTCGCTTGTTCGCCTGTTCGGGGACATGCTTCACAACCTTTGCTCGCTCCGTGCAATTGCCGTCATACCGCTTACGCTTCTGACGGCATGGTTGCCGCCGTGTCGCTATCCGACCCGGCGGTTGCCCCCTAGCGACGACAATCGAGCCATGCCAAATCAAAAGGCAAGCTCAACAAGACGATTGCCGCCTCGTCGGGGGCAGCTGCTCCTCGCTCCGCTCGTCGCAGCCGTTCGCTCCTCAGCGGCTGTCGCCGCTTCGTCGCGACAAACGCTCGTCGTCGGCTGTCGCCGCCTCCTCGCGTCCCCACTCCGTTTCCGATTACTGTCTGTCAATTAACCTTCCCTACATATTCCTCCAGGCAAACTCCCTTTGAAACTATCTCTTTAGCGGCTGTTACACCGACATAACGCCAGTGCCAGGGAGCGGCTTTTACCTTTGTTATACTCTCTTTATCCTCTGTATAACGCTCAATAAAACCGTAGCTTGCGGCATTCTCTTTAAGCCATTTATATGCGGCAGTCTCGGCAAAATCCTCATCCTTTTCGCCTATGTCAACCGCAAGACCGCAGCTGTGATCACTGCATCCGACAGGCAGAACGGTATACGCCGCAAGAGCCTGTGCCTTTGCCGTTGTCTCGCCCGCATCAACAAATTTCTGAACCTGCTTTTCAAAATTACGCTGCTGACGACTGCTGCTCTCATACCCGGCAATGGGAGTAAGAGTAATTCCGGCGGCACCTGCGGCATTGTACATTTCAAGGAAGCTGTTAACCACATCTTCATGCAGATAAATGCCCGTGCCCTCAATGTATTCGGACAGATGCGGCTCGTATGATTCGTTAATTTTATAGTATCTGTTAAGAAGAATAAGACTCCGGGAATCATCCGACGGCATATCAACAACCGTCGCTTCGGGCAGTGCTTCACCCGAGTCAAAATCGGGGATTTCTTCTGCCGGCACCGTTACGGCTTCGGCACTTTCGATTTCTGCTTCAAGCACACTGTCTTCCGCCACAGCCGCCTTGCTTTCCGAGATGTCCTCGGCTTCCTCTTTATAAGCAACACTGTATGACAGAATAAAAACCGCGATTATGAGTACAGCGAAGAAAATCACTTTTAATATCTTTTTCTTTTTTGAATTTTTAGTTTTCATTCGATATCTTGCTTTCCCGCCTGTCACGGCGTTTTTTTAAATTCCACCACAGTATACAACAAGCGGACAAAAATGTCAAATCTGCCCTGAAGACCGCTTCATCACAAAACTCAACCGATTATTTCAGATTTATCGTATTCTCCGCACTGCAATCGGCAATTCGAAAGTAACCCACCACCGATATATACTGTTCCCTGACGACTGTGTTATTCAAAATTTTTAACTCGCTCTAACATATTGTCTGTATCAAGCACCCCAAACGCAAAGCCTTTTCGCACCAGTTCCTCCGGCACAAATTCGTCATACTTTTCAAAAAGCGGAACTTCATTTTTATAGACAAGCGTCATGGGGTCATTAAAACGCCGTGCCTCATCCTTGAGCACTCTGAAAAATTCATCCGCACCGGCTTTCATCTTAAACTGAATATAATACGGTCTGCAAGGACTAAGCCCCCGTATTCCGAGCCGCTCGGCACACGCCGTCTTTATAAATCTCTCAAGAGCCAGAAACGCATACGACCCGAGCCACGGAAACAGACACCACATATCGCCGCCCAGGTTTATAAGCGGATGCTCCGTTATACCCGCACGGAATGCGACATCACGCGCCTTTTTGAGCCTTGCGACGGCATTTTCCATAAGATACGGATATACCGTATCCTCACTCAGCGCCTGTTTCATTCTCTCAAGCACTTTTGTATCTACCGCACCGGGACACTGTCCGAAATAAGCCGGCACCTGCCCTTTTACGGGTTCAACATACACCAGGTGGCGTTTGCGGTCAATGTCAAGCACCGTCCACACCTTGCCGGCAATTGCAAGCTTTTCTCCTGCGGGCGGCGGCATTACAACAGTGCCGAGCTCATGCGAATCATTTCTTACGGTAAATTCCTCATTTTCCTGAAATACCGCATAGAACTTAAAGCTGTTAATAATCCTCTCGCCTTTTATTCCGACAATAAGACCGCCCTCGTCCGTTTTTTCGATATGCTCGATTTTAAGCAGGTGCTTTAATAAAATTCCGAAATCGTCAATCGAGATATTTTTGAAATATCCCAATGTAAGAACCTTTTTCGCAAGCTCCCTCGCGGTCATTTCACCCGATGACGCAAGAGTTGCCATTGTCTGATGATATAAAAGGCTGTACGGATACCCGGAGTCCGACGGCGGTTCAACCCATTTTTCTTCCCTGTAAAGCTGAACAAGCGCTATTCCCTGCAATAATTTCCACGGCACTGTATCGGGCAGCATGGCACGCATTTCGGGCTCGTCCTCTCTTATGACAAACCACATTTCCGGCGGCAGTCCTCGGCGGCCCGTTCTGCCCATTCGCTGTAAGAATGACGACACGGTAAAGGGAGCATCCACCTGAAAAGCTCTCTCAAGTCTGCCTATGTCGATTCCGAGCTCCAGCGTTGCGGTCGTGACGGTCGTGTCGGAACGGGACTCATCCTTCATTGCGTCCTCCGCAGTTTCTCTGAAAGACGCCGACAGATTGCCGTGATGAATAAGAAATCTGTCCGGCTCGTTGTTTTTTTCGCAGTAGCGGCGAAGGGTTGTTGTTACCGCCTCGCACTCCTCCCTTGAATTTACAAACACAAGACACTTTTTGTTTTTTGTATGTTCAAAAATATACTTAAACCCGGGATCGGCACCCTCGGGAGCAACATCCGACGGCGTATCAAGGCACTCCAAAGCGGTATTTTCACCGTCCGTTTTTGTCGGATTGTTTTCGGGCGCAACATAAAAATGCTCCATCGACAGCCGCCATTTTACGGGTGCGGCGGCAATTTTGGGGATAAAAGTATTGCGTCCCGACCCCATCGCCAGAAACTCCCCGGCTTTTTCGGGATCGCCGATTGTAGCCGACAGTCCTATCCTTCGAGGGGAAGAACCCGACAGCCTCGACAGGCGTTCTATAAGGCACATGGTCTGCCCGCCCCTCTGCGCACGCATGAGAGAGTGAATTTCATCAATGACAACATATCTTAAATCGCAGAACAGCTTCGGAATATACATATGCTTATGCATAAGAAGCGCTTCCAGAGATTCGGGCGTAATCTGCAATATGCCCGACGGATTTTTAAGAAGCTTGTTTTTGTGCGACTGCGACACGTCCCCATGCCAGTGCCACACCGGAATATCAGCCTCACGGCACAGGTCGTCAAGGCGATAAAACTGATCATTTATAAGCGCTTTAAGGGGCGCAATATACAACGCTCCGACGCTGATCGGCGGATTTTCGTAAAGCTCGGTGAGAATCGGAAAAAATGCCGCCTCCGTCTTGCCGGACGCAGTGGAAGCGCACAGCAGTACATTATCATCCGTATTGAATATGGCATCGCCTGCCGCAAGCTGAACGGCACGAAGATTTTCCCATCTGTTCCGATAGATAAAATCTTTTATAAACGGTGCGTATCGGTCAAAAACCTCCATAATATCCTCCGTCAGACATCAAACTCGGCAAACAGATTATCATCGTCGCCTGTTGTGCCGTCAACACTCGACAGCTCAAACTCACCGTCGGACAGAATATCCTTTATGTTCATATCGGGCTTCTGCATAAGAATATCGAGCAGCTCAATCAGATCTCTTATCACTTCACGTGGTGTTATATGCGTCTCGGCACCCACTCTGCCAAACTCGGCACGGATAAAATATTCAAGATCGTCACGTGTCAGTGTAGGAGTGTAACTAAACAGAACAGCGTGAATTTCGCTCAGTTTTTCACTCAGAATCAGCAGCTCTTCGGGAGTCAGCGGCACAAGCTTTATGACAGGCGCCAGCATATCACGGACATTTTCGTTTGAGAAACGCCCCTCGGCAAGGCGTGAACGAAGTGCCTCATAGCTGTATACGCCTCGCCTTGTATCCTCCACACACTGCACCGTGCCGGACATGATAATGCCGAGCCGCTGTGCCTTGCCCTGAAGAACATCATTGTACATAGTAAGAATTTTTTCGTAGTTCGACTGCCGTGTCACGGTCTGCGGAATTTTATATATATTAACAAGCTCGTCAATAAGTATGACAAAGCCCGTGTAGCCGGCGGAATAAAAGAACGCGGAAAAAAGCTTTATATAGTCATACCAGTCATCATCGTTTATCATGATATTTACACCGAGCTCGGCTTTTACTTCACTCTTGAGATTATATTCACCCTTGAACCACTTTAATATTTTGCCCTTGAGTTCAATATCGTCATTAACGAAAGCACGGTAATACATTACAAGAATTTTAGCGAAGTCATAGCCGTGAATCATATCGCACAGCTCAAGTGATTTTTTGGTTATAAGCTTTTCGGCATCGTCGTCGGTATTGCCGCCGTTCTTTTCGGCTTCGGCTTTAACGGCGTAAATCCATTTATCGAGAATAAGCGGCAGTGCGTTTCCTTCGGGGCGAGTCTTCACAGCGAGGTTTCTTATCAGCTCACGGTATGTTGCGAGCCCCTGCCCCCTCGTGCCGGTCAGACGGCGTTCGGGCGACAAATCGGCATCGGCGACAACAAAACCCCTGTCCATAAGAAAATTGCGATAGCACTGCAAAAGAAAGCTCTTGCCCGAACCGTATTTGCCCACAATAAATCTGAATGACGCGCCGCCCTGCGACATAATCTCGGCATCATATAATAAAGCGTTTATCTCGGAATCTCTGCCGACTGTTATATATGGCAGACCTATTCTCGGCACAACGCCGCCTTTAAGTGAATTTATTACAACCGATGCAACTCTTGTGGGAATTTTCATTTAAGCATACCTCGCAGTTCATCTTTATAATCATCAATAAGCACGGGAGTGTCGCCCATGCAGTCAATAATACTGTCACCGAAATCGTCAAAATATTTTTCGTTTATTTCATCGCATATAAGCGAGAGCATAACCCCGGCTTTTTTCGCAATCGGAGTGGGGTCGTCTCCGTCTAAAAGGCATTTGAGAATTCTAACGGACAAATCATCGTCATCTTTTTGCGGCTCGGCAATTTCTTCGTGATTTTCACTTGCCTGTGCAATCGTTTCGGTCGGCCCGGAAAAATCGCGTTCTTCTTCTGTCATGAGCTTTTCGCCTGTTATATCGGAGCTTCTGCGTATTGTGTCAAGGTGGCTCATATCGATTTTGATGCTCTCACGCCGTTTTTCCGCCTGTCTGCGTTTTATATCATCAAAAACACCGTCAACAATAGAATTTAATTTATCGATTGTTCTTCTGTCAAGCTGTGAGGGCTTCAGCTTTCCGCCGAAATTCAGCCGTTCCCTGAGAATAATATCAACCGTCCGCAGTATCGTGCCGAGCTGTGATGAACGTGACGACTCCCTGACATATGTTGTTTTAAGCCAATGCGAATTTACGCATGTATAAACTGTGCCGTCGGGCAATGACACGCTTGTGTTTTCATGCTCTTCCTTGCCGCAGACGACAGCGGACGCGAACATAAAAAAGCTCTGTTTTTTCTGTGCACAGTAATGACCGACAACGCCGCCGCTGTCCGAAAAATTTTTATCAAACTCTCTTATTACGGCACCCATAACGGTATCGTAAAGTGTCGGATATTTTTTATATGCGGAGGAGTGTGTGACGGCATATGAAGAAAAGCTCTCTGCCGCCTCAAGAATTTCTTTATCGGAATAACCGTCAATATTTTCAAGCTTCTTACCGTTTTCTGTAAGCTTATCTGTGCTTTCGAGCATACAAAATCGATTTTTCAGATTATAGAAAACGGCAAAATCGGTCAGCCATCTGTCACGATAGGTCAGCACGCTCGGATCAAGCACACTGTAATCGGAGAAGAATTTATGCATTGTCATAAAGGCATCGTCCGCACCGTGAACGCCGATTAAATTGAGAAGCTCAAAAATATACACATACGCATACGAGAGCGATGTTTTTTCAAGCTCGCCGTGCCTTAATTTTGTTCTCCATGTGAAATATGTTCGAAGCTGTGCGTCATTCATTGCGGCATATGAAGGGAATGACGATGAAAATTCCGCCTTTTCGGAGCAGTCATCCTCAAAATCCGCCATAAATTTTGCCTGTTTATAAAAAGCGACGGGGTCGGCTGTGAAAATTCCGCTCACCCTGAATTTTCTGCGAAGCTCGGTCAGCTTATCGGGAGTGAAGGATTTCATCTGTGCGGCGGTAAAAACAAGAGGTCTGTCGGTATATTCTTTAGACGACAGAACACTGTGACCGTTTTTCGATACACGATCAAGATCATCTATAAGTCTGTCAAGCTTGCCCGTACAAATCGCCCCCTCCGAAAAATTAAGCGGTTTTTAATATATCATTCCTATAATTGTAGCATATACGGCACGAATAATCAACCCGTTTACAAACATTTGTTCGCGGATTTTTACAGCGGCTATTGACTTTTTATTTATTATTACATACAATATAATTATATTAGACAACAGGAGGATATATTATGACCTTCTTTAATGATATCGGCAAAAAAATATCTCAGGCAGGCCATGAGGCTGTCGAGAAAACAAAGGATATGGCTGAAATAACACGCCTTAATTCCGTTATAAAAGAAAAAAACGAGCAGGCGGACGAAATTTTCCGCAAGCTCGGAGAAGCATATTTCAACCGCCACAGAAACGATGCCGAACCGGCACTTAAACCGATGGTGGCGGAGCTTATTTCCGTAAAAAATGTCATTGCAGAGAGCGAAAACGCCGTTGCCGAAATAAAAGGCGTTCGCCGCTGTCCGCACTGCGGTGAGGAGGTCGAAGACGGGCTGACCGTCTGCCCATACTGTCACAAGGCGATGCCGAAGGCGGATGCACCCATAACGGATGAAAACCGTATAATCTGCCCCAAGTGCGGCTATCCCATGAAGCAGGGCTCGAATTTCTGCATTATGTGCGGCACACCGGTTGAACAGAAATCGGCAGCATCGACAAACACAAACGAACCCGTCAAACCTGCCGTTCCGGCTACCCGGCCGACACCGACGGCAAACAGCACTCCGGAGGACTCAATTGACGACACTCTTGACGACGAAACAGCCGCAAGGGCCGCCGCCAGAATAAGACAGATGACAGCCGAGAAAGAGGCTACACGCATACGCCAAAGCGAACCGATTGTTACGATAATCGAAAAGCCGACAGAAGAAAAAAATGTGCCGTCACCCGAAATGACAGTCACGGAAGAAGCGGATGACTTTTTCTGTACTCCCGATAACATTACCGAAACGGTTGACGATACTCTGCCCGATTTTGATTCGATAGACGACACACTTGTTGTTGAAGAACAGCTTATAACGGACGACACACCTAAAACTGCGGATATCGCTTTTGTCGCCGACAACATATCACCGAAAACACCGCAAAAACCCGCACGCACACCGTATGTGCCCCGTGAACGCACATCTTTTTCGACCGGTGCGAAACACTGTATGAAATGCAGTGCGCCTTTATCCGAAAATGCCGCCTTCTGCGTAAAATGCGGAACTCCAATAAAAAAAGCCGCAAAAAAACCGCCCGTATGCCCCGTCTGCGGAGCAGTTGTCAAGAGCGGTATGGACTTTTGCCCGGAGTGCGGAATTCGACTTACACTTAAGAGATAAGGATGCGGGGAGCAAAAAATAAACATGAAGCAAGAATTGCTGACAAGAAGCCGTGTGCTCTGATGCATAATTCATAATGCATATTGCCTTCTGCATTTTCCGTTCCCCGACAACTATAAAACCACGAGGATTAATTTATGCACGAAATATTTTTCGTTCTTGAAATCATAGGCACTGTTGCTTTTGCGATTGCGGGAGCAATGGCGGCAATATACAAGCACCTTGACATTTTCGGCGTGCTCGTCTGCGGTCTGCTGACGGCTCTCGGCGGAGGTGTAACAAGAGATATTCTGCTCGGCAGCGTTCCGCCGTCAATGTTTCTTGATTACTCTTATCCCGTCGCGGCGGTCGCGGCATCGCTTGTTACATTTATCGTTGCCAAGATATTAAAAGAGGCGTTTGAAACAAAGGGTACTCTTATTGACAGGGTAAACAATGTTTTCGATGCCATAGGGCTCGGAGTTTTCACCGTTGCGGGAATAAACGTTGCGACAAATTCCGGCTACGCCGACAACGCCACATTTGCCGTATTTTTAGGGCTTCTGACAGGATGCGGCGGCGGAATACTGCGTGACATCTGCATAAGAGAAATTCCGTTTGTCTTTTCAAAACGCATTTACGCAGTCGCCTCATTAGCGGGCGGAATAGTATATTATGTAATGCACATAACGTTTGATATTAATGTAACGCTCTCTGTCATATGCGGCGTGGGCATTGTGTTTCTGCTGAGACTGTTCGCTTCCGTTTTCCGCTGGGATCTGCCGAAAGCGTACTGAATTATTTTATCAGGTCTTTTCCGTCATCAAGCTTAACGGCAATTCGAAGAATTCGGCGTGCCTCGGCTACGCTTATTGTATCACTGCCGACCTTTGCGGCAATTTCTTTCAGTCCCGAAAGAGTATCAAGCTTAACGGCAACACGAAGGGCAAGGCGGGCATCGGCGACACTTACTTTGCCGTCACCGTCAACATCACCGAGAATTACCGTTTTTATAACCGTTTCATCGGGCAATATAATCTTATTTCCAGTTGCAAGCAACGTTTCACCCGACACCGATTTGCCGTCATTGTCGGCAATGCTTATATTTTTATCGACAGACAGTATATCAGACGCGGTTAAGCCGGGCACGGAAATAATAATATCGGAACCGTTAAATATATCATTTTCAGCACCTTCAAGCTTCTTTGCTATCGTTTCGGCGGTAACAACAGAGGCTTGTTTTTTGTTAAGCTCCGAATATCTGACGGTTACACACGGACGAATACCGTATGTCGTGTCATACACGCCGTAGCCGTCATATGATACAATACCGTGGGAATCGACAACGCAAGAAAAAATGCTTCTGTGACCCGCCGTGCGAAGACGCCATGACGCATTACCGTTTATTTTGTGGACATCAAGCCCCTGCGACAGAGCGTAGTCTGTACCCTTTGCCTGTAAATCGTCAAAGCCCGTAAGTGTTGAACCGACCATATCGAAATTGCCCTTTGCTTCGGAATAGCTCAGAAGCCACACATTGTCGGTTGTTGTTACACTGTCATATCTTGCGTGAAGAGAATTATAGGCGGCATTATCAAGGGATGTCGCAATAATTGCCGATTTTTCGTTTGAAGAAAATACGGTATTATAAAAAGTATCATTAAGCCACGCGCGAATGTCGGAATAAGCGTAGTTATTGGGATAAATAGCCGAGCCGGTCTCTGTTCTTTTGTCGTAGCTGTTATAATAATCCCGTGAGTCGATTATGTTTTTTGTAAGCAGAACAGCCGTATCGGCATTAGTGTCGGACAAAATGACATCCCAGACAACCGGTTCATACTTAAACCAGTAAACGGAAGAAGCGGAGTATCCGTTATCATTCTGCTCGTTATTAATACCGATTGAACCGGTGTAGCACGGACGATATGACGTAAAATAAATGCCTCTGTATTTTTCGCCGCCAAGCTCAATATCGGTATATTTCATAAAGTCGCTCTGTTTGCCGTTCATATAGTAGCCGTAGCTTGTCCACGCATCGGTGGATTCTGCCGCGGCTGACAATGCTTCTTTAAGAGCCGTGTCCTTTATTTCAGACTGCGGATAAGTGCCGAGTGTTACGGTGACGCAATTTGAGAAAGTGAATTTATTCTCTGCGGTGCGTCTTATTGCCGCAAAAGAGTACACACTAAAACATGAAAGAAGCAAAGCGAGGGTGACAAACAGAACAAAAATTTTCGTGAATTTCTTTTTCATGTACAATATTCTCCTAAGACAAAAAAAATAACGCTAAGGGCAAAGCCGATAACGAATTATCGAGTGCCGACAAAAATGCCGACACTCGCAGCCAACTCTTTTCCCTCATAAATATCACGGGGGATATTAAATCATAAAAAGAAAAAAGAGTCAAGGTGTTTCAAATTATGAAAAAAATTATTTTTTTGAAACGGTCACAATCGGGCATAAATGTCCGATTTTTCTTATTAAGAATTAAGAAAGCAAAGAGGAAGAAAGCTTTTCGTACACAAATTCGACTGCTTTTTCTCGCACTTCGTTTCTGCCGATATTGCCGAAGTGACAGGTAAAAGTGCTGACCGAACCGTTAACATAAAAACCGAAGCAGACAGTGCCGACGGGAGCAAAGGGTGTGCCGCCCGTGGGACCCGCAAAGCCGGTTATGCCGACACCGACCTCGGTTGCGAGAGTTTTTGCACAGCCGGACGCCATAGCACGTGCGACTTCCTCGCTGACAACGCCGTATTTTTCGATAATTTCACTCGGCACGCCGACAAGCCTTGTTTTAAGAGATTCGGCATAGGTGACAAACGAGCCGTCGAACACCTTTGACGCATCGGGAACAGCCACAAGCGTTGCGGCGGCAAGACCACCGGTGCAGGACTCGGCGAAGGTGATTCTGTAATTTTTTTCTATAAGCAGATTTACGGTTTTAACGGCATTTTCGCTAAGCATAAAAAAAACTCCGGTTTAATAGATTTGTGGGGGCGGGGGGCGGCGAAGCCGCCCGAAAGCGGAGCGGCGAAGCCGCGACGCATAGCCGCGAGGAGCTTGCGAAGCAAGCGACGAGCGGCCGTGCCGACGACGAAGGAGCCGCCGACAGGCGGCGAGTGAGGAGGAGGCACATGCCCGGAGCGAGGCGAATTTGTTCAGCCGCAGCATAATGCGGCTTAACAAATGAAGGCGAGCGACGGGCATCCGCCGGGAGGCGGTACCCGGCGGTCCCGCATCGGCAGTCGTCTCAGGCGAATGCACTTTTCGGACCGGCGGGTGCCCCGACCGGCGGTTCAGCCCCGCCGGTACGGCAAAGCCCGGCAACTCGAAAAAAAACAAGTCTTAGAACCTATTTTTTCAATGATATCCGTTTCTGCGGAACTGATGATATATCTGAGAAATGATATCACACTTCGTGCGGTGATATACCTGCTGTATATCATGGAACGGATATTATACCGGCACCTTGATAAGCCACTGAATACCGGTCACTGAATACAGACCGCTCATTGCTAATTGCTCATTGCTCATTGCTAATTGTTAATTTACCTTCCCCTGAAGCTTTCCGCCCTTCTGACCTTTGCCGAATGAGAAATTCCCGGCTAAAATGTTCGATTCAAAAGAGAAAACTATTGAATCTTCTTCTCTTTTTCGTTTGAGGGCAAGCTCAATCATTCTGTCAAGAAGCTTGGTATACGGTACGCCGACAGGCTCCCACAGATAGAACGAGAGCGAACCGGGGATTGTGTTTATTTCGTTAAGATAGACCTTGTCTGTCTCGCCGTCTATCATAAAGTCAATTCTCGACACGCCGTTACAGCCGAGAACCTTAAAGGCTTTTACTGCCATACTGCGTATTTCTTCACGGCGTTCGGGTGATATATCTGCGGGGATTTTTCGTGCGAGGCTTGCCATGCCGCCCTTTGACGAACCGGATTTCGCGCCGCCCGTCTTTGAACCCATTTTCGCTCCGCCTGTCTTTTTTGAGCCGCCGCCCTGAAGATATTTATCTTTATAGCTGAGTATTTCATCCGCTTTTGCAGGCTGTTCACATTCGCTGGCATATGCTTCGTCAACGTCACCGCAGACCGAACAGTTAATCTCCGTAAGATCCGTTATGGCTCGCTCAACAAGAACAACAGTCGCAAATTTAAAAGCATCATCAAGCGACTTTCTTAAGCCGTCTTCATCGTGTGCAACCGAAATACCGACAGAAGAACCGAGGTTTACGGGCTTTACGATAGCAGGAAAACCGATTTTTTCCTTTGTCTTAGCTATAAGCTTATCGGGCTCCGCAAAATCGGAAGCTATAAAACGCAGACAGTCAAGCACCGGGACATCGTTATCCTTAAGAACGGTTTTCATTACATACTTATCCATGCCGACAGCGGAAGATGTAACATCACATCCGACAAACGGCAGACCTAAAGTTTTAAGATACCCCTGCAAGGTGCCGTCCTCAACATTTGTGCCGTGGACAATCGGGAATGCGACATCAATATCCGAAATAACATTGTTGCCGAAACGCTTAAACGGAAAACGCATAAGCTTTACTCTGCCGTCAATATTCATAAGCACGCACCGCTGACTTTTTTTAAGAAGAGCCGGTATGTTTTTGTATTCCTCAATGCAGGAGCATTCAAAGGAAGTGTAAAATTCGCTGTTTTTTGTAATATATACGGGAATTATATCGTATTTGGATGTATCGAGGGAGGCAACGGCCTGAAGGGCTGAAATAATGCTGACCTCGTGTTCAACGCTCTTGCCGCCGAACAAAACGCAAAGCTTTATTTTCATCGTGTTATCCTCCTTAATAGTTATCGGGCAGGTCGTTTTCAAGAAGAACGATCTTTTTCTTGTCGGTTCTTATGGCATAGACATAAGCCATGCCCTCTTTGAAGGACTCGAACACGTGCAGGTGCTTTTCGTCAAACTTCTGTGAGAGAACACCCTTTTTTATGTACTCTGTCTGCTTTTCACCGATGAGAACAATCTCGTCACAGCATTTTGCCGCCGTTTCGCCGAACTGCTCGTTAAGCTCGTTTTCTTTCTCGCCGAGCTCAACCATTCCGGGCGTTACAAGAATACGCATACCGTCCATTGCCGACACTGCTTCAAGTGCCGCATGACAGCCTGCCGGATTGGAGTTAAACGCATCATCGATTATAGTGACATTTCCCTTTTCGACAATCTGCATACGATGTTCGACAGCCTCAATTCTGCGGACATACATACGCATTTTTTCCATTGGCATACCGAAACCGTTTGCGGCGGCAATCGCACCTGTGATATTCTCGATATTATGATTGCCGAGAAGCTGAGTTTCAAATTCCGTAACGGTGCCGTCGGGAGCTTTTACGGAGAATTTTGTTCCTTTGACATTGGGTTTTATATCAATTGCGCGATAGTCACAGTCTTCTCTGAGACCGTATTTTATAAATTTATGTTTGGGAGGATTTTTTCTGATAAGCTCGTTATCCCAGTTTACGTACAGTCTGCCGTTTTCGGGGAGTGCGTCTGCCAGCTCGTATTTTGTCTTTATGATATTTTCCTGCGATCCGAATGACTCAAGATGCTGTTCGCCCAGAGCCGTGATAATACCGTGCTTCGGATGTGCGATATCGCACAGTTCCTTTATATCGCCGACCCATTTTGCACCCATTTCACAGAGGAAAATTTTATGATAGGCTCTGAGTTCTCCTCGAACGGTTTTGACAATACCCATGGGAGTATTAAAGCTTGCGGGCGTAACAAGAGTATCCGTCCACGCTCTTAAAATGGTGTACAGATAGAATTTTACGCTCGTTTTGCCGTAAGAGCCTGTTATGCCTATTGTCTGCAAATCGGGGCAGGAGGCAAGCATGCGTTTTGCTTCGTTTGTATAGTGACGGTTTATTCCCCTTTCAATGGGAGTGTTGATTATCTTCGCCAGAGAAATTATAACGGGGACAAGGGCATTCAAAAGACCTATGCACATAAACGCGAAGTGCCTTTCCGCCGTTTTCAAAAGGCAGACGATAACGACACACACGGCGGCAATGAGAACAAGAGATGTTGCATACAGTCTTTTTACACGTGCGGTGTAAACCAGTGGTTTTTTCTCTTCACGCCCTCTGTTGCCGATTATTACGCCGAATATCGATATAAACAGCAGTGCCGCAAAAATCGCAAACCTGTTATCAGAGGCAAACTCTTCGTTATAATCGAAAAACGCCGTAAATGAAAGTGCAAATGTTATAATTTCGGGAATGTAGTGCTTTATATGTTTGAAAAGCCATACCCAATAGTCGGACACACGATAGCTTTCAAGCTGAAACATGTGCATATTGAATATCAGGCTTTTAAAAACAGAATAAATCGACGCCAGCACCGACGCGCCGAAAAGCAGCTGTAAAACAGGTGACATATAATTTCCTCCGCTGTGAAATCAGAGCTTTAAATAAGATGAGAGAATTGCGTCAAAAAGCGGCGCATTGTCAATAAAAGAATAGTGCCCCGCACCCTCTATTCTGGCAAGTCCGGCATTGGGGATAAGCTGCTCCATTTTTTCGGCATCCGAAATGGGAGTAGCCGTGTCGAGAGTGCCCCATATAAGAAGCGTTTCGGGCTTTATATTCGGCAAGAGGTCGGTTAAATCCTCATTAACGACATTGACAAGAATCTTTCGCATTAAGGGCGTGGCGTTTCGGTAATCCTCGGACCCTGTGAGCTCCTGAAGCTTATTTAATAGTTTGGGGTTGTTTTCGATAAGCTTTTTGCCGAATTTTATGACACGCTCTTTTTTAAGCTGTGCCTCACTTTTTTCGGGACGTATGCCCGCCGCATCAACAAAGATTATATTTGTTATTTCAAAAGGCAGGTCTTTTCTGTTTGCCATTTTGATTATAACTCTGCCGCCGAAGGAATGACCGAGAAGAATAACCTTTTTAAGCCCCAAAGACGCAATGAATTTTATCATACAGTCCGTGTAGTCGTCAACAAACCAGTCTGTCGGAGGTTCGGGAGTTGAGCCGAAGCCCGGCATATCGGGAGCGACGACATAATATTTTGATGAGCAAAGCACGGCACTTCGTTCAAAAAGCTCCTTGTTCGCGCCCCAGCCGTGAAGCATTACAAGAGCCGTGTCACTCTTAACGCCCCACTCGGCATAGGACACCGGAATGGAATCTATTTCAGATGTCATATAAGCACCTCGTTTTTTTGCAATTAATTTAATCAGTCGGCAGTGACAATATCGTCAATGTTGACATCCTCGGCATCAATCCAAAGTTTTTCGAGATTGTAGTTTTCACGGTCGGCAGGAAGAAAAACATGAACTATGACATCATAGTAATCAAGTAAAATCCAGCCGGTGGACATACCTTCTATCGCACGGGGTTCAAAGCCCGCCTCTTTCATTTTGTATTCGACTTCATCGGCAAGCGCACGTACATGAGTATTGGAAGTGCCGTTTGCTATTACAAAATAGTCCGCAATTACGGTTACATCCGTAACCTTTTTGACGGCTATGTTTATGGCTTTCTTGTCATCAAGAGCCTTTACGGCTGTCGTAAGTTTCTTATCCATTTGTCAGTTCCTTTCCGTTAAAAGTGTATAGTTATATGCCGACACGGTGTCGGGATGAATCGGCACGCAGTTTTCGCTCAGCTCCGCAATTGTAAAACGAAGTCCTTCTGTCATGGCATCTTTAAGAGAGATAGCCGCTCTGCGACGCATATCATCAACACCGGGATAATTCCTGTCGTCGGATATAAAATCGGCGGTGAACAGAATTTTTTCGTTTATTGTCATACCCTCTCGCCCGGTAGTGTGATAGCGAATTGCAAGGGACACTTCATCGGGGAGCTCGGGATAATATTTTTTTACATAAGCCGCGCCGGATATTGCATGCCAGAGCTTGTGTGCCTTTTGTTCGAGAACGGTAAGCTCAATATTGTTCTCTCTGAAAAATTCGAGTGCGTCCGTTTCGTTCTGCTCTTTTAATATGTCGTGGAGAAGACCGGCAACATAGCATATTTCGGGATCGCCGCCGTATTTTTCGGCAAGTTCCTTTGCGGATTTTGCCACACACAGCGAGTGGTTATAGCGGTAATCTCCGAGATGAGAACGCACATCCGAGATAATTTTTTCTTCATCGTAAATCAACGGTAAAGCCCCCTTTTGAGAATATATTCGTTGATTTCGTCCGGGACAAGTCCTTTGACGGACTGTCCTTTTTTTATTCGCTCCCTGACTTCGGTGGAGCTGATATTTATCGGCTTAAAGTCGAGAATTATTACCTTGCCGTATTTTGACAGCTTTTCTTCGACAAAATTATGTGCATCGGTTTTTGAGTAGCCGACATCACGCCAGACGCACACGAGAGTTGCATTTTTAAGGATATCCCAATATCGCTGCCATCTGTCAAAGCTCATAAGCTGATCGGTGCCGATGAACATAAAAAGCTCATCGTCGGGATACATGCTTTTTATTTCGTCAACCGTATCTGCGGAATAACTGACGCCGCCCCGTTTAAGCTCGGTATCGGACACAATCATGTGCGGATCGTTGAAAGCAAGACGGCACATATTGAGTCTGTCCTTGTCGCCGACACCGCAGAAGCCGGAGTTTACCTTGAAGGGCGACACCTCTGCCGGAATTATAAGCAATCTGTCAAGCGACAGCTTTTGGCATACAAAACGGGCATATTTAACGTGACCGATATGTATGGGATTAAAAGTGCCGCCGAAAATTCCCGTTCTGCTCATTTTTATCAGTCCTTAACGGAGCGTTTTGTTATGCGTTTGTCACGGCCCTTTTTATCTTCAAAGGGCGATTTCTTGCCGCGGAAAACTTTTTTCTCCGTCTTTTTTACGGGAGCGGTTTTCTTTTTAACCGGTGCTTTTTTGTGAAGGTCGGGGTTATATTTATAGAGCGTTATAACGCCGCCGATAACCTGTACAACCTCACTGTTTGTTTTGCCGGCAATTTCATCTGCCGCATCACGAACCGACACGGGAGATGTCTCGGTCAGAACACGCAGTTTTATAAGCTCACGGGCTTTTAATGCATCTGCGGTCTGTTCGATGAGATTGTCGTTTATTCCGCCCTTTCCGACCTGAAAGAGCACTGTAAGCTGATTTGCCTGTCCACGGAGGGCGGCACGTTCTTTGCTTGTCATTTTTGTTTACCTTTCGTTTTTATCTCTTGCCTTTGTATTTTTATAAAATATTGCCACGATTTGGTTGCTGCACAACGGGAAAAAAGCAAGGAAGATACTGTATGTCCCGGATTTATACAGCTTCGCGGGAGGTGGGATTTTTGACAGCGGCTGCCTTTCGGAAAAGACGGGGATTGCCGTCATACCGCTTACGCTTCTGACGGCATAAGGGACGCCGTCTCGCTATCCGAGCCGGCTATGCCGCTCGTCAGCGACTCGCCGCCCACGTGGACGCTGTCCACGCAGTCGGGAGTCACTTCCTCACGGCAGCCCTCCGTTCGCCTTCATTTGTTCTGCTGTCAACAACAGCATCACAAATTCGGCTCACTGCGTGCCCGAGCCTCGCTCACAGCTGCCTGCTTAACAGCACGCAGGCAGCTGTTCGCTCGGCTATACGCTCGTCGGCGGCATAGCCGCCTCCTCGCGTCACGGCTCCTCCACCGCCCTCAGGCGGTGTCGTCGCCGCCTCGTCGTCGCTTCGCTCCTCCTCGGCTGCGCTCGCTATCGCTCGCGCCATGCGCTCGCTATCGCTCGCGCCACGCTCGCTTCGCTCGCCGCGCTCCTCGCTATCGCTCGTCGCCCCTATATCTCCCCTGCCAGCAATTTAAGAGCATTTCCTCTGTGGCTTATACTGTCCTTTTCATCCGCCGACAATTCGGCAAACGACTTATCCCCTACCATAAATACGGGATCAAAGCCGAATCCGCCGCTGCCGCAGATTTCGTGTCCGATATAACCTTCACATGTGCCTCTGACTACAATTTCTTTTCCGTCGGGGCAGACACACGCCGCCGCACACACAAACCGTGCCGTGCGTTTTTCATCGGGAACATTTTTCATTTCATCCAGTAAGAACGTCATTTTATCGTGATAGGAAGTCTCTTCCCCATGATAACGTGCCGTATATATACCGGGTCTGCCGTCGAGTGCGTCAACAACAAGTCCGGAGTCATCGGCTATTGTGGGCATTCCGGACTCCTTGCAGCCGGAGCGAGCTTTTATGAGGGCGTTTTCTTCAAACGTTTCGCCGTCCTCTATGGGCTCGGTAAGCTCAATTCCCTTTTCGCTCGGCAGAAATACATTTATTCCGAGCGGAGAGAGAATACGCATAAGCTCGTCACGCTTGCCTTTGTTATGAGTTGCGACCAAATAATCCAAACAGACCCCTCCTCTTCTTTTTCTCGGGTTCGGCGGGTTTTTCCGGAGCAGGTGCCGGTGTCGGCTCTTCGTCTACCTCGGGGAAAAGCTTTGAAATATCCACAACCGGTGCAGTCTCTTCCTTTTTCGGCTCTGATTGAACGACTGCTTCGGGTACGGTTTCTTCGGCTGCCTGTTCTTCCGCAATCGGTTCTTCAACAATCGGTTCTTCAACCATCGGCTCTTCTGCAATCGGTTCTTCAACTATCGGCTCTTCTGCAATCGGTTCTTCAACTATCGGCTCTTCGACAACCGGCTCTTCAACAACCGGCTCTTCAATAACAGCCTCTTCGACTGTCGTCTCTTCTGTTACGCCGCTGTCTTCACCGACTTCCGGTTCTTCTCTTTGAGCTTTAATTTCTTCGCCTTCGCTTTGTTCTTGAGCTTCTGCTGTTTCTTCTGTGCCTTCTGCACTTTCTTTCTCTGCTTCTTCGGCAGCAGCTGTGTTCTCTTGTCTCGAAGGAAGTTTGTACGCAGGGACGTTTTCGCCTTGTTCATCAGTAATTCCGAAAGCTCCTTCAAGGAAAGCCTGGACAGCTTCCATGCCGCCATCGTCATTTTCGCTTGGGGTGTAGTTCTTATACTCGTCACTGTTAACCAGATCTTTAAGAGAATCCTCATTTTCGTCGCCTCTTTCCTGAACGCTTTCAAACAGACTTGCCGCAAATGCCGACGGGTTAAAGGGCTGAAGATCATCTATACCCTCGCCGACACCTATAAATTTAACGGGCAGCTTTAATTCATTTTTGATTGTAAGCACTACGCCGCCTCTTGCCGTGCCGTCAAGCTTTGTGAGAATTATGCCGGTAAGCTCGGCGGTTTTTATAAACTCACGTGCCTGATTTACACCATTCTGACCTGTTGTGGCATCGAGTACAAGCAGAATTTCACGGTCGGCATAGGGCAGTTCTTTATCAACAACACGATAAATCTTGTTAAGCTCATCCATAAGATTTTTCTTGTTGTGAAGTCGGCCGGCAGTGTCACATATGATTATATCACAGTCTCTTGCGACACCGGCCTGAATTGTATCATAGACAACCGCCGCAGGGTCGGCACCCTCTTTGTGCTTTATTATATCAACACCGGCTCGCTTTGCCCAGACATCAAGCTGATCAATTGCCGCCGCACGGAATGTATCCGCCGCACCCAATATGACCTTTTTGCCCTGAGCCTTATACATAGCCGCCATTTTGCCTATGCTTGTTGTTTTGCCGGCGCCGTTGACACCGAGAACCATTATGATTGACGGCAGAGTTACAAGTCCCATGTCCTCGCCGCCGTAAAGCATATCGGCAATAATGTTCTGAAGTTCTTTTTTGACTTCACTTGTTTTCTTGATTTTTTCGGACGCGACACGCTTTTTAAGCTCTTCGACAACCTGAACGGCAGTCTCAACACCGACATCGGACATTATGAGAATTTCTTCAAGCTCGGTGTAAAGATCATCTTCAAATGAATCGAATGAGTCGAGCATATCATCAATCGCACCCGACATTTTGTTTCGTGTCTTTGAAAGACCGAAGTTTATTTTACTGAATATACCCAAAATATCACCCCTTAGATACAATTAGCAATTAGGAATTAGGAATTAGCAATTTCGGAAATCCTGCGAACTTGATTTATATAAGCTCCGCATATTTCCGGCTTTAATTAAACCGATGGATTTTCTGCTTGCGAAGCTTTATAATCCAAGGCACACTGTGCCTTCCGACATTATGCATTATGCATTAT
>CAVFPQ010000023.1:0-22296 GCA_963624415.1 Acutalibacteraceae bacterium | reverse complement strand
ATATCTGCGAAATGATATCGCACTTCGTGCGGTGATATACCTGCGGCATATAATGGAACGGATATTATATTCCATTCCTCAGGCTCGGGGGCTAAGAACAGTTGCTGTCAACATCACAACTTAATCTGTGAAAAAACACTTCCGAATAGTCATGCAAATCCTGAAGAATTGAGTAACACAGAAAAAACTTACACACTTTTATTGACAAAGCCCCGCCTCTTGCGAAGCTTCCCCGGCCCTTCTTTGTTAATTGCTAATTGCTAACTGCTAATTGCTGATTAGAAAACCCTTCCTGCATTTATTCAAATTCTCAATATTTTGTGCATTTTGCCTATGTTATTTTCCGCGGAAATGTGCTATAATGGTGAATGTGAATAGACATAGCAAAAAGCCACGCACTGACAACGAAGTATTGGTTTCTCGCCGAAAAATCTCCCATTTCTTTGCCCGAAAGCCTCGCAAGGCGACTTCCCTTGCCGCATTTTCGGGCTTCGATATGAAAAATTTTTCTTGGCTACGAAACTGCTTTGCATTTCAAAACAAAAATTCAATAAAAGTGTATAGAATGTTTTTATTTTAAGCAGATGATTTGTCTTTGTTTTGAAACAATGCTTCCTTATCAGTGCGTGGCTAAAAGAGGGGTGTTTTTTATGTTTGAAATTGATTCATGTGTTCTTTACGGCTCCAACGGAGTATGCAGGATTGTCGAAAAAAAGAAACAGAAGCTTTTCGGTGACGAAAAAGAATATTATGTTCTGTCGCCCTTAAGCGAGGGCAAATCCGTTATATATGTTCCTTGCGACAATGAATTGCTTCTTTCCAAAATGAAAAGAATTCTCACAAAAGAAGAAGTTCTTGATATAATCATCGGCATAAAAAACATTGTCCCCAAGTGGGAAAAAGACAGCAAAAAACGCGGTGAAATATGCAACTCCATTCTGTCCGGCGGCGACAGACGACAGATTGTCGCAATGATTCACAGCCTTCATGAAAAAAGGCGTGAGCTTCAGGACGCCGGCAAACACTTAGGCTCCTATGACGGCACCATTCTTCGCAAGGCGGAAAAAATCCTCAATGATGAATTTTCCCTCTCCCTCGGTATTCCGTCCGAAGAAGTCCCCGCTTTCATCCGCGATACCCTTGCCGCAACTGAGTAATAACCTGCAAAACAATACCTCTGCCCGGATTTTTGTTCCGGGAAGTTACGGCAACAATATTAATTTTTTGGAGGATCTTCAGTGGATATAAACGACATTGCCGCAAAGGGCGCAAAAGCGATATCCCTTAATTACGGCAAAAAGATATTAAAAAAAGGTCCCGCACCTAAAATCGAAAAATTCCCGATCGTTACCGTTTCGGGCAGCAGATATAATCTCGGTTTTGCGAAAAAAGAAATAAATCCCGATGAGTTCGGCGCAAAGACCTACTATATCGCCGGCCACGGTTCGGGTCACGTTATGGAAGGGCAGATTACCGATGTTTTTGTAAGTGCCGTATGGCTTGATGTCGGCTCCGGCTCCGGTATTGTATGGCTTGCCGGTGATATTGTCGGACTTACAAATGTTGAAGTAAACGAAATTCGCCGCCGAATTATGGCAGAACCCGAATTTTGTTCCTGCATAGGCATAAACTTCAGCTGTTCGCACTCACATTCCGGCATTGATACCGTCGGTTACTGGGGCAAGCCGAATGCTCTGAGCATTCCCGCAAACGGCAAGGATGAAGCATATATGCAAAAGCTCTTCTCTCAGTCCGTTGCGGCGGCAAAAGAAGCGTATGCAAACCGTACCCCCGGCAGACTCTATACAGGCAGGCACTCAATTGAAGGCGGACTTTTCACAAAACGCCGTCTGCCCGACAAACACGAAATTCTTACGCGTATTCGTTTTGTGCCCGACAACGGCACAGCCGAAACATGGCTTATAAACATAGGCGCACATCCCAATTCTCTGGGCGGCTCTAACAGAATGCTTTCGGGTGAATATCCGCACTTTTTAAGAGAGCGTGTAGCCGAAAAAACAGGTGCAAACGTTCTGTTCGGTATCGGTGCGATAGGCGGAATGGATGCCGCCGAATTTGTCAAAGACAATCCCCTCGAAAACATAAAAGAACAGGGCAGATTTTTTGCCGATGCCGCAATAGCGGTTGACAACGACAAAGAGCTTGAACCCATTATAAAGATAAATCGCAGACAGTTCTATCTCCCCGTTGACAACTATGTTCTTCTTCTTCTCGCAATGCGCGGCACAATGAGCTTTAATCCGTTTTCGTGCAAAGAGAGCGAAACCGGCGTTGCGATGCGTACCGAGATGACATATATGACCTTCGGCAGTCAGAAAATACTTCTGCTTCCGGGTGAAAACTTCGTATGTACCGTTTACGGCGGCTATGAGCCTGCCGAGCGTTCCTCAACCGGCAAAGGACCGGAGATAAATCCGCTGCCGCTTGCCGAAATTTGCGGCGATCCCGAAATGATCGAATACGGAATTACAAACGATATGGCAGGCTATGTTGTTGCCCCCAATGACTTCTGCCTCCACCCGACTCAGGCTTTTTTGAATCCCACAAACGATATAAGGGGCGACAGACACTATCACGAAACGAACTCCATGGGCTTTAACAGCCAGAAGGTGATAGCGGATACATTTACGGAGCTCGTTAAAGAATTTTGATTTCCGGATGTCCTTTCTGTGTTTTCTTATTGCGGAGAGCGGCGGCATTAGCCACGCACTGACAATGAAGTATTGGTTTCTCGCCGAAAAATCTCCCATATCTTTGTCCGAAAGCCTTGCAAGGCGACAGCCTTGCCGCATTTGAAGGACTTCGATATGAAAAATTTTTCTTGGCTACGAAACTGCTTTGCATTTCAAAAACAAAAAATCGACAAAAAGTGTATTGTATATTTCTATTTCAAGTGATTGTTTTGTTGTATACAAAATTGACGATTTGTCTTTGTTTTGAAACAACACTTCCTTATCAGCACGCGGCTTAGCCGTCGTTCTTCGTTTAAATAAAAAAAACAAAAACCGTACAGCAGGATTTGCCCCCGCCGTGCGGTTTTTTTATAATCTCAGGTTTTATTATTCGACTTTTGTGCCGTCACGTTTTGCGATAAACTCTTTTATCTGCTTTTTGATTTCGGGACGGTCAAGCTTATAGAACAGCATCGGAATCATGCTGAGTCCCGTGCAGAGTCCCGGAATAAACCAGTATGCCGCCATAACCACGTTCTGCATATGCGGTGTTATATCCGCGAATGTCATTGTTCCGACATAACCCGACAGACCTACGATAAACACGCCGACCGCAACCGAAAAAGCGTTTGAAAGCTTAAACGAAAGACTGAGCACGGAGTACTGTATGCCTTCCGTTCTTTTTCCGGTTGTCATTTCTCTGTAATCGACGGTGTCCGAGAGCATTATAAGCGGAGCGAATCCGTGCGGGCCGAACATGAAGTTGATGACAAACTGACCTATGATTATGCCCCACAGCGAGTGGAACCATTCCGGACCGAATGCAAACAGCAGATAATAGCCCATTGTTACAATCGCGCCGTATACGCCGAATATCATAAATGTCTTTTTTACGCCGATTTTCTGCGAGATAAGGGGTGTGAGCACCACCGAAAGTGTTGACGGGATTGCCGCACCGACACCGAGAATTATGGGCAGATTTTCGCCCGACAGTGTAATGTTAAGCCCCGGTATTGTTACTTCATCAAGCAGAACCGCCGCCGCCTGAACGCCGATGCTGACAGCCATATTTCTGCCGAAGCCCAGCATGTTTATAAGAAAGATTATCATAAGAGGCTTGTTTGATTTAAGCTCATCGAACATGGCTTTAAGGCTCATTTTGTTCGGTTCGCTCTTTACAACCTCTTTTGAACCCTTAAGCATAATCGCAACAGCTATAATCGCAACCACACCTATGAAAAGTGCCGCTATGAAATACTCTTTTTTTGTGATAGCCGCGGATTTTGTAAGCATGCATATAACAGGTACAACAAGGTTCGGAGCGACAAGAGCGAGGGATTTCAGCATATTGGCAATGCCGGCGCAGGAGTTTTTCTCTTCGCTTGACGGACTTAAAACGGCAAGCATGCCCTGACTCGGAATGTCCGCAAAGCTCATTGCAATGTTCCACAGAACGGTTGTTGCCGTGATATAGATATACATAACCGTGTCGTTCGGGAAATTGAACTTGATGAACATAAGCGTTGTGATAATTGCGAACGGCAGTATGCTCATCGCCACAAACGGCTTCATTTTGCCCGACTTAAAGTGTGCGGAGTCGATAATGTTGCCTATAATCGGGTCTGCGAATGAACTGATAATTTTCGCCACAAGAATTATAACGGCACATTTCATAAGATCCGCCGACAGAACACTTGTGTAGAACTGCGACTGATAGGCGTTTATGTAGCCTATAAGCTGCTGAATGCCGAAAATGCCGATTGAATAAATGGCAATTTTCCATAGGTTAAGAGTTTTCGGTTGTTTTTCCATATATTTTCTCCTCTTTTTGTTCTTATGCAGTATGATAACATATCACGGCGGAATTTGCAATAATAACACAAAAATAAAAACCTTACAGGCAAAATTAGGTAATATTGACGGAAATGCAATTTAACCGTTAACAAGACTTCTTTATAATTTTGCCCCAAATCTCTCCGATGAAATTTTTGCTTAATAAGAAATATTGTCAGATAAAAAATCTGAAAGTGCATTCTTAGGGGGTATAAATTGCAAAAAATTCAAAAAATACCCCCTATAACTTGACTTTCGATTAATTGAGAAGTAAAATATAAAATGTAGGAATATGAATTTTTCGGCAGGTGAAAAGATTGAACAATAACATTATTTCGGAGGAGCTTTATCCCCGAGAAAAATACCTTGCGAAAATAAGGGGATTTTATCATGAATGCGAAATAATCAAGGTATTGACCGGAGTTCGCCGCTGCGGAAAATCTTCTGTTATGAAAATGATTATCGGAGAACTGCTCTCATCGGGTGTTGAGGAAAGGGATATTCTGTTTTTCAATCTGGATAAACGACCGTACATGCGTATTACAGAGCCGCAGCAGCTTGACACGCTTATAGAAGAAAATTGCAATCCGACACGAAAACAGTATCTGTTTATAGATGAAGTGCAAAATGTCCGTTCTTTTGAAACCGTGATAAATTCGTGGCGAGAAGAAGGCAACCTGTCGATATTTCTGACGGGTTCAAACTCTTATCTGCTCAGCGGAGAGCTTGCGACAAAGCTTACCGGGAGATATCTTGAATTTAATATATTGCCGCTTACGCTTGATGAGTTTGTCTGTATGAAAAAATTTTTCTCGAAAAATATTCCGACTGACAGCATGGAGCTTCTTAACGAATATATTTATGAAGGCGGTTTTCCGTATGCCGTAAAGCTTGATGCGCTGACTGACAAACGCACATATGTAAAGGGGCTTATTGACGAAATTTTTGTTAAGGATATTCAGAAAAGAATGGTTATTCGAAACAGATCGGTTTTTGATGCCGTAATGAAATATATCATAAATAACTTCGGTTCACCATCGAGCATTACCGATATTGTTGACGACCTTAACAAAAACGGCGGCAATGTAAAACGGGAAACCGTAAAACGATATATAGATGCTCTTGAAAACGCAAAAATAATTATGCCCTGCGAACGGTTTGATATGAAATCCAGAAAATCGATTAAGGGTGAGAAAAAATATTATCTGTCCGACCTGTCTTTTTACTATGCGCTGAACACCGATAACAGAATAAATTACGGGCCCGCACTTGAAAATATTGTTTACAACTACGCAAGAAGTCTTGATTACAGCGTAAGTGTCGGCAGAATAGGAAAACTGGAATGCGACTTTATTATGCGTGACAGAGAAATGAACTATTCTTATGTTCAGGTGGCTCTGACAATTCTCTCGAGCAGACAGACCGAAGACCGGGAGTTTAAAAGTCTTGAAGCCATAAGAGGCGACGCGTACCCGAGATATGTTGCAACGACAGACAGGTTATTGCAGTCACGAAACGGAATTAAGCATATAAATATTATCGACTTTATCAAAGATAACAAGAAATTCTGACCTTAAACGAGCCGCAAAGGAGGTTTGCTCATGCCCGACAGATTTATTTTACATTCCGAATATAAGCCGACGGGGGATCAGCCGCAGGCAATAGAAAAGCTTGCCGAGGGGCTTAAAAAAGGCTACACGGAGCAGACGCTTCTGGGCGTAACCGGTTCCGGCAAGACCTTCACAATGGCAAACATCATAGAAAAAGTAAACTGCCCCACACTCGTTTTAGCTCATAATAAAACGCTTGCCGCACAGCTTTGCAGTGAGTTCAGGGAATTTTTCCCCGAAAATGCCGTTGAGTATTTTGTATCATATTACGATTATTATCAGCCCGAGGCGTACATAGCTTCAACGGATACATATATCGAAAAGGACTCCGCCATAAATGATGAAATCGACCGATTGAGGCACTCCGCAACTTCCGCTTTGTCGGAGCGGCGTGATGTCATAATAGTTGCCAGCGTGTCGTGCATCTATTCATTGGGCAGTCCGATTGACTACAAAAATATGGTTATCTCCCTTCGCCCGGGGCAGACAATGGAGCGTGACGAGCTGATAAAACGGCTTGTCGATATTCAGTACGAGCGAAACGATATAGATTTTTCGAGAAACAAGTTCAGAGTAAAGGGCGATGTGGTTGATATTTTCCCCGTGTACACAAACGACACGGCTGTAAGAATAGAGTTTTTCGGCGATGAGATTGACAGAATAAGCGAATTTAACCCGGTGACGGGCGACACAAAAAACGTGCTGTCGCATATTGCCGTTTACCCGGCTTCGCATTATGTTGTCGCTCCCGAGAAGCTTAAAAAAGCATCGGAAGAAATATTGGCGGAGATGGAGGAGCGTGAAAAGGAGTTTATAGCCGAAGGCAAGCTGATTGAGGCACAGCGTATCCGTCAGCGTACCGAATACGATATGGAAATGCTTCTTGAAACAGGCTTTTGCAAGGGCATCGAAAACTACTCACGCACCATGGCAGGGCGAGAACCCGGCAGTGCGCCGTTTACGCTTCTTGACTTCTTTCCGGATGATTATATATTGTTTGTCGATGAGTCGCATGTTACTCTGCCGCAGGTGAGGGGTATGTACGGCGGCGATCGTTCCAGAAAAGACAGCCTTATAAATTTCGGCTTCCGTCTGCCGTCGGCGTATGACAACCGTCCGCTCACGTTTGACGAATTTTACGCACGGACAAAGCGGAAGATTTTTGTAAGCGCAACACCGGGTGAGTTCGAAAAGAGCAAAAGTGCCCGGATTGTGGAGCAGGTTATACGCCCCACGGGACTTCTTGATCCCGAAATCGAAGTAAGACCCGTTGAAGGGCAGATTGACGATATAATTTCAGAGATAAACATACGCAAACAGAAAAACGAGCGAGTGCTTATCACTACACTTACAAAGCACATGGCGGAGGATCTCACGTCCTATCTTGCCGACTTCGGCATAAAAGTCCGCTATATGCACCACGATATCGACACCATGGAGCGAATGGAGATTATAAGAGATCTGCGTCTCGGTGAATTTCAGGTGCTTGTGGGAATAAACCTGCTCAGAGAAGGTCTTGATATTCCCGAGGTGTCGCTTGTCATAATTCTCGATGCCGACAAAGAGGGATTTTTACGCAGTGAAACTTCACTTATACAGACTGTCGGCAGAGCCGCAAGAAACGCCGACGGCAAGGTTATAATGTATGCCGATGAAGTTACGCCTTCAATGCAGAGAGCACTTACGGAAACATTCAGACGGCGTGAAATTCAGCAGAAATACAATTCCGAGCACAACATTGTGCCGAAGACGATTATAAAGGATGTCCGTGATATAATAGAAATATCGGGTACGCACAAAAAGGCTAAGCTTGACGGCAAGACGCTTACAAAGAAAGAGCGTGAGGAGCTTATCACTCAGCTTACACGCGAAATGAAGGCCGCCGCAAAGATACTCGATTTTGAATCCGCGGCATATATAAGAGACAAAATAGCGAAACTCAAAGACGGAGAATAACTTAAAATGGCAGAAAGAAAAATACACATAGTCGGCGCAAAAGAGCATAATCTGAAAAATGTGAGTCTTGATATTCCGAGAGACAAGCTTATTGTTTTTACGGGGCTTTCGGGCTCGGGCAAATCGACACTGGCGTTTGATACGATTTACGCCGAGGGGCAGAGAAGATATGTCGAAAGTCTGTCGTCATACGCCCGTCAGTTTTTGGGACAGATGGAAAAGCCCGATGTTGAGCTGATAGAGGGGCTGTCTCCCGCAATTTCAATTGACCAGAAAACAACGTCAAAGAACCCCCGCTCGACTGTCGGCACGGTGACGGAGATATATGACTATCTGCGCCTTCTGTTTGCCCGTGTCGGCATTCCGCACTGCCCTGTTTGCGGCAGAGAAATAAAGGGGCAGACCGTTGATCAGATGACCGACAGAATTATGGCGTTTGAGGACGGCACAAAATTCATGCTTATGGCGCCCGTTGTCAGAAACCGCAAGGGCGAGCACGCAAAGATACTCGAAAACGCCCGCAAACAGGGCTTTGTCCGTGCCAGAATTGACGGAGAAATGAAAGACCTCGGCGATGATATAAAACTCCAGAAAACAAATAAGCATATTATAGAAATAGTTGTTGACAGACTTGTAAAAAAAGAGGGAATACGCTCCCGTGTGTCTGATTCGCTTGAAGCGGCATTAAAGCTTGCCGACGGCATTGTCACAGTGTCGGTTATCGGCGGCGAGGATATGATTTTCTCGCAGAATTACGCCTGCCCCGACCATGATGTAAGCTTCGGAGAGCTAAGCCCCAGAATGTTCTCCTTTAATAATCCTTTCGGTGCGTGCACGCAGTGTACAGGACTCGGTGTGTATAAAAAAGTCGCTCCCGAGCTGATTATCCCCGATAAAAAGCTGTCAATAAACAAGGGCGGCATAAAGGGCTGCGGCTGGAACAGCGATAAATTCGGCGCAATCGCAAAAATGTATATGGAGGGCATTGCCGACAAATACGGATTTACGCTCGATACTCCCATAAAGGATATACCCCCGGAGGGCATAAATACGATTCTGTACGGCACAAACGGCGAAAAGCTCCGTTTTAAACGAAAACTGCCCACAGGCGTATCGACATACGAAGCACCGTTTGAGGGCATTGTAAATAATCTCGAACGCCGTTACGCCGAAACAAACAGCGAGTGGTCACGGTGGGAGATTGAGCTTTATATGCACGAACATGAATGCCCCTCGTGTCACGGCGCAAGACTTAAAAAAGAGATGCTGTCGGTTACGGTCGGCGGCAAGAATATATATGAATTTACGGAAATGCCAATAACACAAGAGCTTGAATTTCTTGACGGACTGAAGCTTTCGGATCGTGATGAATTTATAGCGCACGGTATTATAAAAGAAATTCGCTCCCGTCTTGAGTTCCTTAAAAAAGTCGGACTTGATTATCTTACGCTGTCACGCTCCTCGGGTACTCTTTCGGGCGGTGAAAGTCAGAGAATACGCCTTGCGACACAGATAGGCTCGGCTCTTACAGGTGTTCTGTATGTCCTTGATGAACCGAGCATAGGGCTTCATCAGAGAGATAACGACAAGCTTATCGGCACACTGAAGCACCTAAGGGATTTGGGAAATACCCTTATTGTTGTCGAGCATGACGAGGACACCATGCGTGCGGCTGATTATATTGTAGATATCGGTCCCGGGGCAGGCATTCACGGCGGCGAGATAGTTGCCGCAGGATCTGTTGAAGATATAGAAAAGTGCGAAAATTCTATTACCGGGCAGTATCTGTCGGGTGTAAAGAAAATAGAAGTGCCGCCGGAACGCAGAAAAGGCAACGGAAAGTTTTTGACGGTTTACGGAGCACAGCAGAATAATCTTAAAAAAATAAATGTGAAATTTCCGCTCGGAAAATTCATCGCGGTTACAGGTGTTTCGGGCTCCGGCAAAAGCTCGCTTATAAATGAGATTTTATATAAATATCTTGCCAATGAATTAAACGGCGCAAAAAAATTCCCGGGCAAATTTGACCGCATAGAGGGCGTTGAAAATCTTGACAAGGTGATTGACATAGACCAGTCGCCAATCGGCAGAACGCCGAGATCGAACCCTGCGACATATACCGGCGTGTTTACGGATATTCGCAATCTGTTTGCGGAGACGGCGGATGCCAAAAAAAGAGGCTACAAGCCCGGCAGATTTTCGTTCAATGTTGCCGGCGGACGGTGCGAAGCGTGCTCCGGTGACGGTATCGTAAAAATAGAAATGCATTTTCTTGCGGACGTTTATGTTCCGTGTGAGGTGTGCAAGGGCGCGAGATATAACCGAGAAACGCTTGAAGTGCGTTATAAGGGCAAAAATATTAGTGAAGTCCTTGATATGACAGTCGAAGAGGGACTCCGATTTTTCGAAAATCAGCCCGCTATAAAACGCAAATTGCAGACACTGTTTGATGTCGGCTTGGGGTATGTTAAAATCGGTCAGCCGTCAACACAGCTTTCGGGCGGTGAAGCACAGAGAGTAAAGCTTGCGACCGAGCTTTCAAAGCGTGCCGGCGGAAATACGATTTATATTTTGGATGAACCCACAACGGGACTTCACACGGCGGATGTTCACAGACTGATTGACGTTCTGCAGCTGCTTGTTGACGGCGGAAATACCGTTATAGTAATCGAACATAATCTTGATGTGATAAAATGTGCAGATCATATTATAGATTTGGGGCCCGAAGGCGGCTTCAGAGGCGGCACGATTGTTGCGGAAGGCACACCGGAGCAGGTCGCGAAAAAGAAGGGCAGCTTTACGGGGGCGTATCTGAAGGATAAGCTGAAGTGAGCAAAAAGCGGTAAAAAGAGGTCGGGACTAAGGAAGGTATTGCATACCTTAGATTATATTGCTTCGCAAGAGGCGGAGCTTATAAAATCAAGTCCGAAGGACTTCCGAAATTATGCATTGTGCATTGTGTATTCTGCATTGAATCGGCAATGAAGGAAAACGCCGAGGCGTTTTGGATTATAAAGCTTCGCAAGAGTCGGAGCTTATAAAATCAAGTCCGAAGGACTTCCGAAATTGCTAATTGCTCATTGCTAATTGCTCATTGAAAAAAGGGTTAATATAATGAGAGAGTTAAGGTATACTGTCGGGCAGGAGCATGACGGAATAAAGCTTTATACATTTTTGAAGGGTTATCTTCATATGTCCGCAAGAACGGTGACAAAATTAAGACACGCACCGGGAAGTCTCGCTGTTAACGGAGAATTCGCACGGACGATTGATATTATAAAAACCGGCGATGAAGTGACAATTGTATTGCCGGAGGTCGAGAGCGAAATACCGGCGACGCATTTTGATGACCTTAAAATCGTGTATGAAGACGAGGATATTATGGTGGTGAACAAACCGCCTTTTCTTGCCATGCACCCGACACATAATCATCAGGGGGATACTCTGGCGAATGAAGTTGCCGCTTATTTTTTGTCGAAAGGGAAAAATATTCCGTTCAGGGCAGTCGGCAGACTCGATAAATGCACATCGGGGCTTGTTATACTCGCATTGAACCGCCACTCTGCTTCTGTAATGAGTGCGAATTATGACAAAACATATATTGCGGTTGTTGAAGGGAAATATGAGGGAAAAGGGACGATTGATCGTCCTATTTGCCGCCCCGATCCCGGGAAAACGCTTCGTGCGGTCGGTGAAAACGGCGAACGTGCAGTAACACATTGGACGTGCTTAAACTCAAAAAACGGATTTTCTCTTATGGAAATAACGCTTGAAACAGGCAGAACACATCAGATAAGAGTGCATTTTTCCTCTGACGGCGCGCCGCTTGCCGGGGATGAAATGTACGGCTCCGAATGTACGCTTATATCCCGTGCGGCACTGCACTGCAAAGAAGTGAGCTTTGTGCATCCCATAACGCATGAAAGCATGAAATTTACGGCACCTTTGCCGGAGGATATGACTGAGCTTATAAAAGAGATAGGACTGGGATAATCGACAAGCGGCAATGAGAGGGGACAAAAACTGAGGAAGTTATGCGGACTTGGATTATATGGCTTTTTTTTGAAAAAATCCGATTGAAAAATTTTGCCTTTATGGGCGGAAATTTTCAATGAGAACTTGAAAAGAAAAAAGGAAATATGTATAATACTGATTGAAAAAGCCTTTTTGGGCAGAAATTGTCAATGAAACGGAGTGATTTTATGGAAATTAAGCGTGACAGCTATCTTGAACAGTTAATATCATACCGTTTTGACGGTCAGGTGAAGGTAATTACCGGTATCAGGAGATGCGGCAAATCCTACCTTCTTAAAAAAATATATCGAGATTATCTGATTCAAAACGGTGTAAAAGAAGAACAAATTATTTCAATTGAGCTTGATCTTGCAAAGGATATAAAATATCGTAATCCGCTTATTCTTTCATCGTTTGTACGAGAAAAGGTCGAAAAGAGCAAAGTTGAATATTATCTTTTTGTTGATGAAATTCAAATGTCCGATGAAGTGGCAAATCCGTATAATACGGACGGTAAAAAAATTACTTTTTACGATGCTCTAAATGATTTGAGAAGTTTGTCGAATTTAGATGTTTATGTAACCGGAAGTAATTCAAAAATGCTTTCAAGTGATATTCTTACCGAGTTCAGGGGAAGAAGCGATGAAATAAGAGTGCATCCACTCAGTTTTTATGAGTATTATTCCGTTGTCGGCGGAGATAAAAACGAGGCATTCGATGAGTACGCGTTCTATGGCGGAATGCCGCTTGTTTTGTCAAGACCAAATGACACAGCTAAGATGAATTATCTGAAATCGCTTTTTTCGGAAGTATATATTAAAGACATTGTTGAACGCAAAAAAATTGAAAGACAGGATGTTCTGGAACAGATTTTGGATTTGCTTTGTTCATCGATCGGTTCTCTGACAAATCCAACTAAAATCGCAAATACTCTGAAGTCGAGGCAGGGTGACGGTGCGTCCGCAAATACAATTCGGTCATATATCGGATATCTGGAAGATGCTTTTCTTTTTTCGGAAAGCAAACGATACGATGTCAAGGGAAAATCATATTTTGACTCACCGAGCAAATATTACAGCGAAGATGTCGGGCTGAGAAATGCGAGAATAGGATTCCGTCAGCAGGAAATGACGCACATAATGGAAAACATAATATATAATGAGTTGATTATGAGAGGATTTTGTGTTGATGTCGGTGTTGTTTACGCAAGAACCCTTAATGAAAAAGGAGTTTCGGTTCGCACGCCGAAGGAGATTGATTTTGTTGTGAATTCGGGAGGAAAACGAACCTATATTCAGTCGGCATATGCAATGTCTGACGAAGAAAAAGCCGAGGCTGAACTTAAACCTTTTGCTCTTACCGATGATTTTTTCCCTAAAATAGCAGTAAGGAAAGATATAGGAAAACGTTGGTATGATAACAGCGGGATTCTGAATATTAACGTAATTGATTTCCTTTTGGATAAAGAGCTTTTATAAAGATTTTGTATATATATCAGATGTAAAAAAACGAAAAACGAAGGCATTTGGCAAAAAAACGGCAATGGGGCTTTTCGGGGAATGCGGGGCTGTTCCGGCGGCGGGTCAGCCGTCCCCTCCTCGGTGACAATCGCTTTGCCGGACGAAAAAGGGGAGCTGTGTGTTTAAGCCCGCGATGCCACACTCGTCGGGGATGCCCCTCGCTCGCCTTCATTTATTCTGCCGCAAGGTGCGGCAGAATAAATTTGACTCGCTCGGGGCATGGGCCTCGCTCACGGCTTCGCCTTCGCTCGGCCATGCCGCTCGTCGTCGGCTGTCGCCGCCTCCTCGCGGCACGCCCTCGTCGTCCCGGCTGCCGCCGTGCCTCCTCGGGCTGTGGCTCCTCCTCCGCTTCGCGTCGTCGTCGCCATTGCGCTCGCTTCGCTCGCCCCTAAAAATCCACAACATTAGCCGTATGCTGATAAAATACTTCGTTGTCGGTGCATGGCTTGCAGATAAGTTTTTATCAAAGCCGGCAATTTTCGATATATCGAATAAAATCCATAAAACAAGAAAACTTTTTGATATATCGAATAAAATTCTCGAAAATAATTGAAATTACACTTTTTTTACTATAATTTAATCGAAATCCGAAAAAAGAGGTGTGATGTTATGATTAAACGCGAACTTTATATGCGCCGTATTATCCTGAATATGTATTGTCCCTTGATGAGTTCGACATGAGCCGAAACGGAATCATCCACCTTAATCTCCGTGATTTTCTTCTCAACGATAAATAAAACAAATATTTCACGGTATTTCAATTTTTTGTTCCCGTACACGAAAGTTTTATATTATATTGTTGCATTGTTAACTGTTCGTTCACAAATACTTAAACTTTTTCTTCAGATTCTCAGGAAATATCATTCAAAAACTTGCATAAATATTCAACATCAATCCCGTGTCGGATTTTAATTGTTGCAACAATTTGTTGTAAAAGTAAACATTGTGATTTTACTTAAAAAATACTTGAAAACCGCAAAAACATTTGGTATCATATGCTTGCAAGTTGAGATAATCGCTTGTAGATTAGCGAGAAAGGTGGTGCCTTAATAATGAACTTTGATTTCGAAGGTCTCCTTGACCACATCATGGAGTTTTTTGAGAAGCTTGTCAAGATGTTCTTCCAGACTAAGTCTTGGTTTGAAGAGCCCGGCTCCGATAATTCCGATTGGAACACGAAGTAATCATTAATTCCTGTGGTCCGCATGGATCAAAGCTTGACTAAATTATGAAAAGAGGTGCAACACAAATGAAATTCGACGACGTTAAGAACATCATGAATGATATCTCCGCGTTTATCAAGTCCTTCATTGAGCAGCTTAAGGCTTTCATCGCAGGCTTCAAGCACGATTATAATTGGGGCGATCACATGCCTGAAGAGGACTAAGACGCTGATTTGTGCAGAATCGGTAGAATATAAAATTAGAAAAGAGGTGCAGTGTACATGGATATGACTAAGATCAACGAGTTCCTTGATTGGGTACTTGCATGGGGCAAAAAGATCATCGAAATGATTAAGCAGACTCTTGGTTGGGCAAAGGATACAGCAACAGAGCTTTCCAATGCTACAGAAGACTGATAAAGCAGTTTTTCGCTTATCTATTTATCTGACAGGAGGTGAAACGTACAATGACAAAGCTTGACGTTATCAAAAAGGCATTCGAAGATATTATCGGTTTCTTTAAGGATTTCCTTGATAAGCTCCTTTCCGCTCTTCCCGAGAAGCAGTACGGCTGGAAGAAAGAGGACGACGCTGAATAATTCTTCGCGCGACTAAAACTTTTAATGATTTTCATTTTGAAAACATTTGAAAATTATGCATAATTAAAAAAGGGCTCCCGGATAGGGGCTCTTTTTTTTGCGCTGATATTTTGCTTTGTTCAGACTTTTTTCTGCCGGTCAGCATTTTATCGCTTTTCGCTCTCTGCTTTTTTCAGCTTGTTTGCCGAATTATACAATTCTTTTAATCAGAAAAACCGCAGTAATTGTATGTATTTTGTCCTATCTGCCTTGGAATATCTTTCGCCGAATATACGAAAACAGTTATTGTCATTTTGATAGAAAGAAAGCAGTTGCGGCTTGTCTTCACACTCAAGGTAAACAACCCCTCCGCCAATGTTATGCTGAACAGCAGTCAGTATATCCATGGCACTGTTCATTAAACTGTTTCCGTCTATGGTGGTGCTTCCACGATTTTCGTAGTTTTTTTAAAATTGAGCTATCAGAAAAGCAGATACCATATATGTATTTGTTTCTTCATCAAGCTGAGCAAAACGCCTGATCCTTTTCCTGAGCGTGGAAGATAATATTTCATCCTTAATATTGATAGCTTTATGTGTCAATGCATAAATAGCGGCCGGTTTGCCGTCACTGTCCATGACTAAGTAGGTAACGGACATTTTTCTTTTAGCAAAATCGATCGCATTATTCTTTACAAAGTCTTCTATTTCTTTATTTTTGGGACAAGAAAAACCGGAAAGGATGATATTTACATTATCCTCTCCGATTGCATTGAGCATGTCAAGAATGTTAATTATTGTGAAATCATTCATTTTGAATAAAACCTCTTAGCCATTAACTTGCGAATATTATTTGCATCATTCATAATGGGAATGGTCGGTACTGTACATGTCTTCTTTGACTGAGCTTTTTCAGATTCTTCCAATGCGTTAATAAACTGTTCTGCTTTCTTCTTTTCGTCTATTTCTATATGAGCAAAAATACTTGAAGTGGCCATAAATACACCTCCTGTTTGTTTTCTTTTGTGTAATTTTTAACTCAACTGTATTATAGTATCAAAATCACAAAAATACAATAGTTTTCGACAAACAAGTTTGAAAGTGATCTTAAATTCTTCATTTGCTTTTTACAAGAAAAACTCCAAGCCTCTGCGGACCCGGAGTTGAATTTTCGTGTGAATATTGACAAGCATAATAACATAATGCAAAATAACCATGCCGAAGGGCGAGCCGTAGCATAAACGGTAGGCGGTTACTATTCTACACCCTCAGAAGGGGGTGTCGCTATGTGCGAACTGACAATAAACGATGTCATTACGATAGTCTCAATTGTTGTTACAAGCATAGATATCGCTATAAGCATCATTTCAATGATTGCGAAAAAGTAAGCGAGAAAAGAAAAAACCGCCCCAGACCACCAATCTAAGCGGGTTTTTTCTTTAAATTTCGCTTTTTTGAGGGTCGTAACCGCTTGCTGTACGGTTCGTCTCTTCGGCTTTATTATACACTACAATAAAATATATGTCAACATTATTATTTGTATGTCACCGTATCGAATTTAAAAATAAAACGGGACTATATACAAAAATCAATTCCGATATTTGTACATTTTTAACTAAAATCATCGATATCAAAGACTTTTCTTGCAAAGGTCTTTATTTTATGTTAATATAAATCGGTATAATATTACCGGCAAGGAGGAATCAGCGTGGCAGAAGATAAAAACAACGCCCCGCAGGAGTATACCGACGAACAACTGCAGTATGTTTACGAAAACCGCAGATATGTCGGAACAAAAGAAACGGTCGGTTTTGTTCTTTGGGATGCCGCTCAGAGCTTTAACATCAACAGCGAACAATCACGTTTTATAACAACAATAGTAAAAATTGACCTTAAATATCAGGCAATTGCCAACTTTATAAACGGCATATGGGATATAGTAAACGATATTTTCAGTGCCGCGATAGTTGAAAAGACAAGAACACGTTGGGGCAAATTCCGTCCGTATCTCTTGGGGCTTGCCGTTCCGGGATGCATAATTTCACTTTTGTATTGGTTTATGCCTCTTCTTTTCGGCGGCAAAAGCTCCGTGGACTTTACCAAGTTTATATTCTATCTTATATTGCAGATAATGTCCGAAGGTGTCGGCACATTCCAGGCAATCGCCCGAACCGGTCTTATGTCAACCATAACGCCGCATCCGAGTGATCGATTGCGTCTGGTTACGATAGCAAACTTCGCATCGGGCACATTCGGTGAGAAGCTTCCCGAACAGATTTTGTCGATAGTTCTTGACCTTATAGATAACAACTTAATCAAGAAGGGCTCACGCGAAACGCAGTTCCTTATCGCTTTCGTCGGAATGGGTACGTTTACAACGCTTGTATCGAGCGGTATGAGCATGTATTTCTTTATGAATTCGCGTGAACGTATAATGCAGTCGGTAAAAACACCGAGCATTAAGGCCTCAATTAAGTCGATTATCAACAACAAGCCCGTCCTTCTTATGACGCTGTCCGACTTCCTCGGATCGTTCTCAATCGGCGGCAGCAAGAATGACTATTACACTGACGTTCTTCACTTTAAGTCAATGACAATGGTTGCCGGTATTCCCGCCGCGCCTATTTCACCCCTGAGCTATACGTTCGTTCCGTGGTTCAGACGCCACTTCTCGAGCCGTGTTCTGTATATAGTATGCAGCCAGATTTCAAGCATTCTCTATGTCTTCGTTTTCGCGATAGGCTGTATCGGTGTTGATTTCAAGACGTTCAAGGGCGGACTTTATCGCAAAACATGGGTCATGATGGTTGTTATGATGCTGTGGGAAGTTATCTGGACGCTGTTCTACGGTCTGCGTTCGGTTATCAATACCGAGATTTACAACGAGACAATGGACTACTGCGAATGGAAAAACGGTTACAGAACAGAGGCTATGACATCAGTCGCAAAAGGCCTTGCTTCAAAGCTTGCAAGAGTCGGCGCAAACTTCATTCAGACTATGTTTATGGACTATGTCGGCTATGATCAGAGTGCTTACACAAGCGGTGCGGAGCAGCCCGATTATGTTAAGTTCTATCTGTTCGCGATGTTTACGATTGTTCCGACTGTTACAGGTGCTTTCAGCATAATCCCGATGCTGTTCTATGACCTTGACGGCAAAAAGAAAGAACAGATGTATGCGGAGCTTATCGCACGCCGTCAGACGGCAAGTGAAAAGGCTTCCAAAGGAGAAGATGTCAGTGAACCTGCTCTGACGAAGTAATCAATATAATCAAATAAGGTCGGCGAGAGTATCTGCTTTTCGCCGACTTTTTCTTTAAGAATTTGACTTTCGAAAATTTCAGAACTTTTTTTAATTTTTATAAAAAACCTCTTGACAATACATCTTTATGATGGTATAATTTCAAACGTTGCAACTCATCAGACAGCACGGTTTCGTGCGAATGAAGAGACAGTTGCTGGTGTAGCTCAGTTGGTAGAGCAGCTGATTTGTAATCAGCAGGTCGGGGGTTCGAGTCCGTCCACCAGCTCCATTTTTGCAATAAACTTAATATCAGACATGGAAGAGTTCCCGAGCGGCCAAAGGGGGCAGACTGTAAATCTGTTGTCGACGACTTCGGTGGTTCGAATCCACCCTCTTCCACCAAAAAGACCAAGCCTTTCGACTTGGTCTTTTTTCTTGCCGGTCGGGTTGCGTCAGGGGCAATTCGGAGTGCCTGTTACGCTTGACAATTGTTTTAATATGTATTATGCTGATACAAACTGATACTATATTATATCAATGAGGCTGATATGGATATTAAACTTTTTACCGAAATGCTAAGAGATAAGCACTTTCCGGACTACAAAAAATTGAAATACAAATACGGTGTTGATTTTGATGATTTTCTTATAACTTTAGAGGAGTTATACTATAAGCCTTTGCCGCTTTGTGATTTTAACGGCAACTTTATTGTTTTTAATGAAAGCTGCAACGCCGTTAATCAGAATGCGGTAAAGCTTCTGCTGCAGCCACAGGATAAGCATTACGGACTCAGGGCAGCCGAGGAGGAAATTATATCAACCTCGGCTATTGAAAGTGTGGACTTCAGTCGCGACAGTGTGCGTAAAATTCTAAAGGGAATGGCACCGGACGATGACCGCGAAAACAGAATTTTAGGCATAAAACAGGGTTTTGAATTTATTTCCGATACCGCAAATAAAATAACAGAAGACAACTTGCATACACTTTATATGATGACTGTCGGGGACTTTCTTGCAGATGATGACAAATTGCCCGATGTACGGTTATACAGGAATGATTCCGTTTTTGTAATAAGTGATCATATTGAACATTCGGGGTTCAGTGCCGAAAAGGTGCCTGATGTTATGAAGTCGCTTATTGCTTTCGCTAATGCCGAAGATAATATTAACGATTTGGTTAAGGCGGCAATTATTCATTTTTATATTGGCTTTGTACATCCGTATTTTGACGGAAACGGCAGAATGGCAAGGCTTGTTCATCTGTGGTATCTGATTCAAAAGGGTTATCGGTCGGCTCTGTTTGTTCCGTTTTCAAGCCGAATTGAAAAAAGCCGCAAACAGTACTATGCAGCTTACACATTAATTGAGGAAAACAGAAATCTCAGCGGCAAAATTGATGTAACACCGTTTGTTTTGTATTTTATAAATAATGTTTACAACAAAATGAATGAAGACGGGCCGGCGATTGAAACATTAGCCGTATTTGACAGTGCTGTAAAGAACGGAAAAATAACCGAAAAAGAAACGAAGCTTTGGAAGTTTGTGCTGTCCGCTTACGGTACGGACGGCTTTTCAACAAAACAGCTTGAAAAGGATTTCGGGGACGCCGCATATGCCACAATTCGTGCTTTTGTTCTGAAGTTTGAACAGCTGGGGCTTTTGTCTTCTGCGAAGTATGGGCCGAGGGTTAAATATAAGGTCGCAGAGTAGAAACGAATATTATATTGAACCAAAAAAAACAGCTACATCTTACAATAAAATATAAGACATAGCCATTATTTCATTACTTACTTTTGCTTTTCGGTCTGCGCCGAATAACCTGCGAAAAGCTTATCTTGGGGAAAAACTGATGGGGAAGTCGGATGCAGAAACCGTTTTGTTTACCCCGAAGCTGTACTTTGGTACCGCGAGTGGGTAAAAAAACGGTTAGAAAAGCAAAGCCGTGCAAAAAGAAAAACAGCTACATCTTACAATGAACATAAGATATAGCTATTATTTCATTACTTACTTTTGCTTTTCGGTCTGCGCCGAATAACCCATCAGTTTTCGTAGACGCTGACTTTTTTGCGGTCTTTACCCAGACGCTCAAATTTTACCTTGCCGCTGGTAAGTGCAAAAAGCGTATCATCGCTGCCCTTGCCGACATTCGTGCCGGGGTGGATGTGTGTTCCACGCTGACGAACGATAATAGTGCCTGCGTTAACAAACTGTCCGTCGCTTCTCTTGGTGCCGAGTCTCTTGGATTCGGAATCACGGCCGTTACGGGTTGAACCCATACCTTTCTTATGAGCGAAAAGCTGAATGTTTAACTTAAGCATTGCTTATACCTCCGTTGTTACTTTTACGAATTGCGGATACTGCTTGCCGAGTTCTCTGAGATGAAGCTCAAGTCCCTTTACAATGTCCGCAGCAGCTTCGCTGTTTTCGAAGCTGAGTTGCATGTATCCGTCGTCGACTTCGACTGCCGCGTTAACCCGAAGAATTTCGGTTATCGTGTTAGCCGTCATATATACAGCGGATGAAACCGCCGCACATACAATATCCTTGCCGCTTTCTGCGCTCCCGGAATGACCGGATACTCTGAAAGATGCACTGTCGCCATGGATACGGAAAACCGCTTTTATCATTGCTTATGCGTTGACAGAAACGATTTCTACTTTAGTGTAGGGCTGTCTGTGACCGAGCTTTCTCTTCTCGTTCTTCTTTGACTTGTAGGTCATAACGGTGATCTTCTTCGCCTTGCCGTTCTTGATGACTTTAGCCTTGACTGAAGCTCCCTCAACATAGGGTGCGCCAACCTTGATGCCGTCGTCACCTGCAACTGCAATAACCTTGTCAAAAACGATTTCGGAATCGCTCTCTACATCAAGCTTTTCGATAAAAACAACGTCGTTTGCCTCTACCTTATACTGCTTTCCGCCTGTTTCGATGATTGCGTACATGGTTCGTTCTCCTTTGTAAGTCTCGCTACACGGGGCAAGGATAACCTTTTAATGTGCATAGCACGCCCTTGGTATGCGGCAAACGATATATTACCATAAGCACCTTATTTTGTCAAGGGTTTTTGACCGTTTGCGTTGACTTTTTTTCGGTGGGATTGTATAATTTGGGTGGATAAAGGCGAGCGACCGCAGGGAGCGAGCGAGGGCGGCGAGCGAAGCGAGCCGCAAGGCCCGAGCGAAGCGAGGGCATGCCGCGACGAAGCGGCGAAGCCCGCGAGGAGCGGCAAGCCGCCTCGGATAGCGAGGCGGCGCACCCGCCGTCAGAAGCGTAAGCGGTATGACGGCAATGCCCCGAGTGAGCTGAATTTGTTCAGCCGCGGCCCGAAGCGGCTTAACAAATGAAAGCGAGGGAGGGGCATTCCGCCCGGAGGCGGTACCCGGCTGTCCGGCATAAAAGACTGCCTGTTTTATAAAATTAACCGACCGGACAGTCGGGTGCCCCGACGGGCGGCCCGCCGGTACGAGAAAAAACAGTCTTAGGACTTGTTTTTTCAATGATATCCGTTCCCGCACAACGGATGATATATCTGCGAAATGATATCGCACCCGTGCGGTGATATACCTGCGGCATATAACGGAAAGGCATGCAAATACTGAATACTGACCACTCATTGCTAACTGCTAATTGCTGATTGTTCTGCGAAGCTATATAAATCAAGTCCGCAGGACTTCCGAAATTATGCATT
>CAVFPQ010000022.1:0-22876 GCA_963624415.1 Acutalibacteraceae bacterium | reverse complement strand
TACTGATGATTTGCCTTTGTTTTGCAACAATACTTCCTTATCAGCACGTGGCTTATGCGTTGCGTTTTATAAAAATCCCGGAGGAAACCATATGAAAAAAGTTCTGTCCCTGCTGAAGCCTCACGCGGGAACACTTGTAATGTCGATTATCTTTGCGACAGTCAACACGGTAATGCAGCTTCTTTTGCCGATATACACCCGTGATATGCTCTCGGAGGGTGTTCTTAAGGGCGACATGGCAAAGATATTTCAGATAGCCATGATAATGCTCGGCTTTACCCTTGCGGGCATTGTAACATCCATTCTCAACACCTATTTTTCGACAAAGACCTCAGTCGGATATGCCATTTCACTCAGAACGTTCATATTCGAAAGAGTCAGCAAGCTCTCGCAGAGCAACATTGACAGAATAGGCGTGGCATCTCTTGTTACACGCACAACAAACGATGTTCGCCAGGTTCACGATATTATACTTAACACTCTTAAATCGCTCATTCCCCTGCCGATTATGCTTGTCGGCGGTATCTACATGATTTTCAATACAAACGCGGAGCTTGCGAAAAAAGCAATGTGGGCAATCCCCGTAATGCTTCTTATTGCCATACTGCTTTTTGCCGCGGTTATGCCAATCTATTCAAAAATGCAGAAGCTGGTTGACAAAATGAATCAGATTATGCGTGAAAAGATAAGCGGCATAAGAGTTATAAGAGCGTTCAACAAGCTTCAGTATGAAGACAAGCGTTTTGCCGACACAAACAAGACACTCACGAATATTTCACTTATAGCGTCAAGAGTCATGGCGGCAGTAACGCCGTTTCTGTCTGCCGTTATGTATGTGCTTGTGTGCGCCGTTGTGTTTTTCTGCGTAAACACCGCAAACAGCTACGACCCCACGACACAGCAGAATGAAATTCTCGCCGCAATTCCCAATATGTACGCCTTCATCACGTATTTTTCACTCGTGTTAAGCTCCGTTACATCCGTTGTGGGAATTATTGTATCCATTCCCCGTGCCGTTATTTCGGGCAAGCGTATAAAAGAGATAATGGAAGCTCAGTCGGATATAAAAGAGCCGGAAGCACCGGTTGTTCCGAAAGAAGAAAACAACGGCTGTGTGGAGTTTAAGAACGTATCGTTCAGGTATAAGCCGCTCCCCGAAAAGAAGAAAAAGAAACGCCCGTCGCCTCCCCCTGCGAAAAAAGCTCCGCAGAAAACCGACGGCACAGCCGAAAAGCCCGCCGCCGAAGAAAAGAAAGAGGAGAAAAAGCCCAAAGAGCCGTTCTCACTCAAAAATATCTCGTTTGAGTCCCACCCAGGTGAAATTACCGCTATAATAGGCATCACGGGTTCGGGCAAATCGACACTGCTTAATCTTATTCCGAGGCTTTATGATGTAAGTGACGGTGAAGTTCTTGTCGCCGGTGTAAACGTAAAGGAGCTCGGCGAAGAGGAGCTTCAGAAGCGTATTGCCGTTGTTCCCCAGCAGGCTTATCTGTTCAGCGGAACAATAGCCGACAACATACGCTACGGCAAAGAGGACGCAACGGACGCCGAAATATGGCACGCACTCGAAATAGCCCAGGCCAAAAACTTTGTTGCCGCCATGCCCGACGGAATAAACAGCTTTGTATCTCAGGCGGGCAAAAACTTTTCGGGCGGTCAGAAACAGCGTCTCGCAATTGCCAGAGCCGTTATAAAGGGAGCGGAAATTATTCTGTTCGATGACTCTTTCTCCGCACTTGACCTCGCAACGGACGCACGACTGAGAGCATCTCTCAGAGAAAATCTTACAGATACCAATCTTATCATAGTTGCCCAGCGTGTCGGCACCGTTCTTAACGCCGACAGAATTGTTGTGCTTGAAAACGGCACGGTTGTCGGATGCGGCACACACAAGGAGCTTGTAAGAACCTGCGAAACATACAGAGAAATAGTTATAACTCAGCTGTCGGAGGAAGCTGTAAAGGAGGCGGAGAGCGATGAGTGATAAAAAGAAAAACGCCGTCCCCGAAATGAATTACGAGAGCAGGTATGCGGCATACAGAAAGCATACCGATGAAGAATCAAAGCCCGACAACGCAAAGGGTACGCTTCTTCGCTTTCTGGGACTTATAAAGCCCCACGCCTTCACAATGGCAATCGTTGTTATCTCGGCTTGCATGACAACGGTGTGCGGTGTCATATCCCCCGACATGTTAGGCGAACTGATAAACATTCTGCAAGACCAGGTAAACGGCAGACTTCAGGGTCAGCAAATCGTTTTTGACGGATGCCGTGATATTATAATAAAGCTCGCCTGTGTCTACGGCGCTTCCACTATATTTACATTTTTCCAGGAGTTTTTCTCCGCCGGAATTTCACAGAAGCTTGTCTGTTCGTTAAGAGAAAGAGTAAACGACAAGCTCTCCCGACTGCCCTTAAGCTATTATGACAAGCAGACAAAGGGGCAGGTCATATCAAAGATAATAAACGATATCGACAATGTAAGCTCCTCGCTTCAGAGCAGTATTCTGACCGTTATGACAGGCATTATTCAGGTTATCGGTTCGCTTGTCATGATGCTTCGAACCGGCAACATATGGATGACACTTGTGGCTGTGTGCCTTGTGCCGTTTACGGGTACTCTGTCTTATTGGGTATCTCAGAAATCAAAAATATGGTTCAGACGCTATTGGGACACCATGGGCGACATGAACGGCCATATCGAAGAAATGTACGCAGGTCACACGATTATACGCATTTTCGGTCACGAGCAGAAGTCAATTGACGAGTTCAGAGACATAACAATGCGGCTTGGCAAAACATCATTTACGGCAAATATGATATCGGGCATATTAAATCCCGTTCTGACGCTGTTCAAAAATCTCAGCTATGTTTCGCTGTGCCTGTTGGGCGGATATTTCGTGCTTCAGACTTCAAACGGCACACTCGCAAAGGCGTTTAAGCTCGGTGATATATCAAAATTTTTGTCTTATTCGTCATCGTTCCAGTCACCCATAATAAATATTTCTTCTATCATAAACAAAATTCAGTCGTCACTTGCGTCTGCGGAGCGTGTATTCGCGCTGTTTGACGAAGAAGAGGAAGAGCCGGATGCCGAAGACGAACCGACAGCCGAAAATCCCAAGGGCAGAGTTGAATTTAAGAACGTATCATTCAGATATCTGCCCGATGTGCCGCTTATAGATAATCTTGACATAACGGCGCCGGCAGGCTCGGTCACGGCTATCGTAGGGCCGACGGGTGCGGGCAAGACTACAATAGTCAACCTGCTTATGCGTTTCTATGACGTAAATTCCGGTAACATTTATCTTGACGGCACGGATATTTATTCGATGAGCCGCAACAAGCTCCGTTCAAATTTCGGTATGGTGCTTCAGGATACATGGCTGTTTAAGGGCACGATAATGGAAAATATCCGTTACGGCAACTTTAACGCCACAGATGATGAGGTTATCGAAGCCGCAAAAACCGCGCACATATACGACTATATTATGAGCCTTCCCAAGGGCTTTGACACAATGCTGACAGAGGAAGGCACAAACATTTCACAGGGTCAGCGTCAGCTTCTGACAATTGCGAGAGCCGTTGTCGCAAACCCCAAGGTGCTTATACTTGATGAAGCGACTTCTTCTGTCGACACAAAAACGGAACAGAAAATTCAGCAGGCGATGAATAAGCTTATGGAAGGCAGAACAAGCTTTGTCATAGCGCACCGTCTGTCAACAATCAAGAATGCCGATAATATTCTTGTAATGAAAAAAGGCACAATTGTCGAGCAGGGCACACACGATGAGCTTCTTGCCGCCGACGGCTTCTATGCGCTGCTGTATAATTCGCAGTACACGGACGGTATTCCGCCGGAAGACTGAGAATAAATCTGCCCCGACAAATCTTTATTTACCGCAATGAACTGAAAAATTATATTCGGAAAGGACCAAAAATCATGCTTAAAAACATTCCCTCAATCATCTCCCCCGAGCTTCTTAAAATTCTGTGTGAAATGGGTCACGGTGACGAAATCGTCATAGGTGACGGCAACTTCCCCGCGGCTTCAAACGCTCAGCGTCTTATCAGAATGGACGGCCACAATGTTCCCGAAATTCTCGATGCGATATTAAAGCTTATTCCCCTTGACACATATGTTGAAAGCCCCGTTATGCTTATGGAGACAACAAACGGCGACCCCACACCCGAAATATGGGCAAAATACGAGGACATAATCACAGAGAACAACGGCGATACAAATATTTCTCAGATTGAGCGTTTTGCTTTCTATGAGCGTTCAAGAAAGGCATATGCCATCATCGCCACGAGCGAGAGCGCACTTTACGCAAATATCATTCTTAAAAAGGGCGTTGTAAAATAATAAGGAGACATTGATATGTCAAAAAGAGTTTTAGCGTTTGACTTCGGCGCTTCAAGCGGCAGAGCCATTTTAGGCGAAATTAAAAACGGCAAAATCGTTCTTGAGGAAATTCACCGTTTTTCGAATGATCCGGTGCTTGTAAACGGCACATTCTATTGGGATGTACTGCGTCTTTTTCACGAGATAAAGCAGGGGCTTCTTAAAGCCAAACAGGCAGGCGGATTTGACAGCATAGGCATTGACACATGGGGTGTCGACTTCGGTCTTCTTGACAAAAACGGCGTGCTTCTTGAAAATCCCGTTCACTACCGTGACAAGAGAAATAACGGCATGACGGACGAAGCGGCGAAAATCATATCAAAGCAGAGAATGTACGATATTACCGGCATTCAGTTTATGGATTTCAACACGGCGTTTCAGCTTCTGAGCATAAAAAAGAACCGCCCGGAGCTTCTTGACAGAGCGGACACGCTTTTGTTTATGCCGGATTTATTCGCTTATTTCTTAACGGGAAACAAAGTCAGCGAATATTCAATAGCTACAACATCTCAGCTTATCGACATAAAAACACGCTCATGGAGTGAGGAAATGACCGAAAAACTCGGTCTGCCCACTCGCATACTCAAAAATATAGTCCCCGCAGGAACCGTCACGGGAATGCTCAGCGAAGAAATATGCACCGAGCTGGGACTTGAAAGTGTGCCTGTTGTAGCCGTATGCGGACACGACACACAGTCGGCTATTACCGCCGTGCCGTCCGACAAAAAAGACTTTGCATTTATAAGCTCAGGCACATGGTCGCTGTTCGGAACGGAAACACACTCCCCCATTGTCAACGAGAAATCATATAATTTTAACGTTACAAACGAGGGCGGCTACGGATTTTCAACGGCATTCCTTAAAAATATATGCGGACTGTGGCTTATTCAGGAGAGCAGACGACAGTGGAAGCGTGAAGGCAAAGAGTATTCCTATGCCGAGCTTGAGCAGGCGGCACTCAAAGCCGAGCCGTTCAAGTGCTTTATTGACCCCGACGCACCCGAATTTGCCTCCCCCGGTGATCTGCCCGGCAATATCAGAGCTTATTGCAAAAAGACAGGTCAGTATGTTCCCGAAACCGTCGGCGAAGTCGTAAGATGCATTTATGAGAGCCTCGCCATGAAATATAAGAGCGTTTTCGAAGGAATAGAAAACTGCACGGAAATAAAATATCCGCACATAAATGTTGTGGGCGGCGGCGTAAAAGACTCGTTTTTGTGCCGTCTGACCGCAAACGCCTGCGGTGTGCCTGTTTACGCAGGCCCGATTGAAGCAACCGTTATGGGCAATGTTGCGGTTCAGCTTATCACGGCAAAAGATATTGCGGATGTTTCGGAAGCACGCAGAATTATAGCCGAAAGCGAAAACCTCAAACATTTTAAGCCGGAAGATACAGATGCGTGGAATACGGCTTACGAACGTTTTTTGAACTGCACAAAATAAAATGGAACAGCTTACCGATATAAATTATATAAAAAGACTTCTGGGCAAGCACGGATTTTCTTTTTCAAAGGCTCTCGGTCAGAATTTTCTGATTGAGCCGTCCGTGTGTCCGAAAATGGCGGAGCTCTGCGGTGCGGGCGAAAATGACGGAGTTATAGAAATAGGCCCCGGCATAGGCGTTTTAACCGTTGAGCTTGCCAAAAGAGCAAAAAAAACGGTGTCGATTGAGCTTGACACAAGGCTTATTCCCGTTCTGGGCGAGACACTGACCGATTTTCGCAACGCGCACGTAATAAATGCCGACGTACTCAAAACCGATCTGCACAAGCTTATCGAAGACGAGTTTGCCGGCATGAATGTGTATGTCTGCGCAAATCTGCCGTACTATATCACATCCCCCGTTATAATGTATCTGCTTGAAAGTCGTCTGCCGATAGAGAGCATAACGGTCATGGTGCAGAAGGAGGCGGCCGAACGGCTCTGTGCCGAGGTCGGCTCAAGGGATGCCGGTGCCATTACGGTTGCCGTAAATTACTATGCGAAAGCGGAAAGGCTTTTCGGCGTGGGGCGTGAGTGCTTTATGCCGTCCCCCAATGTTGACAGCGAGGTTATACGGCTGACCGTCAGAAAAGAGCCCCCTGTTAAGCTCACAGATGAAGAATTTTTCTTTTCAGTAATAAAAGCGGCATTTTCTCAGAGAAGAAAGACTGCGGCAAACGGTCTGTCATCGGGTCTGGGACTTAAAAAAGACGTAATAAACACGGCACTCGAAAAAAGCGGACTGCCGACAAATGTGCGTGCCGAGGCTCTTACAACCGAGCAACTTGCGACACTTGCAAATAATCTTCGGGAGATAAAAAATGGCTAAATTCATAGTTATTGAAGGGCTTGACGGAACAGGCAAGACAACACAGATTTCTCTTATGGCGGACGCTCTCAGAAAAAGAGGGCTTAAGGTCGAAACAACCGCCGAGCCTACGTCACTGCCCACAGGAAAGCTTTTAAGGCGTGTTCTTTCGGGGGAAGTAAAATCATCCCCGTGGAGCACAGCCGCACTGTTTCTGTCAGACAGAATACAGCACAATATCGGCGAAAACGGAATAAGAGATATGCTGAAACATGGCAAAACGGTTATTTCCGACAGATATTATTATTCGACTTTTGCCTATCAGGGCAGTGACACGGATGTTATATGGGCCATGGACATGCATTTTAACTGCCCCGAAATAAGAAAGCCCGATCTTGTCATTTTTCTGACTGCGGACGTTGACGTATGCCTTGACAGAATTCGTGCGAACCGCCCCGACGACGCAATAGAGATATACGAAAATACCGAAGCGCTGTCAAAGACCAAAGAACAGTTCGAACAGGTTTTCGATATGCTTGAAGACAGGGAAAACATAGTTTATGTCGATGCCTCCGGCACTGTCGAGGATGTACACAAAACGATTATGGCGGTATATGACGCCACATTCGGACGCGGTAAAAAAAGATGAACAACAAAATTCTGCTGTTTGACTTTGACGGCACCGTAATAGACAATTCCGAGGGGATTTATAACTGCATAAGATACGCCCTTGACAAAATGGGTGTTGCCGTTCCTCCCGAAAATATTCTTCGCCGTTTTATTGGGCCGTCGCTTTTTGACAGCTTTTATAAATACTGCGAAAAGGACGAAGAAAAAGCCGAACGCTTTGTGGAGCTTTATCGTGAGAGATACGCCCCCATCGGTCATCTTGAGTCGGTGCTTTATGACGGCATATATAACACGCTTGACAGACTGAAAAACGACGGCTTCACGCTTGCGGTTTGTTCTTCGAAGCCGCTTGATTTTGTTAAGAAAATTGCCGCTGATCTTAAGGTTGACAATATTTTTTCATCATATTTCTGCCCCGGTTTTGCGACACACGATTCCGACAAGCGTTCACTTATCGAGAGTGCGGTTGAATATTATCACGCCGACAAAAATAATATTCTTATGATAGGCGACACGATTTTTGACATAAAGGCGGCAAATGACGCGGGTGTTGACTCTTTGGGCGTAAAATACGGCTTTTCGGAGCCGGGTGAACTCGAAGAATGCGGTGCGGCAATGCTCTGCGACACTCCGACCGAAATATATGAGAGGGTAAAAACGTGGGCAGACAGGACTGTGTGATTTTTGCGGCAGGTGAATACTATAATAATATTCCGACTGTGCCGGGCGGTGCTTTTGTAATAGCCGCCGATGCCGGGCTTTCGAGGTGCCGTGATTTTAATGTTGCACCCGATGTGATATTGGGCGATTTTGACTCTTTGGGTGCTGTTCCGAAAGAGAAAAATGTTATCACACTGCCCGTTGAAAAAGATGTAACCGACACATACGCCGCCGTAAAAGAAGGGCAAAAGCACGGCTGTACAGACTTTTTCATATACGGTGCAATGGGCGGCAGACCCGACCACACATACGCAAATATCGCTCTTGCGGCGGATTTATCAAAACAGGGCTGTAAGTGTACGCTTTTCGGTGACGGATATATTGTTACGGCAATAACCGATTCTTCGCTTGAGATACAGGGAAATATCGGCGACACGGTATCCGTATTTTCGTTTTCGGAAAACAGCGAGGGCGTAACACTTGAGGGCCTCAAATATTCGCTTGACAACGCCCGGCTTAACTGTTATTTTCCGCTGGGAGTCAGCAACGAATTAAAAGAAAACAAGGCAAAAATTACCGTAAAAAACGGTACTTTGATAATTATGGCAAAAATTATTCAGTGAGGTGTACAACATGAAAATCAAAAATATTCTCTGCTGCATTCTGACACTTATTATGATTTTTACTGTTTTGCCGACTGCTTTCGCATCCGAAACAGGCACAGCATATTATGTTGACAGCATAAACGGCAGTGACCAAAACAACGGCACAAGTGAAAGCTCCGCATGGAAAAGCATTCAGAAGGCGTCTTCTGTTGAATACAAGAGCGGAGACAGCATTCTTTTTAAGGCAGGCGGCTACTTTGAAGGTTCGTTTGTCGCAAAAGGAAGCGGAACAAAGGAAAATCCCATAACAATCGGTTCATACGGCGATGCGGACAAGCTCGGCAAACCGTCTTTAACCGTATCGGATGCAAATCCCGTTATAAGAATAAACGATGTAAGCGGCTGGCGCGTCAGCGGACTTGACATATCCGCACCGAACGGAATGGGCATATATATCACCTGCGAAAAAGCCGAGATGAATTCCGTAACGGTTGAAAACTGCGTAATGCACGACATTTTCAAACAGCGTTCATCGGAACAGGTAAAGCATCTTCACGCTTCAATCGGAATTTACACGGTCGGCGAAGGCCATTTAAGTGATGTTATTCTTCGCAATATAGACATACACGACTGCGGATACGGCGTGTGGTCAGACGGCAACAACATAGAGTATCCGTGGGCAAATATCTATTATGTTTCTCCCGAAGAATCATATGCGCAGAATCTTCTGTACGAAAATATCACAATGAACAATATTTATTACGACGGCTTTGCGATAGGCTCGGTTAATAATCTTACAATCAGAAACTGCGCGCTTATAAACACTTCGATTTATGAAGATTTCTACACCGCACCCACATGGATGCATCACGCAAAGAACGTTTTAATCGAGAACTGCGAAATAGCCGGCTCAAAAAACACCATGGACGGCATGGCTCTTGATTTTGACGGATGGACAACCGACAGCACATATCAGTATATATATTCGCACGACAATGTCCGTTTTATGCAGAACTGCGTGTACGACAACGAGACAAAAAATAAAAACTGCACTGTCCGTTACTGCCTTTCCGTAAATGACAACAAAGGCTCTAACGTTGTGGCGCAGGTATGTTCCGAAAACGCAACGCAGGGAATGGATAATTTTAAGTTTTACAACAATACTATTGTAAACGGCAGTGAATATAACTTCTCATTCCTTAAAAATTCGACTGTCGCAAATAATATATTTGTTTCGTCCGAAAAATCCGGAAAAATGACCTTTGCAGATGACGGAATACTGAAATTTACAGGCAATGTCACAAACAACTGCTTTGTTGATTATTCCGTTCCGCTCTGCGCAAAGAACAACGCTCTTCCCATTGCGGGCTTTGCGGGCAATGACACAGGCGACAAAAATTCGTATATGCTGTCATCATCGTCTGAGCTTCTCAAACAGGGTATTCAGGTTGAAAGCGATATGGGCGCGCATGATTTCTACGGCAACGCACTCAAAAACACGCACAACATAGGCTGTTATGAGGGCGACGGTGTCGAAAGCAAAAAAGAAACATCTTTTTTTGAAAAGCTTAAAGCGATAATCATTTCATTCTTCACAAAAATAAAGCTGTTCTTCGGATCGATTTTCAGAAAGTAAAAAAATTATATTTTACTGTATCCGCACTGTCTGTCAGCTTGTCAAGATAGGCATCATACTCCGATTCGTTTGTTAACGTGCCGTCTGAAACCAGTTTGTTTTTAAGCTCCATAACACCGTTTTCTATATAGTAAGTATAGAAGACATCCATGCTTATTGAAGTAAGACCGACGGATTGATTTTCTTTCTGTCGGTCATTGAAATTCTCAGCTTTTGCTTTGAGACTGTCAAAGGATATGCTGTCATATATGCCGTATTTTTTGCACATTATAAGCTGAAGCTTTGCACGGACACATTCATCAAAAGCGATATCGGACAGATATTTTTCGGGTGTGATGCCGTTTATTTCGGTATTCCAGAAATTTTCGTCGTACACCGCTTTGTATTTATTTACAAACTCGGTTATTACGGAGGTTCTTAAACGGGCGGAAAAATATTCAAGCTCCTCGGCTGTTATATTCTCGCCGTTAACCGAGCCCACAATATTATTGTTATCCGAACTGTTTTTACAGGAACAGAAAGACAGAATAATACAGACAAGCAAAATCATCGATTTTATATTTATGTTCATATGTTTCATGCGGCTTTTTCCTTTTTTGGTATATTGAAAATTTTCTATTGTATTTTATCGGATTTTACGGATTTTTTCAATATATCACAAGGACAAATGAATTAAAAAAACGCAAAATGTATTGACAAAAAAGAAAACAGGCTTTATAATTGTTTCAACAAATCCAAACAGGGGTGCTGTAAAAGGCTGAGACGGAGTATTCCGAACCCTTTAACCTGATATGGGTAATACCGGCGTAGGGAGTTTAGAGCTATATACTCGTAATGTTTTATCCGTGCGTCATCCCCGTGCGGATAATTTTTTTTGCGAGGTAAAAAACTATGGCAAAACCGAAAAATCCCAAACTTCTCAAACTCACCGAAAGCGCAATAATGCTTGCTCTTTCAATCGCTCTGGGCTTTGTAACCATCATTGAAATGCCGATGGGCGGCGAGGTTACACTGCTGAGCATGCTCCCCATATGTCTGCTGTCGATAAAATACGACTTTAAGACATCCGTCCCCGTGGCATTTCTGTATGCCATGTTCAAGCTTGTTAAAGGCATTGCAAGCGGAAATGTTTTCGTTTACTGCACAACGGCGCTTATGGTTGTGATTTGTGTGGCGTTTGACTATATCATTCCGTTTACGGTTCTCGGCTGTGCGGGTATGTTCAAAAAATTAAAGCCGAAGCATTTTCCGGAGCTCGGAATGCTTCTCGGCATAATCACGGTTATATGCATCCGCTTTGTATGCCACTATATCACGGGCTTTGCGATATGGGGACAGTGGGCCCCCGAAGGACAGTCCAAATTTATCTATTCACTCATCTATAACGGTCAGTATATGCTCCCCGAGCTTATCATAACAACCGTTGCGGCAGAAATTCTCATAAGAATACCCGCAGTCAAAAAGCTTATTAATGCAGAATAATTTTTTCTCCTTTACATAAATCCGTTCATTTGCCATATGCAGCGGTAAAGCAAAACAAACGCAAAATGGCGGAAGACACTGCGTGTCCTGATTTGTAAAACTTCGCCGATTTTTGTTTTTCGGGTGAAGTCCGCAAAGAATCTTAAGTTTAATTAAGGCAGAAAAAATATAATTACACTACCGGAGTCGCACAGAAGTTTTTCCGTGCGGCTTTTTATCACCCCAAAAAAGCGAGCAACAAGCAATAAAAAGGGACCGGGGACAGAGGACACCATGTGTCTCAGATTAAAAGGCCTCGCAAAAACAAAATGTCAAAAAATAATAAACTTTAATGTTTGCGAAGCTTATACAAATCAAGTCAGCAGGACTTCTTTAGCCCCGACACCTGATTTTGTTCTTTCCCCGCAATCGGGATTTTATTATTGCATTATTCCCTTTTGCGTGGTACTATAAAACGGAAATATTACCGGGAGGTAGAAAATCAATGAGCGAAGAAAACAATCTCGGAACAACCCCCGAGACAACAGGCGATGCCGACAAAGAGCTTAACGAAGAGCTTGAGCAGCTTCGCGACACATTCCAGAACACCTACAACGAGACAGCAAGCGAAGCCGAAAACGCTTCCGAGGAGCCGACAGAGGACGACACACAGTCCGACATCGACGAAGAAATGTACGGCTACACCGACGAAAACGAAGAGACAGAGCCCGAGAAACCCAAAAAGCGTATGTCCGCACGTCACATTGTGTGCCTTGTCATTATGATCATAGCGCTTTTGTCATCGGCGGTACTCGGAATGTTTGCCGCAGTTGTAATATCGGAACCCGACACTGCGGACTATATGTCAAACGTGCTTAAAGCATCATCAACGGATGATTATTCCGAAAAGGTAACATATCTTAAATCCGCGCTTGAAAGCTGTGAAAGCACAACACTTCTCGCTTCCTGCAAACAGGAGCTTATCGAGCAGATTACCGTTTATACATGCTATGCGGACGGTTATTCTGCCGCACAGGATTATTTTGACGAGAACGGCTCGGAGGACTACAAGACATCCCCCAAGACAAGCGAATTCAAGCTTTTTGTTGAAGTCGCAGATAAAATTGACGACATCGGCAAAAACGCTTTTGACACGGTTGTTAAGGCGGCTGAGGGCGACAGCGAGCCCGATTTCGAAAAGCTCGCAAAGGATCTCGGCGCAAATAAGCTTATCTTAGACGACACAGTCAGCGCACTTAAGAATATCTATGACGGCTACAAGGCTTCCATCAGTGCCGACAGTGAAGAAAAGGTTCAGGAGGCCTCAAAGAATTATCTTGCGGCGTACTCCACATTCTCCGACATGGGCGCAACATGTCAGATGCTTCTTGAGCAGGACGCAGATATGCTCTATAAAAACGGCTATATATACGAAGCAAGTGTTGTTATCTCCAACTATATGACAGAGGATATGACCTCCGCTCCCCTTACAGATGAATTTTCATCCGTACAGGAAGGCATTGAGAGCATTGCAAAGTTTACGGGCGACATTTACGCACTCGCATCCGATGCTTATAAAAACGGCAAAAAGTCAACCGATGACTTTACGGATATCATAACGGGCGACGGCATTACCGATGGCGCAAAAACAGCACTCGGCAAAATGGTCGGCAAGCTTGTCGGCGCACTTGAGAGTGAGGCCGACAAAAATCTCACCGGCGCATCGTCAACATATTCTCTTATGGCAACAGCCGCAACAGCTCTCAAGATAGACGCAAAGGGCATTTCGTGGAAGAGTGCCGAGGTTATGCTTAAACTCGGCGACACACAGAGCGCATACGAGACAATCACGAACAATATTACAGAAGATGTCGCAAAGGCAGACACACAGCACGCAGAGCTTTATAATACAATAAGCGGTCTTTATAACGCACAGAGTGCCGCAAGTCAGATTTTCTATGCCGCATATCAGAATTATTACTATTACGGCACAGCACTTGACAAGGACTCCATAAACTCCGATCTTGACGCTCTGCTTACAGAAAATTCAAGCGACTGGCAGAAGGGCTTTGTCGACTACTATAAGTATATTACCGAAATGTACACCGACAACGACACCGAAACGGCACAGAAGTATCTTGACGAATATATTTCAATCTTCAAGGACTATCCCCTTCTTTACAGCTATGATCTTATCTCTTCATATCTTCAGAACAACGATTATGACAACGCATGGAAGACAGTTGACGTAATTCTTGACATCAACAAGGCTGATGACTACGCTGGAAAATATAATTCTCTCAGAGCACGTATGAACGGCAATATTGATGAGGCACTCGAAATTGCCGTAACATCAATGGAGCTTTCGGGCACAACAAATTACGCGGCATATGAGGCGGCTCTCTGCTATGTTATAAACGGCGAATATGAGAAGGCGGCTTCAATCGCTTCGGACCTTATTTCAAACGGTCTTTCATATGATCTTGTTGACCTTGTGAAGGTTATCGAGCACTTCTATACCGAGCCTGCGGACGAGACAATTTCCGCTGACTTCAAATCGGCTGTTGAGACAATCGACAACGCAATTGAACAGTACAGTGTTGAGCTTTCCTCAACCGCTCAGGCGATTATAGACGGCACAACCACGGCAAAAGACGCTCTTATGACAGGCACATACAATTTCTCGTAATCGAACCGGGTTTACAATTTGTTAAAAACTATTGACAAAACCGTATAAAATGTAGTATAGTTTATGCGTGTAAAAAATCGATTTGAATTTTTTATTCAAGAAAGGGTGGATTACCATGAAAAAAGTTATTGCCGTAGTAATGTCACTTGTACTTGCCCTGTCGGTTTCACTTACGGTTTCCGCTACTGCTCTTACAAAGTCAAACGATGAAGCTGCCATTCAGACAGCCGCTCTCGACGGACTTGACCTCAGCAGTATAACAGGTCTCCTCGGTGACTTTGACATCAGCAGTCTGCTTGGCGACTTCGACATCAGCAGCCTTCTCGGCAGCTTCGATCTCAGCTCCATCACCGACCTTCTCGGCGGTATCGATCTCGGCAGCTTCGATATAAGCTCCATAATCGACACAATCACCGGACTTATCGGCGGTGGCGGCAGCAGCGGTGCAGATGATTCCGCAGACGACTCCGCAGACGACTCCGCAGACGACAGCAGTGCAGAGCATTCCTGCTATGACGGTGACGGCGACGGCTATTGCGACGAGTGCGGCAACGCAGTTGACAGCAGCAGCAGCGACGACAGCAGTGCAGAGCATTCCTGCTATGACGGTGACGGCGACGGTCTTTGCGATACATGCGGCAGCGCAGTAAGCTCCGACAGCGGCGACACAGTCAACCCCGACACAGGCGATCTTCGCTGAGTGTCAATCGGCAGTTTAAGCTGAACAACAAAATCAAACAATGTTTTGGCGGTACGGTTCTTCCGTGCCGTTTTTGTTTTGCATAAATTCAGTTGCAAAATTCAGCACAATATGTTACACTTAAACAAAGAATTTTTGTTTTTGGAGAGAGAAAAATGAAAAAACTTATTTCACTGCTTTTGGTTTTATGTGTAATGTGCTGTTCATTTACGGTCATATCATTTGCATCTGCGGATGAAGCGTGGCTCACGACATTCGAGGCAAGAAAAGAAACATCCGGCAAAATGCTTGTAACCCACGGAGAGAACGAACACGCACTGAACTTCACATGGTTTTCTGACAGCAAGAGCGAGTATTTTTCCTTCGGTTCGGACTTTCCGACAATGACAATGGCAAAGGTATGCACCTGTCTTACTGCAAGCGGATATAAACACACCGTAAAGCTGACAGACTTAAACGCCGGAGAATACGATTACATATACACTTCCGACAGCACGGAATATGCCGATAACACAATAACAGTTGCCGACACAACGGGCGAATATACAATAATGTACTGCACCGATCCTCAGCTCGGCAGAAGCGGTGAAAAAAATTCCGAAACTTCGGTTGCCAATGATGAATACGGGTTTGAACAGACGGTAAGCGACGCCGTAAGCAAAGACGCAGGTCTTATAATCTGCGGCGGCGACATGATAAACGAGGGCTTTTCACAGACACAGATGAATGTTCTGCTGTCAACGGATAAACTAAGCTCCGTACCGTTTGCGGCGGCGGCAGGCAATCACGATTTCTACTCCCCTCTTTATTCCCGTTATTATTCCGAGACAGGCAAAAACGGTTTCGGAAATGACCGTTATTTTATGCACGGTGACGCTCTGATTATTATTCTCGATTCAAATAATATAAGTGTGACATCACACGAAACAACACTCAGAAAAGCCGTTGAGGACTTCCCCGACGCAAAGTGGAGAATTGTTGTAATGCACCACTCCCCTTACTCCGCCGATTCGGATGAATTTTCAAACAAAATCGCAGGCAAATCGCTGACGCCGCTGTTTGACGAATATGAAATAGATTTGGTTTTAAGCGGACATGATCACTTTTACGCACGCACATATGCGATAAAAGATGAAAAAATCGATACAAACGGCACTGTGTATCTTCAGGCAGGTTCGGCATCGGGCGGCAAATGCGGTCACTTTACGACAAACTCCGATGAATATATTGAGTTCTCGCAGGATCTGAATGAAGCGTCTTATTCCCTTCTGACTTTTTCGGATAATACACTGACAATAAAAAGCTATGTGACAGGCGATGACGCTCCGTTTGATACATTTACCCTTACACCCAAAACGGACAGAAACGACACACCGGCATGGAGCATATCGGCAAAGCTCATACGAATGATTGTTGAGTTATTCAACAAGATATGCAATGTGTTTAAATAAACAGCAAAAAGCACCGTTGCGGATAGTCTCCGTTCCGGCATATCGTTTTTATTACGAAATGGAAAATATCGTATACTACACAAGTGTTTCTTTGACGGATTATCTCCCCGCATAAACGAATATAAAGCATAAAAAAAACCACCGTTCCCGGGTCAGGCTCGAGAACGGTGGAACTTTATATAATTTAGAATGCAAAATGCAAAATGCCCAATGAACAATCAAGAAAAACGCCGGGGTGTTTTTGTTCGGAACTTCGATAAAATCGGGCTATGCCGAAGAAGCAGGAGCAAAAAATCGCACGGCTGCACAAATCAAGTCCGCAAGACTTATTGACTTGTTCTGTCGGTCACTGCTCTCTGCTCACAGGTTGCCGATTTACTTTTTCTTTTTCCCGAAAATGCCGCCCTTGCGATCGTCGCCGTTCAGCGTGCCGCCGAGCTCTGCGTCAAATTCGCGTAAAAGCTCTTTCTGCTTTTCGTTAAGCTTTGTGGGAACAGCGACATTCACCTTTATAATCTGATCGCCTCTGCCGCGTCCGTTTACATTCGGGATGCCGCGTTCACGGAGCTTAAATTCCTGCCCGGGCTGTGTGCCAGCCGGAATGCTGAATTTTACATCGCCGTTAAGAGTGGGAACAACAAGCTCACTGCCGAGAGCCGCCTGTGCGAAGCTTACGGTCGCGTCAAAATAAACGGTATTGCCCTCACGCTTAAAATAGGCGTGTTTTTTGATATTTATGCCGACGTGCAAATCACCTGCAGGGCCGCCGTTAGTGCCCTTGTTGCCCTGTGAATACACAGTAAATGCCTGTCTGTCGTCGATACCGGCGGGAACGTTAACCTCAATTCTCGCATTGCGGCGAACTCTGCCCGAGCCGTGGCAAGTGGGGCAGGGATTGGGAATTACCGTACCCTTGCCGCCGCACACGGGGCAAGCCTTCTGTGTCTGAATTGTGCCGAACGGTGTACGGGACTGCGATACAACAGTACCCTTGCCCGAACAGCGTGAGCACGTCTGAGCGGACGAGCCCTTTGCCGCACCGGAGCCCGAACAGGAGGCGCATACTTCAACTCTCGGGACTTCAACTGTCTTTTTGCATCCGAGAGCCGCTTCTTCAAATGTGAGCGTCAGTGTTGCCTGAATATCACTGCCCCGCTGAGGGCTGTTCGCATTGCGTGACGAACCGCCGAAGCCGCCGAAACCGCCGAAGCCGCCGCCGAATATGCTCGAGAAAATATCACCGACATCAAATCCGCCGTCAAAGCCCGCTCCGCCGCCGGCACCCGCTCCGTAATTGGGGTCAACACCTCTGAAACCGTAGCTGTCATAACGGGAACGCTTTTCGGAATCGGAGAGCACTTCATACGCCTCATTGCACTCTTTGAAATGTGCTTCGGCATCGGGGTCATCCGGATGCAAATCGGGATGATATTTTTTTGCCATTGTTCTGTATGCTTTTTTAATTTCATCCGCGGAGGCACCCTTCTGGACACCTAACACTTCGTAATAATCTCTTTTTTCTGCCATAATAAGTTACCCGTTCTTGTAAAATAAATTTAAGCAAAAGGCAACATCGCCTGTGTTCGGTTATTATCAGTTGTTGCCGCCGATATCTGTATACTCTGTATCGGTCGGGCCGCCGGCTGTGCCGTCAAATCCGGCAGCGGCATTGGGGTCAAAACCCGCACCGGGCTGTCCCTGAGGATTAGCCGCCTTGTACATACGCTCGCTTATCTCATAGAACTTCTTCTGAAGCTCCTCCTGACGGGATTTGATGAGATTCATATCGTTGCCCTTGAGAGCCTCTTTAAGTCCCTCAACAGCACCGCTGACAGCTGCTTTGTCATCATCTGACAGCTTGTCGCCGTTTTCGTTTATGAGCTTCTCGCTCTCGTATACCATCTGATCTGCGGCGTTTCTGGTGTCAAGCTCTTCTTTACGCTTCTTGTCTTCCTCTGCGAAACGCTCTGCATCTGCTACGGCCTTGTCAATGTCTTCTTTGCTCATGTTTGAGGAAGCCGTAATTGAGATAGCCTGCTCCTTGCCTGTGCCGAGATCCTTAGCGGATACGTGTACAATGCCGTTTGCGTCTATATCGAATGTAACTTCAATCTGAGGAACGCCTCTTCTTGCGGGCATAATGCCGTCAAGAACGAACTTGCCGAGAGTCTTGTTGTCTTTCGCAAACTCTCTCTCGCCCTGAAGAACGTGAATTTCAACGCTGGGCTGATTGTCTGCCGCAGTTGAGAATACCTGGCTCTTCTTTGTGGGGATGGTTGTGTTTCTGTCGATAATCTTTGTGCATACACCGCCGAGAGTTTCAAGACCGAGTGAAAGGGGTGTAACATCAAGAAGAAGAAGTCCGTCAACTTCGCCGCCCAGAACACCTGCCTGAATTGCCGCGCCGACTGCTACGCACTCATCGGGGTTGATGCCCTTGAAGGGATCCTTGCCCATGAATGACTTTATGGCTTCCTGTACTGCGGGGATTCTTGAAGAACCGCCGACCATAAGAACCTTGTCAATCTCGGAAATCTTAAGACCGGAGTCATTGATTGCCTGACGAACGGGACCCATTGTGGACTCTACAAGATCGGCTGTAAGCTCATTGAACTTTGCGCGAGTAAGAGTCATTTCGAGGTTCTTTGTGCCTGTTGCGTCAGCCGCTATGAAGGGAAGGCTGATAACGGATGTGGTGACACCGGAGAGCTCAATCTTGGCTTTTTCGGCAGCCTCTTTGATACGCTGCATAGCCATCTTGTCGCCTCTGAGGTCTACGCCGTCTGTTCTCTGAAATTCGGAAACAATCCAGTTGATAATTCTCTGGTCGAAGTCATCGCCGCCTAAGTGGTTGTTGCCGGCGGTTGCGAGAACTTCCTGAACACCGTCGCCCATTTCGATAATGGAAACATCGAATGTGCCGCCGCCGAGGTCATAAACCATAACCTTCTGGTCATTCTCTTTGTCTATGCCGTAAGCAAGAGCCGCCGCTGTGGGCTCGTTGATAATTCTCTTAACTTCAAGACCTGCGATTTTGCCGGCATCCTTTGTTGCCTGACGCTGTGAGTCGGTGAAGTAAGCGGGTACTGTGATAACGGCTTCGGTTACTGCAGAACCGATATAAGCCTCGGCATCCGTCTTGAGCTTTGTAAGAATCATTGCGGAAATTTCCTGAGGAGTATATGACTTGTCGTCTACCTTTACACGGTAGTCGGAGCCCATCTGTCTTTTGATAGAAGAAATTGTTCTGTCGGGATTTGCGACTGCCTGACGCTTTGCCGTCTGACCTACCATTCTTTCACCGTTCTTGCCGAACGAAACAACACTGGGGGTAGTTCTTGAACCCTCTGCGTTTGCGATAACTACGGGCTCGCCGCCCTCAATAACTGCTACACATGAATTTGTTGTACCGAGATCGATACCTATAACCTTTGACATATCTGTTTACCTCCGTATTATGAAGATTTAATATACTTTTTTATGTTAGTGACAATGCTGTCAGTTAACTACCTTGACTGTTGCGCATCTGAGAATTTTGTCGCCGAGACGGTAACCCTTCTGGAATACATCCGACACGCTGTTTTCGGGAGCGTTTTCATCCTCGCCGTGCATAACCGCGTTGTGAATATTCGCATCGAACGCATCGCCCGTCTCGCCGAACGCCTCAACGCCCATATCCTTTATAATGTCCGCAAACTGTGAGAATGTCATTTCCATTCCCTTTTTGTAGCCCTCGAAATCATCGGCGGAGCTTGCCGCGGCACGTTCGAAATTATCTATAACCGGAAGAAGTCTTGCGAGAACTTCAACCTTTGTATTTGAATAAATGGCGTCCTTTTCTTTCTGTGAACGCTTTCTGAAGTTGTCATACTCCGCAGCGACACGGTAGAGCTTGTCGTTTGCCTCATCGATTTTCGCCTGCATGGCTTTTATCTCGGCCTCGTGCTTGCACTCCTTGTCGTTCTTTTTGCATTTCTTTTTTTCTTTGCATTCCGATTTGTTTTCGTCGGGGGTCTCACACTTTTCCTCCGGCTTTATATTTTCGCCGGTCGAGCTTTGGGCTGTTTCTTCACAGCAGGGGGCTTCTTTTTTTTCTTCTGCCATTAAGCTCATCCTTTCATTTATTTTCGTGTAATATTCTTGTCACCGCACTGCCGGTAAATCCGACTATCGGCAGCAGGTGCGAATAATCTGTTTTTACGGGAGCTATAACTCCGATAATTCCGCTCTCGCCGTTAGCCGTATTGTAAACGGATGTTATAACGGAAGCGTTTTCAAGGCACTGCACGCCGTTTTCTCTGCCTATTCTGACGGCTACGCCCTCTTTTGGTCTGTTTTTAAGCACACGACCTAAGAGCGTATTGTCGTCAAGCAGTTCGCTAAGCTCTGCGGCATGCTGACGGAGAACGGGATTTTTCATAAGATTTTCTTTGCCGTCCGTTATTATGTCCGTCTCGGTTGTTTCACAAAGCGCATCGTACATACACACCACAAGCGGGGCGGTTACGAGTGTTTCGGCACCCATTGACACTGCCACGGACTGAACATCCGCCGTTGTGATTTCGGATACCTTTCTGCCGACAAAGCCCGAAGTGCAGGCGTTGCAGAAAAGCTCTGCGGTGGTGTAATCCATATCCGCTCGGACTCTTGCCAGACGGCTTTTGTATGTGCCGGCGGAGGTCATTACAACGACCATTGCGACACCGTTTTCAAGCGGCACAAGTCTTATGCCCTTTACGGTTGCGTTGTCATCGGCGGGGGTTGTGGCGATTGCCGCCGTGCCCGTGACGGATGAAAGAGCCTCGCACGCTTCGTGAAGCACACGCACCCTGTCGCCTTCGTTAAAATCGAGACGGCTGAGAATTCGCATTGCTTCGGAGTCGGACGGCTGAACATGGGGCATAAGGTTTTCGACATAATATCTGAATCCTTTTTCGGAAGGGACACGCCCTGCCGAAGTATGCGGCTGTTCAAGATAGCCCATATCGGACAGATCCGCCATTTCGTTTCGCACCGTAGCGGAAGAAACGCTGATAGGAAGAACGGCACAGACAAGCTTAGACCCGACCGGTTCGCCTGTGAGTGTGTAATGCTCTGTGACAGCGGATAGAATCTTTTCTTTTCTTGCCGACAGTTCCGTATGTAACGCTCCTTTCGGTTTTTTGTTTATTAGCACTCTTTGTGCCTGAGTGCTAACTCTGTTTATAATATATATCTAATTCGGGAATTTGTCAAGGGGTTTTATAAAATAATCAAAATTTTTAAGGGCAAAAACAATTCGATAAAGACGGATGCCACAATGAAGTTAGCATTCAATAATTAACAATGAAGAAAAACCCTAAAGCGTTTTTGGATTATAAAGCTACGCAGACGATAATTTTACTTTTGACAATCAAGCCCGGTGTTTGCGTAGCCCATATAAATCAAGTCCGCAGGACTTCCGACATTATGCATTGTGCATTATGCATTATACATTATATATATGTGCATTCTGCATTACTATAAGTATGAAAACCAAAAATGGCATAAAAAAAGCACACCCATTAAGGATGTGCAGGTTCCGGCGACGACCTATTTTCCCGGGCGGCTGCCCGCCAAGTATCTTCGGCACAGATGAGCTTAACTACCGTGTTCGGGATGGGAACGGGTGGGACCTCAGTGTTATAGACACCGGATAACGCCAAGAGCTATTGCCCTCAAGCAAGAGATAGTTTACCACACGAAATGCCCTTTGTCAAGAACTTTTTTTATTATTTTTTAAGAAGCGGAATATTTTCGGTGATTTTATCTTTTATTCCGTCCGAAAGATAACTTTCATTAAGCTTTGACTTGCCGTATTGCAAATAAGTATCCCTTGTTTTTTCGGTAAGCACTGCTGTAAAAAACTGCTCCCATGTAAAATATTTTCGGCTGTCAACATATTCGGCTGTGTTTTCGATAATTTTCTCGATACCGTTTACAACACCCGATTTAAGTATAAGCCATTCAAACGATTCAGGCAGAAACAGAACGACATTTTTTCGATTTTCTATTATTTTAAGCACACGCTCCGTTTCCGCACCGAAAGCGGCACCGTCCGCGACAACAAACAGATCGTTTTCCGAAGATTTCTTTATCTGCCTGAAAATTTCGGAATTTCCGTTTGCTGAAATACACTTTTTGCCGTATGCACCTGAAAAAAATTGAAAGCCCGAAAGCCACGCACTGACAACGAAGTATTGGTTTCTCGCCGAAAAATCTCCCATATCTTTGTCCGAAAGCCTTGCAAGGCGACAGCCTTGCTTCATTTCCGGACTTCGATATGAAAAATTTTTCTTGGCTACGAAACTGCATTGCATTTCAAAAC
>CAVFPQ010000021.1:0-23221 GCA_963624415.1 Acutalibacteraceae bacterium | reverse complement strand
AAGCTTTATAATCCAAGGCACACTGTGCCTTCCGACATTATGCATTATGCATTATGCATTCTGCATTTTGTGTACAATTAGCAATTATATTGTTTAATTAACAATTTCGGAAATCCTGCGGACTTGATTTATATAAGCTACGCATATTTCCGGCTTTAATTAAACTCAATGAATTTACTGTTTGCGAAGCTTTATAATCCAAGGCACACTGTGCCTTCCGACATTATGCATTATGCATTATACATTCTGCATTGTTTCGACCACTGCCCACTTGTTACTCATCCAACTTAAGCTCCGCAACCATTTCCGCTGTTTTGAGTTCGAGAAGCTTTGACACACCTCGCTCCTGCATGGTAACGCCATAGAGGACATCCGCTTCTTCCATTGTGCCTCGACGGTGTGTTATGAGGATAAACTGCGTATGGTCGGTCATTGAACGCACATACTGAGCATACCGCAAAACGTTGACATCGTCAAGTGCCGCTTCGACTTCATCGAAAATACAGAACGGTGCGGGACGGACTTTAAGTATCGCAAACAGCAGTGCTATTGCCGTAAGTCCCTTTTCACCGCCCGACAGAAGCGACAGACTTTTTACGTTTTTGCCCGGAGGCTGTGCCTTTATGTCAATCGCACAGTTCAGCACGTCGTTTTCGTCTTCAAGAACAAGCTCTGCCGTGCCGCCGCCGAAAAGAGAAACATATGTCTCTTTGAAATATTCGTTTATGGCATTAAAACGCTCCTTGAAACGCTCCGCCATCTGACTTGTAAGCTCGTCAATCATCTTGAGCAGCTCTTTTTTGGACGTTTCGACATCGTTTACCTGCCCCGACAGAAATTCGTATCTTGAAGAGACCTCTTTATACTCCTCAATCGCCGCAACGTTGACACTGCCGAGCCCCTTTATAAGGCTCTTAAGCTCGCTAAGACGCTTCTGCGCCTCTTTGATGCTTCCAATCGGCTTTGCCTGTTCGGCGGCTTCTTTTCGTGTCAGTGCGTACTCGTCATACAGCTTTTTCTCGGTGTCCTCCTGCTCTTTTTCGAGGAAGCGGCGGCGTTCGTCAAGACGGACAATTTCTCCGCTCAGCTTTTCACGCTCGTCATTTTTTTCTTTTTCGGCAATTCGGGCATCCGAGGTCGATTTTTCGCACTCATCACGCTTTTTGAAGAGAGACTGCATTTCGTCCGAATTTTTCTTAACGCTCTGTCTTAACAATGCGGCACTGCCGTGTGTGCGGTCGGCACTGTCTTTGAGCTCGGCGTTTTTAGACTCGATTTCATCAAGCTCGTTTTGAAGCGCCTCACGGCGGTATTGAAGTGACTCACGGCGAATCTTTACAGACTCCTTTTTGTCTTTCTGTGCCTGAACATCCTTTATGGCGGACACAACACTGAGGTTATATTCACTCATTTCGGAATTTATCTGTTCACGAACGGTGCTTAAAGAATCACGTCCGCCCGAAAGCTCGTCCGCCTTTTCTTCGTTTTTCCGCTTTTCGTTAAGAAGTGCGGCACGCTCCTTTTCGGCAATGCTTACGTTTTCATTATAGTAAGCCGTCTTTTCCGCCGACTGTTCCGATTCCGTTTTAAGTGTGCGAAGGGCATTTTCGGCATCACTGAGACGCCCTGTGCAAAGATTAAGATTTGAATACGCCGCCGAACGTTTTTCGGAAGCACGCATAATGTCACCCGAAAGTCCGTCGGCATCCGCTTTTTCTTTTGCGAAGCTTTCGGATGCTTCCTTCAGCATAACACGAAGCTGTTCAATCTTTTCTTCACTCTTTTTTGCATCGGAAACAAGCTTTTCGCTCTCGGTTTTTCTGGCGAGGAAGCCCGAGCTGTTTATCTTCGAGCCGCCCGTCATTGAACCGCCGGCGTTTATGACCTGTCCGTCGAGAGTTACTATCTTGAATTTGTATGTATATTTTTTCGCAATCGAAATTGCGGTATCGAGATCCTCACATACGGCTATTCTGCCGAGAAGCGAACGGATAATCTCGGTATAATCACTGTCACAGCTTACAAGCTCGTGTGCGACTGCGACAAAGCCGTAGCAGTCATCGAGCCCCTTTTCTTCGAGAACTCTGCCCCTTACGGACGAAATCGGCATGAATGTGGCACGTCCGCCGCCTGTCTGCTTCAAGTGATTTATAGCTCGCTTTGCGTCGTTTTCGGTGTCGGTCACTATATCCTGAATGGCATTTCCGAGGGCGGTTTCAATCGCCGTGCGGTACTGCTCTTCAACGCTTATAAGCTGAAATACGGTGCCCCTGATGCCTGTGAGCGTTCCCCTCTCTTTTTCTCGCATGACAGCTTTAACACTGCCCTGATAACCGTCCATGCTCTTTTCGGTATCCTGCAGGAATTTAAGACGGGAGTTTATTCGCATTAAGTTAAGCTTTTCGTTTTCGTACTCGTTTTTGCGTTCCTCGGTTCTCGCTTCCGCCTTTTTAAGACGAAGATTAACGCCCGCCGCCATATTGTTTTTGGCGTTTAACTCCTCTTCGGCTTCTTCGAAAATCTTCTGCGCCTTCTCTTTTTCGGCTTTCAGACTTTCGATTTCGGTCTGCTTTTCGGCTATCTGCTTTTTAACGGTTTCGCTTCTTTCGGCAAGCTCCCCCGCGGAGGAGGTCGATGAGCTTATCATTATATCAAGCTGAGTTATTTTTAATGTCAGAGCGGAAATAACGGAATTTACGGCGTTATATTCATCGGAATACTCGCTGTTTTGGCTGTCAAGTCCCGTAAGGCGTTCGGCAAGAGCGTTTATCTTCTGCTGTGCCTCGGTTATTGTGCCTTCAAGCTCTTTTATTCTGCGGTCGCACTCGGCATCCTCTTTGTCAAGCTCCTCTCCGGCGTTAGTCTGCATATTCATGTCACGCTTTATACGCTCGGCTGTTTCGTTGTTGTGAACAATGCTGTTTTCAAAAACCGCCGCCTGCGATTCAAGAGCGGAAGCCTGTTCTTCGAGGCGTGTATTCTCGTTTCGAAGCTCCTCTGTGCGGATATTTATGCTTCTTGTAGTTTCGGCGGCACTTTCTATCTGTGCCGAATATTTTTCTATCTCCTGCCCCGCCGTGTCATATTGACTCTGTGCGACACCAAGCTTTCCGCGAAGCTCTCTTATCTGCTCCGCACCCTTTTTCATAAGCTCCAGCCACAGACCTATTTCTATGTCCTTTCGCTCGGCGGCATATACAAGAAACTGCTGTGCCTTTTTTGACTGGCGTTCGAGCGGCCCTATACGCCCCTCAAGCTCCGTCACAATGTCACGAAGCCGAACAAGATTTTCCTCTGTCTGTTCAAGGCGTTTTATGGCATCGGCACGGCGATAACGGTAGTGCGAAATACCCGCCGCCTCCTCAAACATATCACGCCTGTTTTCGCTCTTATTTGACACCATTTCTTCAATCTTGCCCTGACCGACCATTGAATAACCGTCACGACCGAGACCGGTGTCCATAAAAAGCTCGTTAACGTCTTTAAGACGGACTGTTTTTCCGTTTATGATATATGAGCTGTCGCCCGAACGGTAATAGCGTCTTGTGACGGCGACCTCGGGTTCGGGGGAATTGAGTGAACCGTCGGTGTTGTCAAGACGAAGCGTAACCTCCGCAAAGCCCTGCGGACGGCGTTCACCTGTGCCGGAGAATATGACATCCTCCATTTTTGAACCTCGAAGGCTCTTTGTCGACTGCTCGCCGAGCACCCATCTTACGGCGTCGGAAATATTGCTCTTGCCCGAGCCGTTAGGACCGACAACAGCCGTGACACCGTTTCCGAATGTCAGCACGGTTTTATCGGGGAACGACTTGAAGCCCTGCATTTCCAATGCTTTTAAATACATGTGTTCATTTCCTTTCGGCTGTGACAGACACACTGTTTCTTTGTATGTCGTCACTTGCCTTTACTGTCAGAATATATCCTTTGGCGGCAAAATAGCGTATATTCGCCTTTGCCTGCCCTGTCATTTTCGATATGTCTTTTGTGTTGACAAGCACGGTATAGAAGCCCGCCGGCCTGTCTTTTAATTCTTTTTCGGCTTTTTCACGGAAAATAATACTCTCGCATATTTCTCCGAACGCCGGATGATATACACCCGCAACATAGCCGTCATCCACATTGCCGCCGGAGTGAAGCCCAAGGCGGATTACCTTTATGCCGGCATCTCTGAAAATACAGAGCAGCTTTGCGCACAGCTCGGCACTGCTTTCAAGTGTCGGCGGAGTGTATTTTTTCTGTTCATACAAAGTGCAGAGCCTTGTATTTTTAAGAACAACGGTCGGATAAATGCGAACCGTGTCGGGCTTAAGCTCTGTAAATTTTTTTGCCGTTATAATATCCTTTTCGTCATCTGAGCCGTAAAGCCCCGTCATCATCTGAAGCCCCAAAGAAAAGCCGTGTTCTTTTATAAGCCGGCATGCATTAACCGTTTTTTCGGCAGTGTGTCCACGCTCGTTAAGCGTCAGAACGTCATCGAACATACTCTGCGCACCGAGCTCAATTGAAGTGACACCGTGATTTTTGAGAAATTCAAGCTCTTTTTCGTCTATGCAGTCGGGGCGTGTCGAAATGCGTATACCGCAAAACTGCGTACCGATAAACGGAGCGGCGGCATCAAGGCACATTTTCTGTGTTTCGATGTCGACAGCTGTAAACGAACCGCCGAAAAACGCAACCTCGCTGTTTTTTATGTCGTGAGGGGTTTTGGATGCCGTGCGGCACGCTCTTTCTATCTCCTCTTTTGTAATGGGACTGCGTGTGCCCGAAATTGCCCGCTGATCGCAGAAAATGCAGTTGTGCGGACAGCCCAGATGCGGCACAAACAGAGCTACGTTTATGTGCTTCAATGCTCTATCCCCATAAGCTTTAACGCTTCCTTCGCCGCCGCCATTTCGGCTTTTTTCTTGCTCGGGCCTACACCCGTGCCGATACAGTTGGAGTTCAAGTACACTTCAACGGTGAACTCCTTCATATGGGGCGGTCCGCTCTCCGCCGCCAGCTCATAACGCAGATGCTCATCGGGGTTTTTCTGTATGACCTCCTGCAAAAGCGTTTTGTAGTCGGTGACGGCTATTATATCCGTGTCCGCCTGTTTTACGGGAATAAGGGCAACCTTTTTTGCCGCTTCTATTCCTCCGTCAAGATACACGGCGGCTATAATCGCTTCTACGACATCGGCAATAATGGATGGCCTCTGTCTGCCGCCCTGCTGTTCTTCGCCTCGGCTTATATACAGATAACTGCCGAGATCAATGGAGCGTGCGAACTTTGCGAGGCTTTTTTCGCACACGGCATTCGCGCGGATTTTTGTAAGTTCCCCTTCGGGACGATCGGACAGCGTCTTATAAAAATACTCCGCCGCCGTAAAGCCCAGAATGGAATCACCCAGAAACTCAAGCCGTTCATAGTTGTGCAGATGGCTTTTTTCACCGTTATAGGATGAGTGCGTGAGTGCGAGCTTCAACAAATCCTTATTCTTAAATCTGTAACCTATCTTTTTTTCAAGAGACTCTGTGTTCATTTTGTTATTCTTCCGTTTGCTGTTGTTCTATATATGATTTTAATGACTCAAGTGCCCTGTCGGCAATTTTGCCGTATCGTTCACGCTTGTCGCGTATTCTCGTGTCAAGCGGCGGCAGAAGTCCTATTGCGGCACCCATCGGCTGATAGTCTTTTACGGTGCTGTCGGACACATATCGGCAGAACGCGCCGAGCATGGTGTCTTCGGGCGGCACAAATCCGTTTTTGCCCTTTATGAGCCTTGCGGCGTTTATGCCGGCAATGATACCGGAGGCGGCGGACTCCATATAACCCTCAACGCCCGTTATCTGCCCCGCGAAAAATATGTTCGGATTGCTTTTCATATTAAATGAAGAAGTCAGCACCGTGGGGGCGTTTATAAACGAATTGCGGTGCATAACGCCGTAGCGGACATACTCCGCGTTTTTAAGTGCCGGGATAAGCCCGAACACACGCTTTTGCTCCGGGAATTTAAGATTTGTCTGAAAGCCGACAAGATTATACATTGTGCCGGCGGCATTCTCTTTTCGAAGCTGAAGTACAGCCCACGGACGGTGACCTGTTTTGGGATTTACAAGTCCGACCGGCTTCATGGGACCGAAACGGATTGTGTTCTCGCCCCGTTTTGCCATAATTTCTATCGGCATACACCCTTCGTACACGCCGTTTTTCTTTTCGAAGTCGTGCAGAACCACGCTTTCGGCTGTTATAAGAGCGTTATAAAATTCTTCGTATTCCGCTTTGTTCATGGGGCAGTTTATGTAATCATCCTCGCCGCCCTTGTCATAGCGGGATGCTGTAAATGCGTTATCCATGTCTATACTCTCGGCAGTGACAATCGGTGCGGCGGCATCGAAAAACGACAGCCCACCGCCCGTAAGTGTGCGGATTTTTTCGGATAAGCCTTCACTCGCCAAAGGCCCTGCGGCAATTATTACAATGCCGTCGGACGGAATTTCGGTCAGCTCCTCATGTATGACTTCTATAAGCGGATCGCCCTCAATGTCGGCTGTTATGCTCTTTGAAAATCCGTCACGATCAACTGCAAGCGCACCGCCTGCGGGAACGGCGTTTACTTTGGCATACTTTACGCAGATTGAATCGAGAAGCGACATCTCGTTTTTGAGAAGTCCCGATGCGGAGGCGTAAAGAGAGGATTTGAACGAATTGGAGCAGACGACCTCGCACAGGTTTTCGCTCTTGTGCGCCGGCGAAAACTTTTTGGGCTTCATCTCATAAAGTCTGACTTTTATTCCGCGTTTTGTAAGCTGTTTTGCGGCTTCGGTCCCTGCGAAACCGCCGCCGATTACGGTAACGAAATCATTCATCGTCTTTTTTCGCTTTCTTTTTTCCTTTTTCTTCGTAGCCGCATTTTTCGTCAAGGCATTTATATATGTTTCCTCTTGACTTAAACAGCGTTTTGCCGCACTTGGGGCATTTTTCTTCGGTGGGAGTGTCCCATGTCATGAATGTGCATTCGGGATAATTCGAGCAGCCGAAGAAGGTGTGACCCTTTTTGGATTTCTTGCTTATCACAGTGCCGCCGCAAACGGGGCATATACCCTTTGTTTCAACAACATAGGGCTTTGTGCATTTGCATTCGGGATAATTGGGGCAGGCAAGGAATTTTCCGAAGCGGCCGACCTTTACAACCATCATTGCACCGCACTTTTCGCACGGGACATCGGTTTTATCCTCCTCGAGGCTGATTTTTATGCCCTCCATTGAGGTCTTCGCCTTTTTGAGCGTGTCTTCAAATTCATCATAAAATTCATGGAGCATATTTATGTAATCATATCCGCCGGCTTCGATTTTATCGAGATCCGACTCCATGGCGGCTGTAAATTTGGTATTTACGATTTTGGGGAATTTATCTTTGAGCAGTCCCGTTATCACCGTGCCGAGCTCAGTCGGTGCCAAGGTCTTTTTGGACTCTCTGACACAGTAGTCACGGTCAAGAATAATCGACAATATGGAAGCGTATGTGCTGGGTCTGCCGACGCCGGTTTCTTCGAGCATCTTGATAAGAGACGCTTCAGTGTATCTCATCGGGGGCTGTGTAAAATGTTGTTCGGTTTTGAGCTCCTTGAGCTTTAACACCTTGCCGGCAGTCATTTCGGGCAGAGCGCTCTCGGCTTCGTCTTCATCGGATGAATTGTCGTAAAGCACTGTATAGCCGTCAAAACGGACGGTATATCCCGATGCGTTAAATACGCAGTAATGCTCGGTGTCGCCATCCTGTCCCGCGTGAATTTCGGCACGGACGGTGTCATGAATGCAGTTTGCCATAAGGGAAGCGGTAAAGCGGCTCCAGATAAGATTATAGAGCTTATACTGCTCGTTTGTGAGCGAAGATTTTACTTCGGCGGGGGTGAGTGACGGAATTGTGGGGCGTATAGCCTCGTGTCCGTCCTGTGCGCCTTCACGTGTTTTGAAATATCTCGGTTTTTCGGGCAGATACTTTTCGCCGTAGTTGTCGGTAATGAACTTGTTGCCCTCTGCTCTCGCTTCTTCGGAAATTCTCAAAGAGTCGGTACGCATATATGTGATAAGACCTACGGGGCCCTTATCGGCTACGTCAACGCCTTCATAAAGCTCCTGTGCGATTTTCATTGTACGCTTTGCCGGGAAGCCGAGACGGCGGGAAGCCTCCTGCTGTAATGTTGAAGTGATAAACGGCGGCGACGGCTGTTTTTTGCGTATGCCTTTTTTAACGGAATCGACAGTGTAAACCGCATTGTCAAGGCGGCGGCTTATCTTTTCGGCATCATCGGCATTAAGAAGCTTTATCTTGCCGTTTTCGTCACCTGCGAAGGATGCCTTAAACTGCTTTTTTGAGGGCGGGGCGGTAAGAAATGCGTCTGCCGTCCAGTATTCTTCGGGGACAAACTTTTTTATCTCATCTTCTCTGTCAACGATAAGACGAAGTGCGACACTCTGCACACGGCCGGCGGAAAGTCCTCTGCGTATTTTCTGCGATATAAACGGAGACAGGCGATAACCCACAAGGCGGTCAAGTATTCTTCTTGCCTGTTGTGCGTTAACAAGATCAACATCTATTTTTGACGGTGACGCTATGCCCGCCAGGACACTTCGCTTATTGATTTCGTTGAACTTTACACGCATTTTCTGATTTAAATCAAGTCCCAATATAGCCGCAAGGTGCCATGATATGGCTTCTCCTTCGCGGTCGGGGTCGGTTGCGAGTATAACATTATCGCTTTTTGACGCAAGGTCTTTTAATTCGGCGATAAGCTTTTCCTTTCCTTTTATTATAGTATAGTCGGGCTTGAAGTCGTGCTTTACGTCAACGGAGAGCTTTGATGAGTACAAATCTCTCACGTGACCCATTGATGCCTTTACTTCATAGCCGGGGCCTAAATATTTCTTTATTGTTTTCGCCTTGGCGGGCGACTCTACGATTACAAGTGATGACATGGGTTAATCTCCTGTTGTTTTATTCTTTGATTGCGGTTTTATAATTCGGGTTAGAATAAGAAATAATGCATAATTCATAATGCATAATGCATAATGCATAATGTCGGAAGTCCTTCGGACTTGATTTATGGGGTTTCGCCTTTGGGGGAGGTTTATGGTGATGAGAATTGAAGTAATTTTATGTGATAGCGACGAGCCGGAGGCGAGCGAAGCGAGCCATGGGGCGAGGAGCGTCAGCGACGAGCCACGCCGCGAGCGAAGCGAGCGGCAGCCGACGACGAGCGAACTGCCGAAGGCAGGAGCGAGGAGGAGGCACGTGCCCGCAGTGAGTCGAATTTGTTCAGCCGCAGCCTGATGCGGCTTAACAAATGAAGGCGAACGAAGGGCAGCCGCTCAAGGTGGCGCCTGTCGGTTCGGAATTGAGGTCAGCCTGTTCGGAAAGATAAGCGACCGAACAGACAGGTGCACCGCAGAGCGGCTCAGCCCGCCGGTACGGCAAAAGCCCGGCAACGCCGAAAAAGCCAAAATTCCGCGAAGCTCATAACTCAAAATCCACAACAAATGCCCGGTAGTCCCTAAAAAATTCACCTTTTGCGTTAGCTTATAATCCAAGGCACACAGTGCCTTCCTTAGCCACCGGATACTGACCACTGTACTTATTCATTGCTCATTGCTAATTGTTATACCGTCGCATAAAGGTCACCGTAATAACTCCTGACCATTTCTTTTATCTCAAGCATGATAAGTGCAGATGCGATATCGTCGGTGCTCATCTCGGTAAGGTCCGAAATACTGTCGAGTGAAATCGGTGTTTCCGACAAAACGGCAAAGACCTTTCTTTCGGGTTCACTCAAAGACTCAAGGTCATATTCCTTTTGCGGTTTTTCTTTCGGCGTGTCAACCGAAATCGGCTCGGCTGACTGCTGTACCGATGTCTGTTCTTTCTTTTCTTTCGGCTTTTTGGCTTTTTTCGGGGCAGTCGGCTTTTGCTGTGTTATTGTGCCTTTGCCGTAGATAAAATCCGCCAGACCGAATATTTTTACGGAGCTGTCAAAATCGGGTTTTAGTGAAATGTATGCATCAGGCGTCAGAACATCGACATATCCCGAAAACATTTCCATTATCGCATCGGCGGCACATTTTACTTCTTTCGCGTCTTTTTTCAGAAGTGCCGTGCAGCCTTCACTTTGCAAAATCTCGGGTTTGGGAACAAGAATTTGCCGTCTGAGTTCACACGCCCGTTTTGCGGTTATCATCGAACCGCCCGTTTCCCCGGACTGTGCCACAAAGCACGCTTTTCCCAAAGCCGCTATTATACGGTTTCGTTCGGGGAATGTGTATTTTGACGGCGCTTCATTCGGAAGCAGTTCCGACAGCAAAAGTCCCTTTTCGGAAATTGTACGCCTAAGTTCTTCATTCTGCGAAAGGTAATCACTTCCGAGTCCGGCTCCCAGAACGGCTATTGTGTTTCCGCCGGCATTAACGGCGCCCATATGTACGGCACTGTCTATTCCCAATGCGCCGCCGCTGACGACCGTTACATCGTTTTTTGCAAGGCCGTAGGCGAAAATGTACGACGCCGCACGTGCGTTCTGCGTGGCGTTTCGTGTGCCGACACACGATATTTTCATAGGAGAATTGAGAAGCTTCAGATTTCCCGATGCAAAAAGTGCAAACGGGAATTTTTTAAGCTCCTTAAGCTCCTTGGGGTAATATTCACTTTCGGGTGTAATTATTCGCCATGAATTTTTCTTGCACACGGCGATTACTTTATTCATACGCTCGTTCATTTCATCCGAACGGGCGAAAATAAGCTTGTTTCTGATTTTTTCATCCTCGGGGTACGGATACAGAACATCCGGATCTTTTTCCAGAAGCTTACCCGGTGAACCGAAGATATTTATAAGCTGTCTTACGGCTACGGTATCACGTGCCGCAATATGAAGACGGAGCCAGTTCTCCGCTTCGGTTCGTGACATCCGTCATTCCCCTCTTTCTTTCATAAATTCCCACACCGTTATGGCGGCTGCCGCGGCGGCGTTTAACGACTCCGCTTTGCCCTTCATGGGAATAGTCACTCTGTTGGTGCAAAGGGCAAGCGTTTCATCCGTTATGCCGTTTCCCTCGTTGCCGATTATGCATATTATGCCGCCGGTTTTATCTGCCGATATTATATTTTCGGCATCGCCCGACGCTACCGTCGCAAATACCTTCATGCCATTGTTTTTGGCAGAAGTCAGAAATTCGGCAGCATCGGATATACGGTAGACAGGAAAGCGAAGCAAGCCGCCCATTGAGGCTCTGAGTGCCTTGGGGCTTCTTATGTCACAGCCGGAATATACTATAAGTCCCTGTGCTCCGAGTGCTTCGGCACTTCTGACGACAGCACCCAGATTATCGGGATTTTGAAGATTTTCGGTAAAGACATAAAAGCCGTTTGTATCTATATTTTCGATTTTTTCATTATCGCCGGTTTCATTGCAGACACAGAACATTTCCTGCGTTGTGGATGTATCCGACAGCTTTTCGGCTATATCGGGAGTTATATAATATGCCGATTCTGAAGCCGCCGCACACTCCGAAAAAATATCGGAATACTTTTCGGCCGCTTCTTCGGTTGCGAAAAATTCTTCTATCGGCACACCGCTTCGAACGGCATCGCCGCAAAGCCTTGCACCCTCAAGCAAAAATCTTTTTGTCTTTTTCCGTTCACTTGCCTTTAACAGCAGTGCGGCGGATTTTATTTTCCCATTCGCACGGGAAGTTATCTTCTCTAAGCTTTTATTCATCATTTTGATTTATCACAAATATGTACAGACAATCATAAAGAACGGAACTTCGTAAATTCAACAATTGACAATGTCGGGAGCTTCGCGGGATGTGGGCTTTTTCGGCGTTGCCGGGCTTTTGCCGTACCGGCAACACTGAGCCGCCGGTCAGCGCACCTGTCGTCCGATTAATTCCATACGCTGCGCCGACTGCCGGGGCGGGACAGACAGGTGCCGCCTCCCGGCGGCTGCCCTCCACTCGCATTCGGTTGTTCGCCTGCTCGGGGCGCAGGCTCACAACCTCTGCTCGTTCCGGGCATTTGCCTCGCTTCGCTCGGCCCTTGCCTCGCTTCGCTCGGCCTCGGCTCGTCGCTGACGCTCCTCGCCCTACATTCTCCCGCTCTGCACAATATCTTCCGCCATCAGATTTATAAGATACGCCGCACCGACCAAAAATGTGGGCGACAGAATAAACGCCAACCATTTGCAGCTTACAAAACGAAGCTTGTTCGGTCTGAGCCGCAACCCGTTTTTGTTGCGGATAAGATAGATTGTAAGCGCCACAATACCGATAAATATTGTTCCGTACATTACAAGCACCGACACAAAAAATGCGCCGTTCTCCATATTCGCCGTCGTGTATGAATACAGAACCGAGATAAAGTTATTCAGAAAATGCAGGATTATCGACGGCCACATTGAACCTGTTTTTACTCTCACAAATCCAAGGGCAATACCGGCTATAATCGCAAACGGCACCTGTGTAAAATTGCCGTGCATAAGCCCGAACACAACCGATGTCATTGCAATAGCGAAGCCCTCGCCGTACTTGAGCAGTCCGCCCATTAAAACACCTCTGAAGGCATATTCCTCCACAAGCGCCGGTATCAGCGAAGTGCGTATTGCGTAGACTGCGAAATACGCACCGTTTGACGGCAGATCAGATCTCGTGAGTGCTTCTTCGTACGAATAGAACTCAATTCCGAAATTTGAAAAGACGTTCACAAGAATGCTGTCGAATACGTTGCCCACAAAGCAAAGTCCGAGCCCTGCGAGAATAAGCAGTACACAGTCAACCTTGTCGTATTTGAAATCAAACGGAATGTCATACCACAGACCGTTTTTTGTTCGGCATTTTCTGAACAGCACCGACACCAGGAGAAACGACACACCGACACACACAAGAGAGTATATCATTTCACAGCAATACGCAAACGGTCCTTCCTCGGCGTATTTTGCGTACACAGACGATATATTCGTTATCACATAGCCGAACAATCTTGAAAACAGTACATAGAAGCACACACCGGAGCACAGCACACACGAATCCATAAAGATATCCTTCTGTACCTTCCTCTGCGCCGTCTTTCTTACCGCATTCATAAAATCCGGATCGTTTATATTTATTCTGTTGTCGGAACCCTCATTCATTTGAAGCAGAACCTTTCATAAAATTAAAACAGATAACACCAAGTCAGTCAGTTGCAGTTATTATAGCTGTCGGCGGTCAGTGGTCAACGGTTAGTGGTCAGTGGTCAGTATTCGGTGACAAAGGAAGTCCTGCGGACTTAAATTGTACAGCTGTGTCCTTTGCGAAGCCTCATTGCTGATTGCTCATTGTTTTTATCTTCCGCAGCAATGCTTATACTTTTTGCCGCTGCCGCAGGGACACGGATCGTTTCTGCCGACCTTTGCCGTTTTGTTGCGGACGGGCTGTTTTTTTGTTGAGCCGTCCGATGTGCCGGATGTTGATGTCACCTTCGCCGCTTCTTTACGCTTTAAGTCTTCCTCGGAGCGGATAACGGCGGTGATTATCATCTTGACAGTGCCCTCACGTATTGACATTGTCATCTCATCGAACATATCGTAGCCCTCCTGACGGAATGCGACTACGGGATCCTGCTGAGCGTAAGCGCGAAGACCGATTGAACGCTTCAACTGATCCATGGCATCGATATGATCCATCCAGTTTACATCAACATTGTGTATAAGCACCTTGTGCTCAAGCTGAACCATAATCTCCTTGCCGTATTCCTCGGTTTTGGCATCGAGTATGCCTATGGCTTTATTTACCATGAACTCCGAAAGCTCTTTTGTCGAATTGACATCGGGGAGCTTTTCATCCCCGAGAAGCCACATATATTTGCCCTCAAGACCGGCTATATTCCAGTCATTCTTGTTGTGTGAGGAGGGGCAATAGAATTCAACCGCATCGGTTATGGATTCTTTTATCATCTTGCGGATTGTGGCATCCATATCCACACCGTCAAGCACCTGATTACGCTGAGAATAGATTATCTCACGCTGTTTGTTCATAACGTCATCATACTGAAGAACGTTCTTACGGATTGCGAAGTTGTTTGACTCAACTCTCTTCTGAGCCATTTCAACGGATTTTGAGAACATTCCGGCTTCAATCGGCATTGTTTCGTCGATTTTGAACATATCAAGCGTTTTATAGAACTTGTCACCTGCGAACAGACGCATAATGTCGTCTTCGGCTGACAGATAGAAACGGCTCTCACCGGGGTCACCCTGACGGCCGGCACGACCGCGCAGCTGGTTGTCTATTCGTCTTGACTCATGACGGACAGTGCCGAGAATGAACAGACCGCCGGCTTCTCTTACGGCGTCAGCCTCACCTGCCATCTGCTCTTTGTATTTCTTTTCGAGATCGGCAAATGTTTTTCTCGCTTCGAGAATTGCCTCGTCATCGGTTTCGGAAAATCCGGTAGCTTCGGAGATAAGCTCCTCGGGAATCTGCATTTTGCGCATTTCCGATTTTGCCATATACTCGGAGTTACCGCCGAGAATAATATCCGTACCACGGCCTGCCATGTTGGTGGCAATTGTAACCGCGCCGAGCTTGCCCGCCTGTGCAACGATTTCGGCTTCACGCTCATGCTGCTTGGCGTTTAAGACCTCGTGCTTTATTCCGGCACGTTTGAGTGCCGAAGACAGCTGTTCGCTCTTTTCGATGCTGACCGTACCTACAAGCACGGGCTGACCTTTTTCGTGGCACTTTTTAACCTGCTCGATAATGGCGGCAAACTTGCCTTTTTCGGTTTTGTACATGACATCGTCCCAATCGTGACGAATCATGGGCTTGTTTGTGGGAATTTCAACAACGTCAAGGGAGTAAATCTCGTTAAATTCCTCGCTCTCCGTCATTGCCGTACCGGTCATACCCGACAGCTTCTTGTAAAGACGGAAATAGTTCTGGAATGTAATTGTCGCAAGCGTTTTTGACTCCTGACGGACGTTTACGCCTTCCTTTGCTTCAATAGCCTGATGAATTCCCTCATTATAGCGTCTGCCGAGCATTATACGTCCGGTAAACTCATCAACGATAAGAACTTCACCGTCTTTTACAACGTAGTCTGTATCACGGCGCATGACACCACGTGCCTTGATAGCCTGATTTATGTGATGCTGAATTGTAAGATTCTCGGCATCCATAAGGTTGTCTACACCGAAAAATTCCTCGGCTGCGGCAATACCTTTTTTGGTAAGAGTTGCCGTCTTTGCCTTCTCGTCAATAACATAATCGGTATCGGGATCGATTATTTCTTCGATATCCTTCTTTGCGTCAAGCTCCGTTATCTTTTTGGGCTTTAAGCGGCGGGCAAATTCATCGGCGATTCTGTATAAATCCGAGGACTTGTCGCCGTGACCGGAAATAATAAGAGGAGTTCTGGCTTCATCGATTAAGATGGAGTCGACTTCGTCAACGATTGCATAGGCGTGACCGCGCTGAACACGGTTTTCTTTGTATGTCACCATGTTGTCACGAAGATAGTCAAAGCCCATCTCGTTGTTTGTGCCGTAAGTAATATCGGCGGCGTACGCTTCCTGACGCTCTTCATTGGTCTTTTCGTGAATGATAAGACCGACCTTGAGTCCTAAGAAACGGTAAACCTTGCCCATCCATTCGGAGTCACGCTTTGCAAGGTAGTCGTTGACGGTGACTATATGAACACCTTCACCCGTCAATGCGTTAAGATACGCGGGCAGAGTTGCCACAAGCGTTTTGCCTTCACCTGTTTTCATTTCGGCTATACGCCCCTGATGAAGAACGATACCGCCGGCAATCTGCACCGGGAAGTGCTTCATGTTCAGAACACGCCATGCCGCCTCACGGCATACGGCAAAAGCCTCGGGGAGAATGTCATCGGTTGTTTCGCCGTTTTTAAGTCTCTTTTGAAATTCCGGCGTTTTGGCTTTAAGCTCATCATCGGTGAGCTTTGACATTTCTTCTTCGAGTGCGAGAACCTTTTTTACGATAGGTTCATTTCGTTTGATTTCTTTTTTGGAATAATCTCCAAACAGTTTTTTGAGTAATGACAATTAAATCTTCCTTTCAGATGTATGTGAATTTAAGTTGATATCGTTGTTTTGGTAGTTGCGAAACCCGGGCAAACAGTGAACAGCAATCACTCATTGCTAATTGCTAACTGCTGATTGCTGATTGAATTGCATATTTCCGCCAGCACGCATTTGCCGCATTCGGGGTTCTGCGATTTGCATACCGCTCTGCCATGCAGAACACAGCGGTGGCAGAAATCGGAGCTTTCGTCGGGCGGCAGGAGCGGCCGCATTATTTTTTCGATTTTTTCGGGATCTTTTTTGTCGGCAAAGCCAAGTCGTGTCATAATACGCATAAAGTGTGTATCACATACGACAGCGTGACCGCCGTAAATGTCGCCGATAATCAGATTTGCCGTTTTGCGTCCGACACCGGGAAGAGTGACAAGCTTTTCGATTGTGTCGGGGACTTCTCCGCCGAAATCCGACAGAATTTTCTTTGCCGAAAAAACTATATCGTGCGCCTTCTGATGATAAAATCCGCAGGGTTTTACGATTTTTTCAACCTCCGACACATCTGCGTTTGCCATATCTTCGACAGTCGGGTATCTTTCGAACAGTACGGGAGTTACTTCGTTTACCCTTTTGTCGGTACACTGCGCCGAAAGGCGAACGGCGGCAAGCAGTCGAAACGGTTGTTTTTCGATAAGAGAGCAGACGGCGTCCGGATATTCTTTTTTTAATGCGTTGACGGCAAACAGTGCTTTTTCGGACGGTGTCATCATGTTCTCCCATATTTTTATTTAAAGCGATACTTTCGCAGTATCCCAAATAGTATATATTAACGTTCCCCGAAAATCAAGTGCAAATATAGTATGTTATAAATATTTATTATAAATCGCTTTTCTGCACAGGAAAACGGATTAATCCGCAGTAATTATTGTAAAGTTTACAGCCGCAGTTTAAAATATTCTTAAGTCGTTTTTAATGTTTATCGGTTACTCTTGCCGATATACAGTGTGTGAAATCGATTTTTTACAATTGACATTTTGCGGCATATGCTGTATTATTGTATTCGTGTTTATAAATTACTCTGTGTTTTCGCACACATACTAAAAACAGGGGATCGGAAAATGAAAAAGCTTAAAGTAATATCAATATTGCTGTCGGTTGTCTTGCTCACAATGATAATGACACCCGCCGCTCTCGCAATCAATACAAATGCCGACTACTACAAAGAAATTCTCGGCGGTGTTGTTGACTCCGACACTTTCGGCAAGGCATATAACAATCTCAACAATAACAACAGTGCCGAGGGGCAGACAAGTGTAAGTCTCGGGACATCCGGCACGCTTAGTGCAATCGCAAAAATTCTTCAGTCACGCTTCGGCGGCAGCTACAATGTCGATGAAATAATAGCGGCACTGCAAAACGCCCTCGGAAACGCAGACCTGAACAGCATTCTGTCGGGCGGTTTGTCATCGGCTTTAGGCAAGCTGACGTCGGGCAGCATCATGAGTGATATTATGAAATATCTTCAGGGTGAATCCGAATCGACAACCGAGGAAACCACCGAGGAAGAAACGGAAGAAGAGACCGAAAAGCCGACCGAGGCGGCAACCGAGGCACCGGCTACACAGTCAAATTCCGTGTCTTATGTATATGTTCCCGTAAGCTCCGCTCCCGACACATATGTTGTTGAAACCACCACCGAAGAAGTAACCACAATGGAAGAATATACGGCTCCCGAAAGAGTTACCGTTCAGACCCTCGAGACCGAAAGCACAACGTATGAGGTTGTTGAAGACACATCTTCCTCCGGCGTTACCGTAAAAATGGTTATCGGCATAATTCTTCTTGTTCTGTCCGCCGCCGCAGTTGTTGTAGTGGCTGTAATACTCAAGAAGAGCCGTGTATAATTCAGAGCATATCGAATATATCAGCGACCGCCTTCGGCTGATCGTATCCCCCCAACACACGTTCGGTACGGATGCGCTGCTGTTGGCGGCGTTTTCACATCCCGCACCAAACGCCAGGTGTGTCGATTTCGGCACAGGGTGCGGCATCATTCCGTTTTATTGGCTCAGAGAAGGCGTAAAAAAGGTTCATGCGGTTGAAATTCAGCCTCTTGCATGCGACCAGGTAAGACGAAGCATTGAGCTTAATAGTCTTGAAGACAGTTTTATTCTGACCGAAGGAAATCTGACACAGCTCAAAGGCACATTGCCGACGGAATATTTTGATGTTATAACCATGAATCCGCCGTATACTCCTTTAGGCGGAGGAATTATAAGCGAGACAAGTGCCGACAAAATAGCACGACACGAAACGTGTCTGACACTCCCCTCACTCTGCACGGCGGCGGCAAGACATCTTAAATTCGGCGGAGCGTTTTGTGTCTGTCTGCGTCCCGAACGCCTGTCGGAAATAATGTACGCCATGCACGACGCAAAAATCGAGCCGAAACGCCTGCGTTTTGTCAGTCAGCGACCGGGCAAGGCACCGTGGCTTTTTCTGCTTGAAGGCAAAAAAGGACGCAAACCCGGGCTTGTTGTCGAAAATACGCTGTACATTGAAAGCGAAGAGATGGACAGCATAATCGGAGAATACAGAAAATAATCGGCAATCGGCAATTTCGGAGGTTCTGCGGAGCTGATTTTATAAATTCCGCAAACACCGAATTAAATTATTATTCATCCGGCAAAAAACTTTTATTGCTAACCGCTGATTGCTCATTAAGGCAGGAGGTAAAGCTATGCCCGGAAGGCTTTATGTTGTGGGAACACCCATAGGAAATTTGGACGATATGTCCCCGAGAGCGATAAAAACACTCAGAGAAGTCGATTTTATCGCGGCGGAGGACACACGCGTCACAATGAAGCTTCTGAACAGATTTGAAATAAAAAACAGACTGATAAGCTATCATGAGCATAACCGTGCCGAAAAGGGCGAGCTTATTATCGACCGACTTCTGGCAGGTGAAACTTGTGCCGTTGTAACGGATGCCGGAATGCCCGCGATATCGGACCCCGGTCAGGATCTTGTAAAGCTCTGCCATGAGCAGGGCGTTGAAGTCGTGTCCGTCCCCGGCCCCAGTGCCGTTATTACAGCGCTTGCAATGTCGGGACTGAATGTCGGCAGGTTTACGTTTGAGGGCTTTCTGTCCGTCAACAAACCGAAACGTCGTGAGCATCTTGAGGAGATAAAGACCGAGAAAAAGACAATGGTTTTCTATGAAGCTCCGCATAAGCTGGCGGACACTCTGCACGACCTGTATATAACTTTAGGTGACAGAAAAATCGCGCTTATAAAAGAGCTTACAAAGATACACGAAAATGTGGAGATAACAACTCTCGCCGAGGTTGACGGCAAATATGACGATCAAAAAATAAAGGGCGAGTTTGTTATCATAATCGAAGCGAAAAGCGAAGAAGAGCTGAAAAAAGAGGAGCTTGAAAACGCTCCCGACCCCGTAGAGCTTGCAAAACAGTATATAGCCGAGGGGCTTAGCATTAACGAAGCGGCTAAAAAGGCGGCTAAAGACACCGGGAGCAAAAAGGGCGATATTTATAAAGAGCTTGTAAAATGACAAATCCTTAAAATGAGGTTGACAGATTTGAAAAATGACATTCAGATTGTAAGCAAAGCTACCGTTATTTCGTCAAAAGACAAAAAAGAGCGGGAGCTTGACTGCACTCTTCCGATAAAACAAAATATACAGAGCGGCGACACGGTAATTCTTTCTTTGCCGCTGAAGGTAACGGTTGAGGACGCTGTCGGAAACGCATTTTCGGAGCTGACATACTCCACCGGAAACACAAAAGTGTATATTGACGATATAAAAATCGCCGAGTATCCGTTTGTGCTGTCCCCGACAAGAATAAATATTACGGAATACGCAGACGGAAACGAACATGCACTGAAAATCGAAGTAACGCATAACGGCTTTTTCGGTGAATTTTATTTCGGCAAAATGGCGGTTCACACATTCCGTGACACATATTTTGACATAGAAAACAGGGGCGACAACGGCATAACGGCAGTGTCGTCAATCACCGATGACAGTGTTAACATAATAGTAAGAGCATCGGTTGCGAACGCCACAAACTACGATATTATCAGACTGACGCTCATTTCACCGAGCGGAGAAGAAACTGTAAAAATATGCAAACCGACAGCACCCGAATGCATATTTATACCCGACAAAACATACTTATGGAACGGCGGATTCGGTCACGAGGAATACGAAATAAAAGCGGAGCTTATGCGTGACACCATGTGCCTTGACAGCACGAAAATCACATTCGGCGTATACAAAACCGATTTTAAGGACGGTTTTCTTGCGTTAAACGACATAAAGCTCCCCTTAAACGGCGTTGTAATGCGTGACGGCAGAATAACACCCGATGACGGCGAATTGATAGCCGGTCTCGGTGCGAACATTGTCGCCGTTTCGCTGACACCCGATACCGAAAAGGTTCTGGCGGAGTGCGATGAAAAAGGGCTTCACGTCTGGCTTGACATGACGACACCCGAATTTGACGAAAATCAGACAACATATCTTATACAGCATCTTGCGTGCCACCCGAGCCTTACTTTTGTTTCGTATAACACGGAAAAATATGAAACTCTGCGAGCGTTTTGCAATGCGATAAAAAATAATTCACGCAATATCTTTACCGCCGGGCAGTCGCATTTCGGGCAAGATGAGAGCATAACCGAGGCAATACCCGACGTTCTGTTCATAAGAGTTCCGCATGACACGGCACTTCAGAATTTTTCGGAGCTTGATTTGGCTTTTTCGGAATTTTTAAGCAGCAACAAGGACTGCAGATATGCCGTATTTGCCGACCCGCCCGAAGGAATTTACGACAGGCACACATCAGCACCGCAGAGAGCCGACTGCTCACAGGAATATTTTTCACTCTGGCACGAAAAATTCTGGCAGACATTTGCCGTGAAAAAGGGCGTATTCGCGTCATTTGCGGGATTTCTGACAGACGGAGAAGACGCATCCACCCGCACAGGTCTTGTCGGTACGGACAGATTTGACATAAAGGATGTTTTCAATTTTTACAGGGCGCAGTTTTCGGCTGAACCGTTTGTTAAAATATGTTCGGCGGAAGTTTCATCATCGACATCGAAATATATTGACATTCGCTGCTACACAAACGCACCGATCGCCGAAATTACCGTAAACGGCAAAAAGAAAAGCCGCCGCACAAGCGAAAAGCTGTCGGACGGCGTTCAGATTTTCAGACACGTAAAGCTCAAAAGACAGAATAATACAATTGTTGTAACAACAAAGGATGATACGGATTCGACGGTTGTGTTCAGGTCGAAGTCAAAACTGAAAAAGATATAAAGAAGCGGTCAGAAACCGGCAACAGGGGCCGGGGGAAATAATGAAGTTCTGCGGACTTGGATTTATAAGCTCCTCCTCTTGCGAAGCCGCACCGAATACCGACCACCGACCAACAAAAGAAAGGATGTGACATAATGGAAAACAAGGGTTTCGGAACAGGAGCTGTGCTTGACAGAATCGAGATGCTCGGGAAGCTTGTAATTTCCGTTGTGTCGGCTGTCCTTAAATTTGTTTACAAGATTACTTTAAGACCGATTATCTTCGTCATAAAGAAAATCGGGCAGTTTGCAAAAAATGCATATTTATACATAAGAAAAAGCGTTGCCGAACAATTAAACGGCGAAAAATATTTCACCGGCCGTTTTGCGCGTTCCGTTAAAATGCTTGTCTATACGCTGTTCCGCTCTCCGAAAAATTTCGGCGAGATGCTAAGGCACTATATTAACAAAGGGCGACATTCCTACCGCAGACCGATGAAGCTTGCGGTTTATGCCCTTCTGCCGCTGTTGTCTCTGTCGACACTGCTGATATTTCTGAACGGTTTAGGCAATATGCACCCGGCACTGTGCCTGAGTATCGGCGACACGGTGATAGGCTATGTTGACAGCGAGAGCGAATATATTTCAGCCAAGACAAAAGCGAAAGAAAGACTTAATCTCACATCCGACACCGAAACGGCGGCATCACTGCCGGAGGTTAAGTATTCCGTAAAGCTTATAGCAATAAACGGCTTTACGAGTGAGGACGAGCTTTGCGAGAGTCTGATAAAAAATTCCGATGCGGAAATTACAAACGCCTGCGGAATTTATATTGACAACAGATTTCTGTGTGCCGTCAGGAGCGAAACGGACGCAAGACGGATTTTCAATTCATTCCTGGAAGAATACAGAGAAAATGATGGTGACATTGTCTCTTTTGTACAGGATATAAGCTTTGTTGAAGGGCTGTATCCCGACAGCGATGATGTTCTGTGGAACAGTGACACATTGCAGAAAAAGGTCAATATGTCAAACACAGAGAACCGCTATCACACGGTAACCGACGACGACACGATTGAGACAATAACAGGCAGATACAATATCACTGAAGAAAAGCTTCGTGAGCTTAACCCCGAATATGATTTTGAAGGCGGTCTTAAAACGGATGACAGACTGCTTATAAACAACGATGAACGAATACTGACCGTCAAAGTCACAAAAACCGTGGTTTCAACAGAGGAAGTCCCCTATACGACAACCGAAATGCAGACGGATGTTCTGTATCTCGGCACTACAAGAACGATTACGGCAGGCAAAACAGGCACAGATCAGGTTACAAGCCTCGTTACATATGTTGACGGAAATGAAGTTTCAAGAGAGGAAATTTCACGCGTTCGCACAAAAGACCCCGTAAACAAACGTGTACAGGTCGGCACAAGAGCGTTAAGCGAGAGCTATTCCGTAACGGTAATAAACGGCGGCGTATTCGTATGGCCGGCTGTAAACGCAACGAACATAAATTCCCCATACGGCTACCGCTGGGGCAAGCTTCATGCGGCAATTGACATAGGCTCGTCAACGGGAACAAGCCTCGGCAAAGCGGTTGTTGCGGCGGCAGCAGGTACCGTAACGGTTGCGGGTGTTCACTCAAGCTACGGCTATTATGTAAGAATAGATCACGGCAACGGACTCGAAACGCTGTATGCGCACTGTCAGGCAGGTTCGCTTATGGTAAAGCCCGGCGACACGGTATACGCAGGTCAGCAGATTGCGAGAATAGGCATGACGGGATACGCCACAGGTCCGCACCTGCACTTTGAAGTGATTATAAACGGCAGAAGGGT
>CAVFPQ010000020.1:1912-23441 GCA_963624415.1 Acutalibacteraceae bacterium | reverse complement strand
TTTTTAAAGCTTGATTTATACGCGCACGCGTGATATAATAATATATATTTATATATATTTTTTGGAGAAACCAATGGACACATTACAGGACTTTTGGAAAGAAGTTCTTTCCTTATGCAAATCACAGGTATCCGAAGTCATATACAACACATGGCTTACCCCTCTTCAGCTCGTAAAATTCGAAAACGATACCTTTGTTTTCTGCATAAATTCCGAATTTAAGAAAAACATTATCTGTGAAAAATTTTTAGGCGTAATCGAAAGCTCCTTTGAACAGCTCATGGGCTTTCCCGTCAAGGTTGACATAATAGTTGATGCCGCCGCCGCAAATAATACTTCTTTTATTCCGACAAAACCCGCCGAGACACAGACCGCAAATACACCCGCAACAGAAACCGAAAATAAATCCTCATCGGATGATTCCGTCGACGCACTCAATCCTCAGTTAAAAGCAGGCTACAAGTCATTTACATTTGATAACTTCATCGTCGGCAAATCTAATATGTTCGCCTATAACGTATCGGTCGGCGTAGCTCAGAACCCCGGAACTCACACAAACCCGCTTCTTATTTACGGCCGCTCCGGGCTCGGCAAAACGCACCTTATGCTCGCCATACTAAACGAAATCAAGCGCAAAAATCCCAACTACGTTATCATTTACACAACGGGCGAAAACTTCATGAATGAAATGGTCGAGTCAATCGCCAAAAAGACACCCGACAAATTCAGAAACAAATATCGTAATGTTGACGCACTCCTCATGGACGATGTACAGTTCATTCAGCGAGGCGATGCCGTACAGGAAGAATTTTTCCATACATTCAACGCCCTTTATCAGAACAGCAAACAGATAGTCCTTACATCCGATGTACCGCCCAGAGAAATGGAGGGCATCACCGAACGACTTAAAACAAGATTCGAATGGGGCATAACAGCAGACGTTCAGCCGCCCGACTTCGACACAAGAAAAGCAATTATTTTAAGAAAATGCGAGCAGCTCCATGTGTCACTGTCAGATGAATACGTCGAAATGATTGCCCACCGCATAAAAAATAATATCCGTCAGCTTGAAGGCATAGTAAAAAAGATTTCCGCAATGACAACCGCTTTCGGCACTCCCATTACACTCGAACAGCTTAAAGAGATAATGGACGATGTAACGGGCGACGGTCAGCCTGTAAAAGTAACCGTCGAAAAGGTTATGGAATATGTAGCAAAATCATTCGGCGTAACTCCATCCGATTTAAAATCCGAAAAGCGTCAGAACAACATAAACACCGCACGCCAGATAGCCATGTATGTTCTTAAGGAAGTAACAGATCTTACCTTGCAGGAGATAGGTGTATACTTCAATAAAAATCACTCAACCGTTATTCACGCAATAGCGGCGGCTCAGAAAAAGATGAATGAAATACCGAGCATAAAGGCAATTGCAATGTCCTCAATAAACGAGTTTCAGTCAAAATAAATCAGAGCATCTTTTAAACAAGTTTTCACTTTTAAACAATCGCCTTTTAAACAAATTCAACATCGCATTTTTACCCGTTGTTTAAAACATTTTCTTTTCAAAAAGTTTTCAAGACTCAGAATTTTGCCTTTTTCCGCTTAACAAAGCCATTTTCGGCACTTTTCAACACTTTCAACACACACTACTACTACTTCTATTTTTAAACTCTCTTATTTTACCCGAAAAAGGGAAATCCGAAAAAATTTACTCATAAGCCGACTGCCTATAAAAAAATGAATTTTCATAAATTAACAATTCGCAAAAGGCTTTTATAAAGGGGATTTGATTATGAGAATAATATGCAATACGAATGCTCTTACCGAAGCATGTCTCAATGTCGGTCGCTGTATCCCGAATAAAGCGGTCATGCCTCATCTTGAAGGAATTCTGATAAGCACCGTATCCGAAAATAAAATAGAGCTTTGCGGCTATGATCTCGAGCTTGGTATTACCACGCAGATTAATGTCAAAGTAGAACGCGGCGGCAGCATAGTTGTCAATGCCAAAATGTTCTGCGATATGCTCCGCAAAATTCCGAACGATACACTCATAATAGACTGTGACGAAAAAAATAAGGTTACCATAAGCAGCGGCGACACGGAATACAGTCTTATAAGTCTTAATGCGACAGAATATCCCGAAATACCCGAGGTTACCGACAGTATTCCATTTAATATATCTCAGGTTGTATTAAGAGAAGCGGTAAAGCGTACCGTATTTGCAGTATCAACCGATGATACAAAAGCGGCTCACAGAGGAATAAAATTCACTCTCAGTCCCGGCGAAATGAAGCTTGTAGCTCTTGACGGTTTCCGTCTTGCCATAAGAAGCGAATTTGCGAACTATGAAGGTGACACAAAAGAATTTGTTGTTCCCGCAAAAACAATGAATGAAGTCATAAAGCTTATAGACGATGAGGACGGCTTTGTAAAAATGTCCATAGCGTCAAAGCATATTGTTTTTGAAATTAAAGGTTACAATATCATATCCAGACTTCTTGAAGGCGAATTTCTCGATTACAGAACGGCAATTCCCGCTACAATCACAACAGAAGTCAAAATAAATCTCAAAAATCTTATTGATACAATAGAAAGAACATCCGTTGTCATTACCGAAAAACAGAGAAGTCCCATCAGAATGATGATAAACGAGGACGGTATCATAAAAGTATCAAGCATAACCGCACTCGGCACATCCGAAGATAAGACCGAAGCCTCAGTCACAGGCAAGCGTCTTGAAATAGGCTTTAACAGCAGATATATTCTCGACTCACTCAGAAACATAGAGGACGAAGAAGCGGTAATGTGCTTTAACGGCTCGTTTGCGCCGATGGTAATAAAACCCACGGACTACACCGATAAATATATGTATCTTGTGCTGCCGGTCAGAATAAGAAATGAATAAAAAGCAATCAGCAGTAGCAATGAAAGTTAGTAATGAACAGTAAGTTTCACAAGAGGCGGAGCTTATAAATCCAAGTCCGCAGGACTTCCGAAATTATGAATTATACATTCTGCATTTCAAATTATAATAAAGTTTCCGTTTCTAAAGAAAGAGTGATTTTTAATGCCCACAATTACCCCCGACGGACGAAAAATAAAAAAAGTCAGAGTTAAAGCTCTTGAAATAAAAGAAGAAAATCTGCCTATACATACGGATTTTATAAAGCTTGATGCCGCGCTTAAATTTTCGGGTATAGCCGAAACCGGAGGCCACGCTAAAATTCTCATAGAAGAGGGCAGAATAAGAGTAAACAACGAAACATGTCTTGTCCGCGGAAAAAAGCTGTATGACGGAGATAATTTTGAATATAAGGACAGACGCTTCATAATCTGTCACGAAGCGTAATTTTCGCTGAATGAAACTTAATAAGCTTGAATATTCGGGGTTTCGCAATCTCGAAAAAATAACAATAGAGCCGACTGAAGGCGTAAATATCATCTACGGTGAAAACGCCCAGGGAAAAACAAATATTCTTGAGGGAATATGGCTTTTTTCCGGTCTTAAAAGCTTTCGCGGAGCAAAGGACACCGAGCTTGTAAAATTCGGCTGTGACAAAGCAAGACTCAGAGCCGAATTTACAACATCAGTTCGTCTTAATAAAGCCGAAATACTAATAGACGGCGGACGAAAGCCGACATTAAACGGCATTCCGCTTAAAAGCTCGGCTTCAATGATAGGAAAATTTTCCGCAGTTGTTTTCTCTCCGTCTTTTTTATCCGTTATAGGTGACGGCCCGAGCGAAAGACGAAAATTTATAGACTCTGCGATATGCCAGCTAAAACCCGCTTTTGCCGGAGTTCTTACAAATTACAGACGGCTTTTAAATCAGAGAAGTGTAATACTTAAAGACATCCGCAAAAATCCGTCGCTGTATTCTATGCTTGATATTATTGACGAAAAGACTGCGGCTGTCGGCGAGGAGCTTACTTCTTACAGAAAAGATTACATAAACGCCCTGTCGCCTTATGTAACGGAGATATATGACGGACTGTCCTCCGGAAAAGAAGAAATATCACTCGGATATATACAAAAAGGCATAAAACACGGCGAGTCACTTCTTGAACTGCTTCAAAGCAAAAGAAACGAAGATATATTATACAGAATAACCTCGATCGGTCCGCATCGTGACGACATTGAAATAAAAATCAACGGTATTCCGGCGAGAACATACGGCAGCAGAGGTCAGCAGCGATCATGTGCTTTGGCTCTTAAATTAGGCGAAGCCGCAGTTATAAAATCACAGACCGGCGAACAGCCCGTAATGCTTCTTGACGATGTTATGAGCGAGCTTGACGAATCCCGTCAGGATTATATATTAAATCATATTAAAGACAGCCAGGTTTTTATCACCTGCTGTGACCCCGCAAACGTTTTAAGACTGTGCGAAGGAAAAACTTTTGAAGTCAAAAATGGAAAAATAAATGAACAACATAGTTAACAAGGTGCAGTGGCTAAACAGTATGTAACCGAAAAAAATTTTGCGAAGCATTATAATTCAAGTCCGCAGTACTTCCGATATTCTGCATTATGAATTATGCATTAAAAAAAAGGTATGCGGCATAAATTAAACTGCTCCTTATATAAAGAGGAAAATTAAATATGTATCTCGACCTCTCCCCCGACACGGTTATTCTTAATAAAAATATAATCGGCATATTTGATACCGACACTTCAACGGTAGTAAAAAATACAAGAGATTATCTTACAAAAGCCGAAAAAAACAGGCAGGTCATAACGGTAACAACAGACATTCCACGCTCATTTACCGTTACGGCAGATAAAAACGACAAAACAAATCAGACAGTAATAATTTCAAAATATTCAACACTCACACTGCTCAGCAGAGTAAACGGAAGAAAATAATTCTGCGGCAGTATAAAAATCGGCACGACAGTTTAAAAAAACAGTCGGCTTCTATCTTGGGAGGAAAAACCATGGCAAATTCCGAAAAGAAAAATTCCGGACTTGACGAAGAAGAGCTCAGGTTTGCGGAAGAAATGCGTGAGGAGGACACGGGCGTTGACGCCGAAATGGTAACCGCGGTTACCGATGATTACGGCGCCGACCAGATTCAGGTTCTCGAAGGACTTGAGGCGGTCAGAATGCGTCCCGGTATGTATATCGGCTCGACCGGTCCTAAGGGGCTTCATCACCTTGTGTATGAAATACTCGACAACTCAATAGATGAATCGTTGGCGGGCTTTTGCACACATATCGAAGTGGAAATTCTTCCCGATAACGTAATTTCCGTAAGGGATAACGGCAGAGGTATCCCGGTTGAAATAAAAGCGTCGCAGGGGCTTCCGGCTGTTACCGTTGTTCTTACGGTTCTTCATGCCGGCGGCAAGTTCGGCGGCAGCGGATATAAAGTGTCGGGCGGTCTTCACGGTGTCGGATCTTCCGTTGTAAACGCTCTCTCGGAGTGGCTTATGGTTGAAGTAAGTCAGAACGGTCATGTATACCGTCAGAAGTTTGAGCGAGGCAACATAGCGAGCGACCTTGAAATTGTCGGCGATACAAACGAAAACGGAACGCTGATAGTATTCAAGGCCGATGCCGAAATATTTACCGAAACAACGGTTTATGATTTTGAGACACTCGAACGCCGCATAAGAGAACAGGCATTCTTAAACGCCGGACTCAAAATCACTCTTACAGACAAGCGTGATCCCGATAACATAAAAGAAGAGGTCTTCTGTTATGAAGGCGGACTTTCAAGCTTTGCCGAGTACTTAAACGAGAGCAGAGGACTTACGCCGATTTACGATAAAGCCATTCATTTCTCTATGGTAAAGGATGACCGTTCGGCAGAAGTCGCCCTTATGTATAACGACAGCTATAACGAGCTTATTCTTTCGTTTGCCAACAATGTCCGCACAGAGGACGGCGGCACACATGAAGTCGGTTTCAAAAACGCTCTTACACGTGTGTTTAACGACTACGGCAAAAAGTACGGCATGATTAAAGACGGCGACAAAAAGCTGTCGGGCGATGATGTCCGTGAAGGTCTTACCGCTGTAATAAGCGTAAAGCTTACCGATGCCGAATTTGAAGGTCAGACAAAGGGCAAGCTCGGAAATACCGATATTACACCCATTGTTCAGAGTCTTGTTTATAACAGACTTATGACTTTCTTCGAAGAAAATCCTGCAATCGCGAAAATGATTTTCAATAAAGCGCTTGAAGCATCAAGAGCGAGAGAGGCTGCAAGAAAGGCAAGAGATCTTGCGAGAAGAAAATCCGCGTTTGACGGCGGCGGACTTCCCGGAAAGCTTGCCGACTGCACCGACAAAAATCCCGAAAACTGCGAACTGTTCATAGTCGAGGGAGATTCCGCCGGCGGCTCGGCTAAAGAAGGCCGGGACAGAACAATTCAGGCTATTCTTCCGCTGTGGGGCAAAATGCTCAACGTTGAAAAATCAAGAATAGACAAAGTAATTTCAAATGAAAAACTCGTCCCCGTTGTGCTTGCTTTAGGCACGGGTATCGGTGATGAGTTTGATATAACAAAGCTCAGATATCACAAGATAGTTTTAATGGCGGATGCCGATGTTGACGGTGCTCACATCAGAACACTGCTTCTTACATTCTTTTTCAGATATATGCGTCCGCTTATAGACAACGGCTATGTTTACATTGCACAGCCGCCGCTTTACAGACTTACCAAAAACAAAAAACACCGCTATGCTTATTCAGATGAGCAGAGAGATAAAATAATAGAAGAAATTGGCACCGGTTACACCATTCAGCGTTACAAAGGTCTCGGTGAAATGGACCCCCATCAGCTGTGGGAAACAACCATGGACCCCGAAACACGCACAATGCTCCGTGTAAATCTTTCGGATGCCGTTGAAGCAGATGAAACATTCTCGATTCTTATGGGTGATAAAGTTGAACCCAGACGCGACTTTATCGAGAAAAACGCGAAATTCGTTCAAAACCTTGATGTTTAAGGGAGGCATAAATAATGGATAACGAAAACATAAACAACAATACTCCCGATACCGAGGAAGAGCCTAAGGGGCAGCTTCTGGATGTTGATCTTAACAAAGAAATGCGTAAAAGCTTTCTCGATTACTCAATGTCCGTTATCATGCAGAGAGCGCTTCCCGATGTTCGTGACGGCTTAAAGCCCGTTCACAGGCGTATTCTTTATACAATGTATGAGAATAACCTTACTCCCGATAAAGAGTATCGTAAGTGCGCAGACACGGTCGGTTCTGTTCTCGGTCGCTATCATCCCCACGGTGACGCATCCGTCTATGATGCCATGGTTCGTCTTGCGCAGACCTTCTCTTTGAGATACATGCTTGTTGACGGTCACGGAAACTTCGGTTCGGTCGACGGTGATCCGCCCGCCGCATACCGTTACACAGAGTCCAGAATGAGCAAGATTTCTCTTAAAATGCTCACGGATATAAACAAAGATACAGTTGATTTTCAGGGCAACTACGATGACCGCTTAAAAGAGCCGGTTGTTCTGCCCGCGCGTTTTCCGAACCTTTTGGCAAACGGTTCAACCGGTATCGCCGTCGGTATGGCGACAAATATTCCTCCGCATAACATAAAAGAAGTCATTGACGGTATGTGCTGTGTCATAGACAACCCCGACTGCACACTCGAAGACATTATGCAGCATATAAAGGGGCCCGATTTTCCGACAGCCGGCATAATCATGGGCAGAGCGGGCATAAGAGCGGCATACGCAACCGGACGCGGCAAAATAACCGTAAGATCAAGATGCGAAATACAGGAGACAAAGAACGGACGCTATCAGATTTCCGTTACCGAGCTTCCTTATCAGGTTAATAAAGCACGACTTATCGAAAGCATAGCTCAGCTTCATAAAGATAAAAAAATCGACGGACTCGCAAATGTAAACGACTATTCATCCCGTGAAGGCATGAATATACTTATTGAATTAAAGCGTGAGGCAAATCCGCAGGTTGTGTTAAATCAGCTTTACTCTCTTACACAGCTTCAGATTTCATACGGCATAATTCAGCTGGCGCTTGTAAACGGCGAGCCCAAGATTCTTACACTCAAGCAGATTCTTGAAGAGTATATCGACCATCAGTTTAATGTCGTAAAAAGAAGAACGGAGTTTGACCTTAAAAAGGCACAGGACAGAGCGCACATACTCGAAGCACTTCTTAAAGCACTTGACTTTATCGATGAAGTCATAGAAATTCTGCGTTCTTCAAAGAGCATACCCGAAGGCAAGGAGCGTCTTTGCGACCGCTTCGGCTTTGACGATATTCAGGCAAACCACATTGTTCAGATGCGTTTAGGACAGCTTACAGGTCTCGAAAGAGAAAAGCTTGAAGATGAACAGGCACAGCTCGAAAAGCTGATTGCGGAATTTCTGCACATACTCTCATCCCGTGAGACGGTTCTTGAGGTTGTCAAGAAAGAGGCAATTGAAATCAGAGATGAATTTGCAGACGAACGCCGCACCGAGATCGTAAATGTCAGCGGTGAGGTTGATGTTGAGGATCTTATCCCCGAGGAAGAATGCGTATTTACAAAGACTCGCATGGGATATATCAAGAGAATACCGGCAGACGAATACCGTATTCAGCGTAAGGGCGGCAGAGGCAAGCTGGGACTTACCACTCGTGAAGAGGATGTTGTCGACACAATGTTCACATGCTCCACTCACGATTATGTAATGTTCTTTACCACAAAGGGTAAGGCATACAAGATCAAGGGCTATGAAATTCCCGAGGGCAGCCGCACATCAAAGGGCATGAACCTTGTTAATATTCTGCCTATTGAGTCGGATGAAAAGGCATCCGCAATGCTTATGATTCCGAAAGAAGCCGCAGATGAAAATATTCTTATGGTAACCAGAAACGGCGTTATTAAGCGTACCGCACTGTCTGATTTTAAGAATATAAGAAAGAACGGCATTATAGCCATAAATCTTGATGAAAACGACGTACTCGAAAATGTTCTGCTCACAGACGGCAATTCCGATGTATTCATTGCGACACACAACGGTCTCGGCATTCGCTTCAACGAAAACGACGCGCGTGTCATAGGCAGACAGGGCAGAGGTGTAAAAGCAATTACATTCAAGAAGGATGACGATTATATTGTCGGCGCGGAGCTTATAAACGAAGGTGAAGGCGGCAAAATTCTCACAGTCACCGAAACCGGCAACGGCAGAAAGAGCGATTATTCGGATTATCGTGTTCAGTCAAGAGGCGGTATGGGTACAATCAACTATAAGGTTGACAAGTTCGGCAAGGTCGCTTCAATCAAAAAGGTATTTGCCGACGATGATGTTATTCTCGTATCCGAAAACGGCATTGTCATACGCATTTCCGCCGAGAGTATCCGTGAATGCTCCCGTCCGTCAAAGGGCGTAAAGGTTATGCGCCTTGACGAAAACGACAGAATAATCACCATGACCGTTACAAAAAAGAGTGAGGACGAAGAAACAACCGCACTCCCCGTTGACGACACGGCAACAGATGAAAATAACGAACCCGAAGAAATTAATGTTGACAACGGTGAACAAACGGAATAAAATATCCTTCGTTTGACTTTAATACCGTAGAGCAAAACAGTCAGATGCATAAAAAATATTACTCCCAAAAAAAGGAGCGAATTATATGCCGAAAAAAGAAGAAGCCATAACCAAAGAAGAAAAGAAAACACAGAAAAAAGCGGAAAAGCAAAAGAAAAAAGAGGAAACCCCTTTTCTTAAAAAGCTGAACCGTGTACTTCTTGTAATAATCGCTTTGCTTCTGGTTACGGGCGGTGTGTTTGTATGCATGATTTTCGGAATTGACCTGTCAGAGGAGTTCCTTAACAATAATTCCGAATTTGTTGATGACACAAAGGTTGATGCCGACGGTGACGGCGAACAGGATAACGATGATTACGTTGTCGAAGCTTTATCGGAGCTTCGTGACAGCGACAATCTGTCATCAATTCTTAAAGAGTGGGCAACCGAGTATAAAGAAGATCAAATTATGAAAAGCAAAAATGTTATAAACTTTTTGCTTATAGGTATTGATGAAGGCGGAACAAACGCCGACTCGATAATTCTGTTGTCCGTAAATAAAGAGACAAAGAAGCTGTATCTTACATCTTTCATGCGTGACTCGTATACATACATAAAAACACAGTATGGCGACAAGTACGCAAAAGTAAATGCGGCATACGCAAACGGCGGTGCGGAATGTCTTATCGAAACAATAGAAAATGACTATAAGATAGCTATTGACTATTATGTTTCCGTAAACTTTCAGACATTCAAAGAGGTTGTTGACGCAATCGGCGGTGTTAAAGTGCCGATAAAAGAGTATGAACAGCAGGCAATGGCAAAAGAGATGGGCTACACAGGCACATGGGGCGATTCGGTTCTTCTTACCGGTGAGGAAGCTCTCGGTTTCTGCCGCATCCGTCACTGCGACTCAGACGGAGACATAAGCCGTACAAGACGACAGCGTACATTTATAACAGCTCTTATTAACGCCTCAGAGACTGTTACAATGTCGCAGGTAAGCGATGTTATAAGCACACTTCTCAAATATGTACGCACAGACTGTTCGACAGCCACTCTTATATCACTCGCAACACAGGGATTACTCGGAAAATGGTATAACTATGAGCTTACAACCATAACCGAGCCTATCGAAAGCTGCAGACTTGACTATCTTGGTTATGCGTGGGTATGGATTGTTGATTATCCCGCGGCGGCACAGGATCTGCAGAATACAATTTACGGAACAACAAATATCACACTTGCCGAAGACCGTCTTTCTGCTATTGATGCTATGAAGAACGGAAATTCGGGTGAAGCGAGACCGTAAAAATCGGCAACTGATAATTAACAATTCACAATTTCGGAAGTCATGCGGACTTGGATTATAAGCTGTGAAGCTGTAAAAATCAATGAACGCAGTGACTTCCGAAATTATGTATTATACATTTCATATTATAAAAGGAGCAATTATTTTGGAAAATCGAGAAAAATTAGGAAGCCGTCTCGGCTTCATTCTGTTGTCGGCAGGCTGTGCTATCGGCTGCGGAAACGTATGGAAGTTTCCGTGGATGTGCGGCGAGTACGGCGGAGGCGGATTTGTTCTGATATACATTCTCTGCCTGCTTATTATGGGTCTGCCCGTTATGACTATGGAATTTGCCATAGGCAGAAAAGCACAGAAAAGTCCTATTTATATGTATCAGCAGATAGAAAAGCCCGGTCAGAAATGGCATATACACGGCTGGTTCTCCCTTGTCGGCAACATTGCGCTCATGGCGTTCTACACCGTTGTTACCGGCTGGATTATCTATTACTTTGTAAAGTTTTTAACCGGACAGAGTGAGAATCTCGGATTTGCGACAATGATTTCAGATCCCAAGGTAAACGTAATTTTCCTTGCCGTTACGGTAATTATCGCTTTTGCTGTTCTCTGCTTTAAGCTTCAGGGCGGACTTGAAAGAGTAACAAAATATATGATGATTTTGCTGCTGTTCCTCATGCTTGTTCTGGCGGTTCACAGCTGTACTCTTGACGGCGCAAAAGAAGGACTCAAATTCTATCTTGTTCCCGATTTTACAAAAATCAACGGCAAGGTTATAGTCGGCGCAATGAATCAGGCGTTCTTTACACTCTCCGTCGGCATGGGCAGTATGGCTATTTTCGGAAGCTATATTGACAAAGAGCGTTCACTTATGGGTGAATCCGTCAATATTATCGCACTTGATACATTCGTTGCCATAATGGCAGGTGTTATAATGTTCCCCGCATGCTATACATACGGTCTTGAAGTTAACGCAGGTCCCAGCCTTCTTTTCGATACCATGGCTACTGTTTTCAATCATATGGAAGGCGGCAGAATATGGGGCTCGATTTTCTTCCTGTTTATGATTTTCGCCGCTATGTCAACGGTATTTGCGGTATGTGAAAATATTCTTGCGATGCTCCGTGAGCTTACGGGCTGGAGCCGTCCTAAGGGATGCATAGTCTGTGCGTTAATCGTTTTCGGCCTCGGTATTACAACCGCTCTCGGATACAGTGTATTCAAATTTCAGCCGTTCGCAGAGGGCAGTGCGTGGCTTGATTTCTGGGATTTCATTGTTTCAAACAACATTTTGCCTCTCGGCTCTCTTGTATTTGCTCTGTTCTGCTGCAATCCGTGGGGCTGGGGCTGGGAGAACTTCATGGAAGAAGCCAACGCCGGCAAGGGCCTGAAGGTCAAAAACTGGATGAAGCCCATCTTCCGCTATGTCGTTCCCATTGCAATACTTATAATCTATATTTACGGCATGGCAACATTCAGCTGGAAATAATCAAAAGCACATAAAAAAAGTCCGGGAAAAACCCGGGCTTTTTTTATGTGCAGTGGTCAGAAGTCAGTGGTCAGTGGTCAGTTGGCTTCGCAAGAGGCGTAGCGGCACAGCGTGCCTTCCGAAATTATGCATTCTACATTATGCATTCTACATTAAAAATATAATCCAAGGCACACTGTGCAAGTTCGAAATTGTTAATTAGTAATATCTGCTTCTTGTTAGCTTTTTAGCTGTTTTTCTTCCTCATCAGTTTTCTCATAAGAAACCACAGCACAATCAGCGCCTGAAAAACGGCCGCGGCTATATAAACCGCTCCAGAATATTTCCGAAGCATTCCGAATGACTGCATTGATACGACAAAGGAAGCCACAAGCCCCCACAGTATTCCGCTAACGGATGTCGCCTGCATCCAATGCCGCCCCCAAAGAGCGGAAAATACCGTCAGCACTATAAACGAAATAGGAACTGCGTACAGAAACATAAGCGCAATTCTTTTTTCGTTCTGCCCTAAAAAGTTGTTTATTATAAGATCGCATATAAAGAAAGCGACGGCAACCACAAACCATACCAGCAAAACAGAAAGTATGGTTACCATTATATGCTTTATTTTTTTTCTTTTGTTAAGCTCGGCAGCCAATGAATCGGTGTCGGGCTGATTTTCTTTTACGCCCAAAAGCTCATTCGGCGTAATCTCGAAAAGCTCCGACAGACGCATTATCACAAATATATCGGGGAGAGATTCTCCTCTTTCCCATTTTGATATTGCCTTATCGGAATAATTTATTTTTTCGGCAAGTGCGGACTGCGTAAGTCCCGAAAGCTTTCTGTAATAAGCAATTCGCTCGCCCGTATCGTGTCTGAAATTATTTTCGTTCATATTAATCGTTTTTAAGCTGGCGAATGTCACGCCCTATAAAATTCAGTATTGCGTATTCGCCTATTATTCTGGATGAAATCCTTCGTGTGTATTTTTCTTCTATCTCTTTGAGTGAGTAGTTCGTGCTGATAATAGTCGGCAAAGAACTGTTTATGCGTGTATTTATAATGTTATAAAGTGCGGAATGTGTAAATGATGTCGAAAACTCCGCGCCCAAATCGTCCATAACAAGAAGGTCGCAGTCAAGCAGGAGCGTTTCATAGCCGAATGACGGATCACCCTTGCCGAAATGCTCTCTGTTAAGCTCCGTAAAAATATTCTGTGCGGAATTATATACAACGGTAAAGCCCCTGTTTATGACTTCACCTGCGATTGACAGCGAAAGATGCGTTTTTCCGAGACCTGTTTCACCTGCCATAAGAATACTCTGTGATGAAGTGTCAAAATCGGCGGCGTATCCCCTGCAGAATGCCAGAATGTCAGCCATTCTCTCACGGGGTGAACAGCCGTATTCCGGGTTTATTTCGGTCGGGTAATAATCAAGAGAAAAATCCTCAAAGCGGCAAAAGCTCAGCGGAGAAATTTTTTTGGCCTCTGTATATACATTTTTCTTCAGAAGGTCCTTAAAACAGTCACACATTTTTCCGTCGACAAAGCCCGTGTCGTTACACTTTTTGCACGTATAGTCCGGTTCAAGATAATTGTCGGGCAGGTCATGCTTTTTAAGAAGTCGGCGGATATTTTCCTGCGTTTCAAGGCTCAGTTTTTTCTGTTCTTCAAGAATATCGGCGGCGTTTTTGCTCGATTTGCCTATTGCGTTTACGGCACTTCTGACCGCCATTATAAGAGCACGCTGATATTCATTGAACACCGGTTCTGTCTCGGAAAATTTTCTGCGATGCTCCTCGGCTGTATTTTCGGCGTGTGTTTTGCGTGCCAGAATTTCAGCGGAAGCGGCGTCTATCATTTCTTTTGTGTATGACATCAGCGTTTCTCCTTCTTTTTAAGTGTCGGTACGGATGTTTTGGCTTTCTGTGTTGCGGCTTCTATATCATATGAAGCGGGTGTCTGATAATTTTCTGCCGGGGCAGTGCCTGATTGTCCGTTCTTTTTCTTTTTCGATGCGGCGATTTTCTGTGCCGTCTCTTCGAAAAATTTGAGATTGGCATCCCTCGCCTTGTCGGGAGTGTCAATTTTTTCGTTATACCATTTTGTCAGAATTTTGTCCATGTACGAAAAGCTTGTCCCGTCTGTCCGCTTGCTCATTTCTTCATATGCACACGAGAGCATTGACATTGAAAAATGATATCTCTCAATCCATTTTGTAAGCATTTCGCTCTGACTTTGTGTGGGTTTGAGTTTATTAAAGCCCGTGATTTCGCAGAAGTCCTTCCAATAGGCGTTCTGCGACTGAATATGCTTTAATTCCGCGTCGGCATCCTCAAGCGTCAGAATTTCACGATTTGACCAGTTCTGCCCGACCTTGTAAATATAGTTCATATTGCGGGGTTTTCCCGATATATCGGCAAGCTCCAGAAGCACCAATATGACCTCTGTCGGCAGTCCGTAATAGTCATGAAGAAGTATGAGCGATGAAGAATAGCTGTCGTCAAATGACCCTAATTTGTTGGCGCACTCACGAAGAAGCACCCGTATTTCTTCTGACTCGGCAAGCCTTTCTGCAATCTCTTTGTGAGTAAGGCGTGAAGGCTCGGTGATACTTTTTTTAGGTTTAACAGGTGTCGTGACTGCTTCAATACGGGACACGGGCTTTGCTTCCTCCGCCTTTTTGTCCGGCTTTGGAATTGCAATTATTTGTTCGGGTAATTCGCCGTCACTTAAAAGACCCTTTTCTTTCCAGAAGTAAAGAGCATCGTTAACTTCGCCGACATCAAGCCCGGTTTTATCGGAAATATCCTGTGCGTTTATCGGACTTGAAATGTTTTTGAACACATATAAAATGACTTTTAAAAAGCTTCCGGATACGGTTTTGAGTCCGTCATCGACAATCGACGCCGGCAGAATAAATGCTCCGGAGGAGAGGGAAGATACAGAGATAAGCATGGCAGTAAGGTTACCTTTATATAATAAGCACTCGGCAATCGGCAATGAGCAATCAAAGGGCCGGGGATTGGCGGCTGATGATAATTAACAATTAATAATTGTCCCCGCCCCTTTTTTTGATTTTGACTACTGAAAATTTTTAAGATTTGAAAAATTCAGAAAATGCTCTATATGCCGCATAAACATCGGCTTTGCCGACAACTTCGTAGGGAGCGTGCATTGAAAGAACGGGTACGCCTATGTCGACAACCTCAATGTCAAGTGAAGCGACATATTTCGCGACTGTTCCGCCGCCGCCGAGATCTACTTTGCCCAGCTCGCCTGTCTGCCAGCAAACACCGGCATTGTCGAGAATTTTGCGGATTTTTCCGAGGAATTCCGCACTTGCGTCCGATGCACCGGATTTGCCTCTTGAACCTGTGTACTTGCAGATGCAGACACCCTTATTGACATAGCTTGCGTTTTTGCCGTCGAAGGAATCGGCATAATTGGGGTCAAAAGCGGAGTTAACATCAGCCGAAAGGCACTGTGAAGCACTGAGCACCGTCCACGGATCAAGTCCCGCCGCAGTTGCAAGGTCGGCAATAAAATATTTAAGATAAGAAGAATTAAGTCCGGTGTTGCCCTCGGAGCCTATCTCTTCCTTGTCGGTAAGAACGGTTACGCAGGTGTATTCGGGTGTGTCGGTGTCGAGAATTGCCATAAGAGCAGGGTAGGCGCATACTCTGTCATCGTGACCGTATGAACCTATCATGGAGCGGTCAAGACCTACGTCTTTTGCTTTGAAAGCCGGAACAATCTCAAGCTCCGCACTCTGAAAATCGGCTTCGGTAATGTCATACTTCTCGTGAAGAATGTTCATTATATTAAGCTTTATGTTGTCGGATTCGTCGCTGTCATCAAACGGACGGCTGCCTACTAAAATGTTGAGCTTTTCCGCTTTTATTCCGGCGGCAAGAGTCTCTTTCATCTGCTCGGTCGCAAGATGGGGAAGAAGGTCTGATACGACAAATACGGGATCGCTGTCATCCTCGCCGATTTTAACGGTAATTTTTTCTCCGTTTTTCTTGACTATAACGCCGTGAAGTGAAAGCGGAATTGTTGTCCACTGATACTTCTTTATACCGCCGTAATAGTGAGTTTTGAACATTGCGAGACCGTTGTCTTCATAAAGGGGATTCTGTTTAAGGTCAAGTCTGGGGGAGTCGATGTGCGCGGCGGCAATCTTTACGCCGTCGGACAGCTCACGCTTGCCTATAACGGCAAGAATTATCGATTTGCCGCGGTTGTTATAATAAATTTTTGTGCCTTCGGTATAGAATGTGCCGGGGCGGAACTCGGTGTAGCCGTTTGCCTTCGCAAGCTCAACTACCTTTGATACTGCCTCACGCTCGGTTTTTGCCTCGTCAAGGAATGTCTTGTACTCCTCGCAGAAGTCGTATGCCGCCTTGGCATCCGTCTCACTCATTATTTTGAATGAGTTTTCGTTTTTGTAGAAAAGTGAATTTTTAAGCTCTGCAGCTGTCATAATGTAGACCTCCCGATTAAAATATCTTTTTTATTTCGTCCGTAAGCTTATACGGAGAGTAATTGCGTATTGTTATGTCGGCTTTTTTTGAAAGCTCAATTTCTTCAGTTTGTGCCTTTAGCCTTTGGAAAGCCTGCTTCGGCGTTATGTTGTCTCTTTTTATTATTCTTGAAATACAGACCTGTTTAGGCGCATAGACACGCACGGTTTTGTCGCACAGCTTATAAAGCTTCGATGAAAAAAGCAGCGGAGCGTCAAGAATAATATATCTGTAAGAAAAAAGATTTGCATTCATTTCACGGACTATAATACCCATTATCGCGTAATGTGTTATGTCCGTCAGTGCCTTTGTGTTTTCTTCGTTTGAAAAAGCACGGTCGGCAAGAAGATGTCTGTTTAATGTGCCGTCACTGTTCAGAATATCCTCGCCGAATCTGTCGGCAAGCTCTTTAAGTGTCGGACTGCCGGGCTGAACAACCCTGCGTGAAACCTCATCGGCATCTATTATATACGCTCTGACATTTTTAAGCAAGTCACAGACGGTACTTTTTCCGGAACCGGAACAGCCGGAAATTCCGATAATTTTTGCGGTTGGCATGATAAAACTCCTTATAAATCAGCAGTTTGTTGATTATATGATATGATAGCTTTCGTGCTGACTTTCATTGCTTATTTCCGATTACTGTTTGCCGATTATTTTAAACCCTGCCGCTCGGTACAGTCTGTTGCAAACCCCTAATCCCACACCTTCGGTTGAGGGGGAGCGTGCAAATACCTTTTTTGCGCCGCTGTCGTCAAGCTCACGCAGTGCGTCAAAAAGTCGGTGTGCCTGCGAAAGGGAATCATCCTCTCGTCCCATTGTAACACATGGAAGGGGCACGGCGTTTTCTTCGCCCTCAAAAACAAGAGCAAAGTCGGCATCGTTTTTGTGTGAATTTGCGTATTTTATAAAATCGTCAAGTGAGCCGTTTATTATCGTAATATCGGCTTTTGGTGAATAGTGCTTATATTTCATGCCGGGGGAGGCGGCAGTCGCACCCTTTGCGAGCGGCTTCAGAACAGCTTCGTCAACATCGACATCGCCCAATACTTCTTTCAGCATTTCAAGCGTTATCGCACCGGGACGCAGAAGTCGGGGAGTCGGTGTCGCAAGCGTTATGACGGTAGACTCAATTCCGAAATCGCAGTCGCCGCCGTCAATAAGCACCGGAACACGACCGAACATATCATCATATACATACTGAAATGCCGTGGGTGAGGGGAAGCCGGAAATATTCGCGCTCGGTGCGGCAATCGGAACACCTGCCGCTTTTATAAATGCCCGAGCTATTGGGTGTGACGGACAGCGAACACCCACAGTGTCAAGTCCGCCCGAAGTTTCTGTTGGGATAATATCACTCTTCGGCAAAATCATCGTAAGCGGACCGGGCCAGTATTTTTCGGCAAGCCTTATTGCCTTTTCGGGAAGCTCTCTGACAAGCGGACGCCACTCGTCAATTTCGGTAATGTGAACAATAAGCGGATTGTCGCCGGGTCTGCCCTTGGCTTCGAATATCTTTTTAACTGCGTCTCCGTCCAATGCGTTTGCGCCGAGCCCGTATACCGTTTCGGTGGGGAATACGGCAATTTCGCCTTTTTTTATAACGGAAGCCGCGGATTTTATGTCATCCGCCTGTTTTGAAATATCTGTAATCTTGTAAATCTGTGTTTTCATGACTGTACCCGATTTTCAATTAACAATTAATAATTAACAATGAAGGAAAACGCAAAGGCGTTTCGGATTATAAAGCTAAAGCAAAGATAAAATTAGTATGGAAATGATAATTTTAATGCCGGCGAAGCTTTATAAACCAAGACACGCAGTGTCTTCCGATATTCTGCATTATGCAAAAATATTGTTTTTTTTCAGAAGTCAATTTCCGTAAGAAAGCAGTTTTGCCGCCGTATCCGCCGTAATAAGCGCGTCCGTCAGCTCGTCAAGTGAACCGTTGAGAATTGCTTCCAGTTTATACAGAGTCAGCCCTATTCTGTGGTCGGTTACTCTGCCCTGAGGGTAGTTGTATGTGCGTATTCTCTCGCTTCTGTCGCCTGTGCCGACCTGACTTTTTCGTTCGCCGGCTATCTCTTTGTCGTGCTTCTCCTGCTCCATCTGCAAAATGCGTGAACGGAGAATTTTCATGGCCTTGTCTTTGTTTTTGTATTGACTTCTCTCGTCCTGACATTCAACAACCGTGCCTGTCGGAATGTGTGTAATTCGTATGGCGGACTCCGTTTTGTTAATGTGCTGACCGCCCGCACCCGATGAACGGAAGGTGTCTATCTGCAGATCCTCGGGATTTATCTTAACGTCAACCTCCTGCGCTTCGGGCAATACGGCAACGGTAGCGGTGGAAGTCTGTATCTTGCCGTTAGATTCGGTTACGGGAATACGCTGAACCCTGTGAACGCCGCTTTCAAATTTCATGCGTGAGTATACACTGTCACCCGATATCATAAAAGATATTTCTTTAATGCCGCCGAGTGACGACTCGTTAAGATAGAGTGTTTCGGTTTTCCACCCTTTTGTCTGAGCGTACATTGTATACATTCTGAAAAGCACGCCTGCAAAAAGTGCGCTCTCTTCGCCGCCCGCAGAGGAGCGGATTTCCATGATAATGTTTCTGCCGTCGTTTTCGTCTTTCGGGAGAAGCAGAATTTTAAGCTCGTTTAACAGCCGTTCGGCGTTTTCTTTGCCTGAAGTATATTCTTCAAGTGCCAGCTCTTTAAGCTCTTTGTCGTCGCCTGCCGTGTCTAAGAGAGCCTTGGCATCTGAAGTGTTCTGCTCGTTCTTTTTGTATTCGCCGAACTTTTCGACAACGGGTGTAATGCTTTTAAGCTCTTTAAGAAGAGACGATGAGAGTGCAATATCCGTCGCCGTCTCGGGCAGGCAGAGCCGTTCGTTTATTTCATTATATCTGTTTTCTATCTGCTGTAATTTTTCAATCATAATATTTTCTTTCTTATCGCTAATCTCCGCTGACGCGTGTAACCTGTTTTATATTTTTCTCCGCTTTTACTCTCGGAACCATGACTTCATGTCCGCATCCCTCGCATCTGAGCTTGAAATCGATGCCGGAACGCAGAACAAGAAAGGTTTTTGAACCGCACGGATGAGCTTTTTTCATCTGTAATGTGTCGCCGATGCGAATATCCGTAAAAATCACCTCCGAAAAACTCCGGAAACTTGCAATACAAAATAAGTATAGCACATTTTAATCAGAATATAAATACAATTTTTATCGGTTTGCGGAATATATTGAAGAAGTCGGCGATCGGTTGTTTTCGCAAGAGGCGAGTTTATAAATCTGAGTCGGCAGAACTTCCGGATTATGAATTATGCACTGAAAAAATAAACAAAGTTGATGTAAAATAAAAAAAAGCTCTTGATTTTCTCTGAATAAATATATATTATATAAACAGATAAAAGAAATGCGAGGAAAGGAGAAATAACCGTGCCTAATTTTTCTTACAACATCGAAAAGCATATAGGTGTTATTTCCGAAGGCAGCGGAGGATGGCAGAAAGAGCTTAACCTCATCAGCTGGAACGGCAAGGACGCAAAGTATGATATCCGTGACTGGAGCCCCGATCATGAAAATATGAGCAAGGGTATAACATTGTCTGCAAAGGATGTCAAGTCCCTTAAAGAGCTGCTTGACGGAATAGAATTTACAGACTGATATTGTTTAAAAACCGAGCCGCCGACACAGCGGCTCTTTTCTTTAAAAACGATTTACGGGCATAGTTAATTGCTTTGCATAAATTATGTTCTTAAGCTCAAATAATTCGCAATGCAGAATGCATAATTAATTAAAACGCCATGTGTTTTGGATTATAAGCTGCCGCTGACGATTAGCCTATCGTTTTTTGTCGGCTGTAATATCTGCGAACACCGAAATTGTTAATTGTTAATTGGTTAAAAGGGGAGTGCAGAAAATGCCCAAGCGTACCTACATTCGTTTTGTCGAAACGGATTCCACAAACAACGAACTCAAAAAAATGATCTATGCTTCAAAATATCCCGTGGGAACGGTAGTGTCCGCCGACCGTCAGTTAAACGGCAAGGGCAGACTCGGCAGAAGCTTTATATCGCCATTGGGCGGTGTATACTTTTCCGCTTCCTATCCTCTTAAAAAGGATGCCGGGAACATTCCGTTTATTACACTCTCCGCCGGTCTTGCCGTCAGTGACGTAATCGAGCAGATGTCCGGCTGTCCCACACATATTAAGTGGCCAAATGATATTTATATATCGGACAGAAAGGTCTGCGGTATTCTGACGGAGCTTGTAAGCGTCGGCGACAGCCTGACAGCCGTTGTCGGAATAGGCATAAACAACGCCCATATAAATCCCGATGACCCTGCACTTGTTCAGAAAATCACATCGCTTCATGATGAAGGTATCTTTATCGAAAGCGAAGAGCTTATACATAAAATCGTTGCCCGTCTTGACAGGCTTATATACGAAAAGAATGTATTGTCATATGTCACGGATGATATTCTTATTAAGCTTAATAACCGTTCTTATCTGCTCGGAAAGGATGTTGAATTTACGCATAACGGCGTTGTCAAATCCGGCACGGCGGGCAAGACACGTTCAGACGGCGCACTTGAAATAATCATGCCCGGAGAGGAAAATATATTTGTTAAATTCGGGGAAGTAAGCGTAAAGAAAATGTAGAATGCAGAATGCATGACGTAAA
>CAVFPQ010000020.1:0-1695 GCA_963624415.1 Acutalibacteraceae bacterium | reverse complement strand
CATTCTACATTATGAATTATGCATTATGCATTCAGCATTATTTTGAAATGAAGGTGGATACAATGCCTACCATTGCAGCAATATCAACACCCAATGCCGCAGGGGGTATTGGGATAGTGCGAATATCGGGGGACGACGCATTCAAAATCGCCGACAGGTGCTTTAAGTGCGTATCCGATAAAAAAACCGAAAATATGAAAGGCTATACCGCCGCATACGGCACTGTATACGACAGCGACGGCGAGATAGATGACGGTGTGGCGATTGTCTACCGTCAGCCTCACAGCTATACAGGAGAAAATACCGTCGAGCTTTGCTGCCACGGCGGTCTTTTTGTCATGCAGAGAGTTCTGCGTGCCGTGCTTGCCGCAGGGGCTGTCAGTGCCGGCCCGGGCGAATTTACAAAACGGGCTTTTCTCAACGGCAAAATGGATCTTGTTCAGGCAGAGAGTGTCATGAACATAATTTCGGCACAGGGGAGTGCCTCGCTTAACGCTTCCAGAAACGCTCTGAAGGGAGCAGTCGGCAAAAAGGCGGACGAAATAGCCGGGATGCTTATTTCAGCCGCCGCTTCTTTGGCTGCATGGGCGGATTACCCCGAGGATGATGTGCCGGCAGTTGACGGACAGAGCCTCTCGGTATCGCTCGAAAATGCCGCAAAAGAGCTTGGAAAGCTTATCGACAGATGCGACAACGGCAAAGCGGTAACAGAGGGAGTTCGCACCGTAATATGCGGAAAACCCAATGTCGGCAAATCAACTCTTATGAATCTCTTAAGCGGCTATGACCGTTCTATTGTAACTTCTGTCGCCGGCACAACAAGAGATGTTGTTGAGGAGACTGTCAGAATAGGCGATATAATTCTGCGTCTTGCGGATACCGCCGGCATACACGAAACCGAGGATGAAGTCGAGAGCATTGGTGTAGACATTGCCAGAGACAGAATAGAAAACGCCGATTTTACTTTGGCTGTATTCGATGTGTCACGCGAACTTACAAAAGAGGACACCGAGCTTTTAGAGCTTTGCAAGGGCAGAAGATGTGTCGCCGTTATCAACAAAACCGACCTTGAAAACGTACTTTGTACGGATGAAATAAAAAGAAGCATTCCGGAGGTTGTGTATATCTCCGCCAAAAATCCCGACTCGGCTGATGTGCTCAAAGAGGCACTCGAACGCACCTTGGGACTTGACAGAACAGACCTGTCGCAGGAAGTGCTTATAGGTGAACGCCAGCGTAAAAGCGTTGTCGATGCATTGAATTTTGTAAACGAGGCAATCGAAGCCCTCACAAACGGACTTACACTCGATGCCGTAAATGTCAGCATAGACTGCGCCCTTCAAAGTCTCTATTCCCTCACAGGAAAGCGTGTCACGGATGAAACCGTGAATGAGGTGTTTAAGAGGTTCTGCGTAGGCAAGTGAGGTCAGTAGTCAGTGGTCAGTGAGGCTTTGCAAGAGGCGGAGCTTTATAATCAAAGGCACACAGTGCCTTCTTTGCTTTGGTTTGACGGACCGCTGCCGCCGGTCCTCATTAGTCGCTACGCCAAAAATCATTCACCGGATGATTTTTGTCTGCGACATTATGCATTCTACATTATGCATTGCTCCGAAATTGCTAATTGCTAATTGCTAATTGCTAATGCCCCATGCACCTTTATTGCCCTCTTGTGTCTGACCTGTTCTTATTGCCACA
>CAVFPQ010000019.1:0-23636 GCA_963624415.1 Acutalibacteraceae bacterium | reverse complement strand
CTTTCACGGAAGTTCAAAATACAGACTACGGATTTGCAGGTGACACATCAGAATCCGACACACTAACCGCACAAGGCTCTGCATACGCGAAATGTCAGGGCTTAGTGGTAAACCTTGACAACGGCAACTCTTCTTGGTTGCTACGTTCGGGCGGTTGTCATTCTGAGTATGCATGTGGGGTTTACATCAGCGGTGATCTCAGTACCATCTATGATACCGGTTACACTGGCTTCGGAGTTCGTCCGGCTTTGCTTTTCCAATCCCTTAATCCTGCCGTAGACTTTGCCTGCGAACACAGCTATGTCTCCGCAGTAACAGCCCCCACCTGCACCGAAAAAGGCTGCACAACACACACATGCTCAAAATGCGGTGACAGCTACAAGGATTCCTACACAGACGCACTCGGTCATGTTGATTCCGATAAAAATAATGTTTGCGACAACTGCGGTGCAGATCTTGGTAAAAAAGATCCGTCCGCAAACTGCTCCTGCAAGTGCCACAAAACAAAGGGCATTCAAAAATTCTTTTGGAAGATAATTAACTTCTTCAATAAGATCTTCAAGAAAAATCAGTTCTGCGATTGCGGTGCAAAGCACTGGTAATATTTACGCCGAATGAAGGTTTTACTCGGGTCTACTTCGGTTACGATTTCCGTTTTAGGTGATGTTGATTCGGACGGCACAAAAAAGCGTATCCGATGCTCGTCTTATCCTCCGAGCCGCCGTAAAGCTTGATAATCCGAAAAATTGGCTTAAATAACCCCTCATAATCCCATAAACAGAAGGCTGCCCGCACACAACGGACAGCCTTCGATTTTTATCGTACAAGAACGAATTCCGGAAAATAAAAATGCGGCTTGAAAAAATATATTACAGATGATAAAATCTTTTCGAGGAAAGGTGATGTTTTTATGTCCGATTATATCAGTGCATATGTTCAGGATTTTTTCTATAAGAAAAACAAGTTTGTCCATAGTTCCCCTGAACAAATAAAGCTTCCGAAATTTGATGAAATCAAAGATTTTCTGCCCGAGCCTGTTTTTGATAATCATCCCGATGAAATTAACGCTTACTATAAAGCGTGGAAAATCGCATTCCGCAATTTGGGCAATCCCACAAAGAAAAACGGCTTTGTGTCCCCGTATATCGATGCCGCATTTAACGGATATATATTTATGTGGGATTCCTGTTTTATGCTCATGTTCGGAAAATACGGCGACAGCGTTCATCCGTTTCAGCGAACACTTGACAATTTTTATTGCAAGCAGGAGCCCGACGGCTTTATCGGTCGGGAGATAAGCGAGGATGACGGACAAAGTCATTTTTACAGAATGGACCCCGTAAGCACCGGCCCCGAAATTATGGCTTGGTGCGAATGGCAGTATTATAAATGCTACAAAAATAAAGAGCGTCTTAAAAATGTCTATTACCCATTGCTAAGCTTCCACAGGTGGCTTAAAGCAAATCACCGCTGGCAGGACGGCAGTTACTGGTCAAGCGGCTGGGGCTGCGGTATGGATAATCTTCCTCGATGTGATATCGAAGCCGTGCCGGATACCGAGGATTGGCAGCTCGGGACTTTTCATCACAGCTTTATGACATGGATAGATGCCATGAGTCAGGCTGTCATTTCGTGTGACTATCTTATTGAAATGGCAAAGGAAATCGACACTTCCGACGGTGTGGAGGAGCTTAAAGCCGAACGTGATTTTCTTAATGAGTACATAAACAAATATATGTGGAGTGAGGAAGACCGTTTTTATTACGACAGAAAAAGAGACGGCAGTCTGCTTAAAGTAAAATCTGCGGCATCGTTCTGGCAGCTTCTTGTAAAATCAACGCCAAAAGACAGAATAGATGCCATTTGCGAGCATCTTGAAAACAAAAATGAATTTAACCGCCCGAATCGAGTTCCGGCATTATCCGCAGACCACCCGGATTACTGTGAGGAGGGTGACTATTGGAACGGCAGTGTATGGCCGCCGATTCTTTATATGGTGCTGTCGGGGCTTACGGCAAACGGAAAAGATAAGCTTGCCGACGATATCGCAAGATGCGCCTACGGAAATATGCTTGATGTATACAAAACAACCGGAACATTCTGGGAAAACTATGCCCCCGAAAAAGCCGCACCGGGCAAGCCCGCACGCAAGGATTTTGTCGGCTGGACGGGCATAATTCCCATTACCGTTTTAATTGAGTATATTCTCGGTATTCAGGTTTCCGCAGACAAGAATGAAATTGTATGGCATATAAACGAGCTTGACAGACACGGAATTAAGCATCTGCCGATCGGCAGAAATCAATTTGCGGATCTTATCTGTCAAAAACGAAACTCACCTGACGAACAACCGAAAATAGATTTTGTTGCCGATAAAGATATCACACTCAGAGTAATCTACGGTGATAATATTGAAATGGTAATAAGATAAAAATACCGCAAAATTTATTCTCAAATAGGCATTACAGGCATAAATTTGCTCTTGATTTTTGTGTAAATAATATTTTCGGAACAAATCAATTTATTTGATTGTATTAGTGTATACTTTTTTCTTTATACGAACTATAAAAAAGTTTTGTAGAATGTTTACCAAAAAACATTGACAAAAGTTTGCCGTTTTGGTAAAATACATATGTATATTTTGGGGAGATAGTCCCCTAATTATTAGGAGGAATGAGTTTTGACAGATTCAAAAACACTCGCATACATAAATATGTATGCCATACTCGGCACTCTCGAGAATCTCTGTGAGCTCGACGAGAACGCAAGAGCGCTTCTTACCAACAAAAAGCTTATTTCAATCGGCTTTGATGTTAAGGGCGGACCTGCCGCTACACTTTTGTTCAAGAACGGCTATTGCCGCATGGAGGACGGATGCCGTGCTGACTGCACAATCAAGCTTCCTTTCTCATCACCCGAAAAGTTTAACGGTCTTATCGACGGCACAGTAACACCCATTCCGTCAAAGGGACTTCTTCACATCGGATTTCTTCTTAAATCCTTTGTACCCCTTACCGACCTTCTTACAAAGTATATGCGTCCCGATCCCGAGGATCTCAAAGACGAGCGTTTCTTCAACATAAGCACTTCACTTATGTTCTATACAATCACCGTCGCTCTTTCTCAGATAGGCAACAACGACGAAATCGGCAAGTTCTCCGCTGACCACATTGTTGACGGCGACATTAAGATGTCCATCGCAGGCGGTCCTGCCGCAACCATTCAGGTTCGCAATCACAGAATGATTACAATCAAAAAGAACCCCGACAAGTATCGTGCTATAATGGAATTCGGCGACATGAAGCTTGCACGTGATCTGTTTGACGGCAAGGTTAACGCAGTTGCATGCATCGGTGCAGGCACAATCGTTATGGGCGGCATGATTTCCATGATAGACAACGTAAACCGTATACTTGACCGTGTAGGCCTTTATCTTGCTTAAGGAGGAATAAACAATGGCTTCAAAACATTATAATTTCAATAAAAGTCAGGAACTGTATTCCAGAGCCTGCAAGGTAATTCCCTCAGGTCTTTACGGCCATCAGGGCCCTGCAGAAGGATGCTGGATTCCTCCCACGTCATGGCCCTTCTTCACCGATCACGCACAGGGTTCTTACTTCTGGGATGTTGACGGCAACAAATATATCGACTATATGTGCGCATACGGTCCCAATGTTCTCGGTTATAATGACCCCGATGTTGACGCTGCCGCACTCGCTCAGGCTAAGCTTGAAAACTGCGTAACAACTCCCTCAACCAAGATAGTTGAGTTCGCTGAGCTTCTTGTTGATACCGTTGCTTCCGCCGACTGGGCATTCTTCATGAAGAACGGCAACGACACCACACAGGGTGCTATTATGTGCGCTCGTGCATATACTCACCGCAAGAAGATAATTTTCGTAAACGGCTTCTATCACGGCGTTTCAATGTGGACACAGAAGGTTGACTATCCCGGCGTTCTTCCCGAGGATGTCGCAAACAACCTCTATGTTGACTGGAATGACATTGAGGGCCTCAAAAAGGTTATCGAAGAGAACAAGGGCGAAATAGCCGCTTTCATCTCCACTCCTTACCTTCACGGCAATTTCTTTGACAATGTTCTTCCCGCACAGGGATATTGGCAGCAGGTAAGAGACCTCTGCACAAAGGAAGGCATCGTACTTATCGTTGATGACGTTCGTGCCGGCTTCCGTCTTGATGTCGCAGGTTCCGACCATTTCTATGGTTTCGAGGCCGATATGATCTGCTTCTGCAAGGCTCTTGCAAACGGCTGGAACGTATCCGCTCTCTGCGGCAAGGACTTCCTCAAGTCCTCCATGAGCGGACTCAGCTACACCGGTTCTTACTGGATGAGCGCTATTCCGTTTGCCGCCGGTATCGCCTGCATCGAGAAGATGAAGAAGCTCGATACACCCAAGATGTTCAGAGAAAAGGGCCTCAAGCTTACCGAAGGTCTTAAGGCTGCCGCCGCAAACAACGGCTTTAATCTTGTTGTATCCGGTGAACCCGCACTGTTCTATCTTCGTATTGCCGATGATGATTCACTTCTTATTCATCAGGATTGGGTTCAGGAAATGGTTCACAGAGGAATTTATATCACTTCTCACCACAACCACTTCATGAACGCTTCTCTTACAGATGAAGACATTAACAGAACTCTCGAAGTCGCTGATGATGCCTTCAAGGCAATTCGCCCCAAATATTAATCGGTATATAGGCTCTCTCTTATTCTCATGAATAGGGGAGGGCTTGTTATAACTTTTTTCGACTTATGTCGTTACAGATTTTCTATTATTCAGAGGAGGAAAAAATATGCCTTTAACAAAACAAGAGTGGCTCTCCCTCGAAAAAAAGGCTAATGAGCTTCGTAACCTGACCCTTGACACAACTCACTGGGCAGGCAGCGGACACATTGGCGGAGGACTCAGCGTACTCGACATTATGACCGTGCTTTATCATAAGTATATGCACATTAAGGTTGACGATCCCAAGTGGGAGGACAGAGACCGCTTTATCCTTTCAAAGGGTCACGCGGGAGTTGCTTATGCACCCGTTCTTTGTGACTACGGCTTCAACGACAAAGAAATGCTCAAGACTTTCAACCTCTCCGGTTCAAAGATGGGTATGCACCTTGACTCAAACAAGGTTGTCGGCGTTGACGCATCCACCGGTTCTCTCGGTCACGGTATGTCAATAGCAGTCGGCACGGCTCTTGCCGCAAGAGTACTTAATAAGGACTATCTTACTTATGTGGTTCTCGGCGACGGCGAGTGCGATGAAGGCTCCAACTGGGAAGCCGCAATGAGCGCCGCTCACTATAAAGTAAAGAATATGATAAGCTTCGTTGACCGCAATAAGTGCATGATCGACGGCAGAACAGAAGACGTTATGAAGCTTGAACCCTTTGCGGACAAGTGGAGATCCTTCGGCTTTATCGTAAAAGAAATTGACGGCAACAACATCAGTGAGCTTTGCGATGCCATTGATTTTGCTATCGAAAACAATAAGAATCCCGATTCCGACAAACCGGTTATGATTCTCTGCAACACAATCAAGGGTTGCGGCATCGACTTTATCGAGGACGATTATCTTTGGCATTACGGCGCATTCGACGACGAAAAATACGCAAAGGCACAGGAAGCTCTTAAGAAATCCTACGCCGCACGTGTTGCAAGAGCAGAAAAGGAGGGCAAATAAGTATGGCAGGCGGAATGACCTATACAGCAATTGACTCTGAATCCCTTCAGACAGCTGAAATATACGGCAAGGCTCTCGTTGAGCTTGGCGAAGCACATCCCGAGGTAGTGGCTCTTACTGCCGACCTTGGCAAATCAACAAAAATCGGTGAATTCCAGAAGAAGTTCCCCGATCGTTTCTTTAACGTCGGCATCGCAGAACAGAATATGTTCGGTGTAGCCGCAGGTATGGCAAGAGCGGGTCTTGTACCCTTCCTTTCCACTTTCTCACAGTTCGCATCTCTTCGTGCGGCTGACCAGCTTTCAACCGACCTTTGCTATCAGAACGTAAACGCAAAGGTTATTGCCACACATTCGGGCACATCATTCGGACAGGCAGGTTCAACACACCATGCTATCTCTGACCTCGCGGTAACACGTTCTTTCCCGAACCTTACCGTTATCTGCCCCGCAGACGGCATTGAAACATATCATGTTATCATGGCGGCATATAAGACTCCCGGCCCGTTCTATATCAGAATTAACCGCGGTTTTGACTATACCCTTTACGGCAAAGACAGTGATTTCTTTGATCACAACGAATATCAGATAGGCAAGGCAAACGTTGTTCACGAGGGCACAGACCTTACCATTATCGCTTGCGGCTCCTGCGTATATCAGGCAGTTCAGGCGGCAAAGTTCTTTGCAGGCTCCGAAGAAGGCTACAAGATTCGTGTTCTTGATATGCACACAATAAAGCCCATTGACAGAGAGGCTATTCTCAGTGCCGTTATGGATACCCGCCGTATTATCACGGTTGAGGACCACAACACATTGGGCGGTCTCGGTTCTGCTGTTGCCGAAGTCGTTGTTGAATCCGGCAAGGGCTGTGCATTCAAAAAGCTCGGTATACCCGATCAGTTCGCACCTATCGGTCTTCATGAAGACATCATGGCATACGAAGGCATCGACACAAACGGCATCATAGCCGCTGTTCGTGAAGTTATGAAGGCTGACTTCGAGCTTGATGACGACTGGGACGACGAGGTCTGATAAACAACAAATACCGGGAAAGGATTGATAATTTTGGCATCCGATGCTATTTATACCAATAAAATATTCCTTTGCGGTGCTCTGCCTCTTCTTAAAACCATAGTTGCGGATATTCCTTCTCTTAAAGAGAAATTCAAGAATGTCCATTGCATATATCAGGTAAGCTGCCTTGATCCCGACGCTCCCGCCGGCAAATGGGCTACTCACTTTGTGGTTAACGGCGATGAATGGCTTGTTCACGCCGATAAAGTTGCACACCGTCTCGGAAAACAGAAATATGTTGAGCTTGAGTTTAAGAGTGTTGAAGCTATGAATGATTTCTTCAAGGGCAAAATCACTCCCGCAACTCTCCCCAAAATGAAGGGACTCAACTTTATTAAGGAATTTGCCGTATTTATGATGGCGCTCCTTAAAATGGCTGACCTGCTCGGACTTACCGAGCCGCCCGCAGATGAAGATACAAAACGCCTTCTTGTAAAGTGCTATTTCTATCTTCTCTCCGTCGGCATCAGCACGCTTAACAAGCAGGGCCACGAAGATATACACAACTGGTGCTTAAAGTCCCCCGACCGTGTTTATGCATGGAAGGTTGACGGCGAGGACTCCGTATCCGCTTATATCCGCATTAAGGCGGGCAAATCAAAGGCGGGCAAGGGTATATACAAGAGAGCTATGCCCTTCTTCACAATGAGATTTTCGGATCTCGATGCGGCTCTCGGCATTCTTATGTCCACAGCCGATATGCTTGAGTCCGTTCGTGAAGGCAAGCTTATAATGGAAGGCGCACCCGAGTTCGGCGCTCAGATCGGTGCATACATGATGCTCGTCGGTGCTCTTGCAAAGTAAAACAACGGAATTTTGTTGAGTATTCACAAAAATACTTCAATTTGCTTGTTACTGTTGCACATAGATGTTGAAAATATAAAAATTTCAGAAAATCTATTGACTTTGGCAAAAAAGCGAGTATAATTCCAAACATAAAGACAAAGGCGTCTGAGATACATTTAGTGTCCCAGTCGCCTTTTTGCTTTTACAAAATTTAATTATTAAAATGCGGAAACGGGGCAATGGCGTCTTGGTAAACAAGGTGTCGCTGCCCCGTTTTCAGTCTTAAAAGGAGGACGAACAACATGAGCACAAAATCGGTACCCGAATATTTCGGCAGTCTCGTTTTTGACGACAGAGTGATGAAGGCAAAATTACCGTCAAAGGTATATGCGTCACTCAAAAAAACTATTGATGAGGGAGCAAGTCTTAATAACGAAGTCGCAAATGCCGTTGCGTCCGCTATGAAGGAATGGGCGGTTGAGCACGGTGCCACACACTTTACACATTGGTTTCAGCCCCTCACCGGCATAACGGCGGAAAAGCACGACAGCTTTATTTCTCCGTCCCCCGACGGCGGTGTAATAATGGAGTTCTCGGGCAAGGAGCTTATAAAAGGCGAGCCGGATGCATCTTCATTTCCTTCGGGCGGCTTAAGAGCGACATTTGAAGCGAGAGGCTACACCGCATGGGATCCGACTTCATATGCATTTATTAAAGATAAAACGCTCTGCATCCCCACGGCTTTCTGTTCATACAGCGGCGACGCACTTGATCAGAAAACTCCGCTTCTCCGTTCAATGCAGGCACTCAACAAACAGGCACTCAGAATTTTAAGACTTTTCGGCAGCACGGATGTAAAATGTGTTCGCACATCGGTAGGCCCCGAACAGGAATATTTTCTTGTTGATAAAGAAATGCTCGAAAAAAGAAAAGATCTTATTTTCTGCGGCAGAACTCTTTTCGGCGCAAAGCCTCCTAAGGGACAGGAGATGGATGACCACTATTTCGGTGTTATAAAACCCAGAGTTGCGGCATTTATGGCAGACCTTAATGAAGAGCTTTGGAAGCTTGGTGTCCTTGCAAAAACAGAGCATAACGAGGTCGCACCCGCACAGCATGAGCTGGCTCCCATTTATACCACAACAAACATTGCTACCGACCACAACCAGCTTACAATGGAGGTAATGCAGAAGGTTGCGTCAAAGCACGGTCTTGTGTGCCTTCTTCACGAAAAGCCCTTTGACGGTGTAAACGGCAGCGGCAAGCACAACAACTGGTCAATGGCCACCGACACAGGTGTAAACCTCCTGACACCCGGTGACACACCCTACGAAAATGCCCAGTTTTTGCTTCTTCTGTGTGCCGTAATCAAAGCGGTTGACGATTATCAGGATTTACTTCGTATGTCTGTTGCGACAGCCGGCAATGATCACCGTCTCGGCGCAAACGAAGCGCCTCCCGCTGTTGTTTCGATATTCCTCGGCGATGAGCTTACTGCGGTTCTTGACGCAATCGAAAACGACACACCATATGCCGGAGCGGAAAAGACTGTTATGCGTCTTGGAGTTCATACACTTCCCAAATTTACCCGTGATACAACCGACAGAAACCGCACTTCGCCTTTCGCTTTTACGGGCAACAAGTTTGAGTTCAGAATGCTGGGTTCCGCAAACAGCATTGCGACAACCAACATTATGATAAACAGTGCTGTGGCAGAGTCGCTTAAAATTTACGCAGACCGCCTTGAGGGTGCGGATGATTTTGAAACCGCTCTTCATGACATGATTAAAAAGACAATAAAAGACCACAAGCGTATAATTTTCAACGGCAACGGCTATGACGATGCATGGATTAAGGAAGCCACGGAAGTCAGAGGACTGCTTAATCTCAAGACAACGCCCGATGCATACAAAACGCTTCTTGAAAAGAAAAATATTGACCTGCTTACTTCTCACAAGGTATTTTCACTTGCAGAAATCAAGGCTCGTTATGATACAGGGCTTGAGAACTATTCAAAGAGCGTAAATATTGAGGGTCTCACAATGGTTGATATGGCAGATAAAGAGATTATTCCTGCGATTGAGGAATATATAAAAGATCTGTCACTCAGTGTCACGGCAAAGAAAGCGGCAGTCGCGGCTGTTTCTTGCAGATACGAAACCGGGCTTATCGAGAAGCTTTCGGATATAGTTGAAAAAGCACACGATGCGTCCGATGCTCTTAAAGCTTCACTCGATAAATATAAGACTATCAGCGATGACACCGAGGCGGCATTCTTCATTAAAGACGATGTTATCGAAAAAATGGCTGAGCTTCGTAAATACTGCGACGAAGGCGAGACACTTACGGCAAAGAAGTACTGGCCCTTCCCGACATACAGTGATCTGATGTTCGGAGTAAAATAAATCAGCAATTTGTAATATCAAATACAGCATCTGAATAATTTACCGGCGTCTGAGTCGGGAGAAGTACCGATCGGTATCGGCGTAAGCGAGCGGGGGACGGTGTAAGCCCCGTGCAGTGACCGATTGGGAATAACACCCGACGAGCCCCAATCCGAAAAGAAATGAGTAGGTGCGGCGGGGTAAGTTCCCCGTTAACAAAACAAAGCTTTTTTGAAGCGAAAGAGAACAAAGATAGGTGGCACAGCGAGTTACGGCACTTGCCCTATTGAATGCTGAAATTAAATTTCGGAGGAAATTATTATGTGTTCAATTATGGGTTACTGTGATTCTTGTGCCGCCCTTGATGCTTTTAAAGAGGGCTTTGATAAAACAATTTCAAGAGGTCCCGATGACAGCAGGATTATCGATACCGGCAAAGGACTTCTGGGCTTTCACCGTCTTTCAATTATGGGGCTGACACCCGATGGTATGCAGCCGTTTGAGCTTGACGGCAGTTATGTTGTATGTAACGGCGAAATATACGGCTACGAAAAGATAAAAAAAGAGCTTGCGAAAAAATATACATTCAAAAGCGGCTCTGACTGTGAAATTCTGCTCCCTATGTATCGTGAGTACGGCACGGATATGTTTGCTATGCTTGACGCAGAGTATGCGCTTATAATATATGACGGCGACACAGGTTCTTATATTGCCGCACGTGATCCCATAGGCATTCGTCCGCTCTATTACGGCTATGACAAAATGGGTGCGATACTTTTTGCGAGTGAAGCAAAAAACCTTGTGTCAATATGTGACCGTGTTATGCCGTTTCCGCCCGGACATTATTATAAAGACGGCAAGTTCGTCCGTTACTGCGATATTACCGAAGTACAAGAAATATGCCATGATTCCCTTGAAACGGTCTGCTCGAAAATTCACGACAAGCTGGTTGCAGGTGTCGAAAAAAGACTTGTTGCGGACGCAAAGGTCGGTTTCCTTCTTTCGGGCGGTCTTGATTCCTCTCTTGTATGCGCAATTGCCGCCAAAAAGAGCGATAAACCCATTAAGACATTCGCAATCGGCATGAACGAGGATGCAATTGACCTTAAATACGCTAAGCAGGTTGCCGATTATATAGGCAGTGACCATACAGAAGTCATAATGACAAAAGAACAGGTTCTTTCTGAGCTTGAACACGTTATCGAGCTTTTAGGCACATACGATATAACCACAATCCGTGCAAGTATGGGAATGTATCTTTTATGCAAATGGATTCACGAAAACACCGATATCAGAGTTCTGCTGACAGGTGAAATTTCAGATGAGCTTTTCGGCTACAAATATACCGATTTTGCCCCGTCCGCAGAGGAATTTCAGAAGGAATCACAGAAGCGTGTTCGTGAGCTTCATATGTACGATGTCCTTCGTGCCGACAGATGCATTTCCGTAAACTCGCTTGAAGCACGTGTTCCGTTCGGCGATCTTGATTTTGTAAAGTATGTTATGTCCGTTGACCCCGCAAAGAAAATGAACGTCTATGGCAAGGGTAAATATCTTCTTCGTCACGCTTTCGAGGGCGATTATCTGCCGCATGATATTCTTTACCGTGAAAAAGCCGCTTTCTCCGATGCTGTCGGACACTCAATGGTCGATCACCTTAAAGAGTATGCCGGGACTTATTACACCGATGCCGAATTTGAAGAGAAAAAGGCAAAGTACACCCACGCCGTACCGTTTACTAAAGAATCACTTCTTTACAGAGAAATTTTCGAGAAATATTATCCCGGTCAGAGCGACATGGTTGTCGATTTCTGGATGCCCAACAAGTCATGGGAGGGCTGTGATGTAAACGATCCGTCCGCAAGAGTTCTGTCAAACTACGGCGCAAGCGGAATTTGATTTATCGTACAAAAACAGTGGATTTTTACAGATTTATATGATAAAATAAAAGGCAATGCGGATATAAAAATTAATCTGCGTTGCCTTTTGACGGCTATTCGTCAATATAAATATTTTGATTTGCAAATTTCTTTATCATTATTATAAAAATACTATTTACAAACAGTTGAAATATCGTTAAAATTATAACGATATATCGCAATTGCCAAAGGAGGCTTCTGCTTGAATCCCGACAGAATTATCACAGTCAGAAAAAACAAAACGATTTACCGTGATGCCGACAGGTGCTTAAAGGTTTTTAATGAGGATTATCCTAAGGTCGCAGTGCTTAACGAAGCGTTAACCTGCGCCAGAATGGAAGAGTCGGAATTAAATGTTCCGAAAATGCTTGAGGTTACGCTTATTGACGATAAATGGACGATAGTTTATGAGTATATCAACGGCAAAACTCTTTCAAAGCTCATTAAAGAAGATCCGTCAAAGGCGGATGAGTATCTTAATATGTTCGTTGATTTGCAGATTTATATGCATTCGATGTCAATGCCCCGTCTTGTGTCGCTTAAAGACAAAATGACCAACAAGATATGCAAATCCGAGCTTCAGGCAACCGTTCGATTTGACTTTCATATGCGACTTGAGAAAATGTCAAAAGAAAACAGAGTCTGCCACGGGGATTACGATCTTTCAAATGTCGTCTTAGGCGACAACGGCAAATTGTATATAATAGACTGGGCTCATGCTTCCCAGGGCACGCCGCTTGCGGATGTCGCCATGACATTTATAAAGCTGTGGCTTGAAGGGGAGCGGGATTACGCCGAAAGCTATCTTACGCTTTATTGCGAAAAACGCGGTATAGACAAAAAAGACGTGCATAAATGGATGCCGCTTGTCGCCGCCGCAAAGCTTTCGGATGGCAACAGCGCAGAACGAGAGACACTTAAAAACTGGGTTAATGTTGTTGATTTTCAATAAGGAGGAAGATGAAATGAAGGTTACTGTTTGTATAGGTTCGTCCTGTCATATTAAAGGTTCAAGACAGGTTGTGGAACAGCTTAAATATCTTATAAGTGAATATAATTTAGGTGATAAAGTGGAGCTTGCCGGCACATTCTGCATGGGACACTGTGATGAAGGTGTTTGTGTAACGGTTGATGATAATTTCTTCTCCGTATCCCCCGACACCACAAGACAGTTCTTTGCCGAGAACATTTTATCGAAGGTGGCAAGATGATTATACAGATCTGTGTCGGTTCGTCGTGCCATTTAAGAGGCTCCGAGGAGCTTGTTGAGCTTTTTCAGAAAGCAATCTCCGAAAAGGGCCTTGAAAACGAAATTACACTTGCCGGCAGCTTCTGCACGGGCAGATGCAACCGTGAGGGTGTAACGGTAATGGTTGACGATACCGTTTATACAGGGGTTACTCCCGACAAATTCAATGAATTTTTCGATAAGCACGTAACAGGTGCAATAAAGTAATATAACAGATTTGGGGATTTGTCATTATGGAATGTCTGACATTAAAAAAATCAAACTGTAAAAACTGTTATAAATGCATACGCCACTGTCCTGTTAAATCAATCAGATTTTCGGGCAATCAGGCGTATATTATAGGCAACGAATGCATTATGTGCGGTCAGTGCTTCGTTGTGTGTCCGCAGAACGCAAAGCAGATTGTGGATGAGACCGAAAAAGTAAAGGTTCTTATGCAGTCCGGTGAGCCTGTAATAGTAAGCCTTGCGCCGTCTTTTATCGCAAACTACGGTGTCGGCATAGACTCCATGCGTGAAGCGATAAAAAAACTGGGCTTTTACGATGTCGAAGAGACTGCAATCGGTGCCACAATAGTAAAAAGAGAATACGAGCGTATGCTTAACGAAACACACCCCGATATTCTTATAAGCTCCTGCTGTCACTCCGTCAATCTGCTTATTCAGAAATATTTTCCGTCGGCACTGCCTTATCTTGCAGATATAATGTCACCCATGCAGGCACATTGCAGTGACATTAAACGCCGCTATCCCAATGCGAAAACCGTATTTATCGGGCCGTGCCTTGCAAAGAAGGACGAAGCACAGCATTATACCGGTGTTGTCGATGCCGTTCTTACATTTGATGAGCTTACTTCATGGATGAAAAACGAAGGCATTGAACCCGCAAACGAAATTGACGATAACGAACACAGCCTGTCAAGACTTTTTCCGACAACAGGCGGTGTAATAAAGACACTTACAAACGCCCCCGAAGATTATACATATATGTCAATTGACGGCACCGAAAACTGCATTGCCGCGCTTAAAGATATTATCGACGGAAACGTACACAACTGCTTTATGGAAATGTCGTCATGTGTCGGCAGCTGTATCGGCGGACCGGTCATGGAAAAATATCACCGTTCACCGGTCAAGGATTATCTTGCCGTGTCGCACTATGCCGGCAAAGAGGACTTTGAAGTGGAACAGCCCGCAACTTCGGCTATCGCAAAGACATTTGCCACAATCGAAAGAAAGCTTCAGCCTCCTACGGAATCCGAGATTACTGAAATTCTTCATCAGATGGGCAAGGTAAAGCCTTCGGATGAATTAAACTGCGGTTCATGCGGCTACAACACCTGCCGTGAAAAGGCAATTGCCGTCTATCAGGGCAAGGCGGAAATATCCATGTGCCTGCCGTATCTTAAAGACAAAGCCGAAAGCTTCTCGGATACAATAGTCAAGAATACCCCGAACGGTCTTATCGTTCTTAATGAAAAGCTTGAAGTACAGCAGATTAACAAGGCGGCTCTCAAGATAATGAACCTTCGTTTTGCGTCCGACATATTGGGCGACGGCGTTGTCAGAATTATGGATACTGCCGATTTTGTTACCGTTCTCAATTCCGGTTCAAGAATTGAGGGCAAGCGTGTCTATCTTGCCGAATACGAAAAATATGTTGAAGAAACCATTGTCTATGACCGTGAGTTCCGTCTCCTTATTTGTATTCTGCGTGATGTGACCGAAGAAGAAACGCAGAAAGAGAAAAAAGAGAACATCAGCCGTCAGACAGTCGAAATCGCCGACAAGGTTGTTGATAAGCAGATGCGTATAGTGCAGGAAATTGCCTCACTCCTCGGTGAGACTGCCGCCGAAACCAAGGTTGCCCTTTCCAAGCTTAAGGAGTCCATAAATAATGAATAATCTTTGTGCAGACATCGGATGGAAAAGCATAAACCACGAGGGCGAACAGCTTTGCGGCGACCATGTCGATATAGTCGAGCAGAACGAAACCTCGCAGGTGATTGTTCTGGCGGACGGACTCGGCAGCGGAGTAAAGGCGAGCATTCTGTCAACGCTTACATCCAAAATAATATCCACGCTTATGGCGGAAGGGATACCGCTTGAAGAGTGCGTGTCGTCAATAGCTCAGACACTGCCCATTTGCTCCGTCAGGGGAGTGGCGTATTCCACTTTTACCATAATTCATCTTATAGATAATACAAATGCCGAGATAATACAATATGACAATCCGCCTGTTATAATGCTCAGAAATGACGAACAGTATGACTATCCGAGACAGGAGCTTTTAATCGACGGCAAAAAAATATACAAGTCCGTTATTCCGCTTCAGGAGAACGATATTTTTATAGCAATGTCGGACGGCTGTCCGCATGCCGGCATTGGTACGGCGTTTAATTTCGGCTGGAAGGTTGAGGAAATAGCTTCGTTTATGGAAACTCTCGCTCATGTAGGCTATACCGCCAAAACCCTTTCAACCATGCTTGTTGATGAGTGCAGCAATCTTTACGGCGGTCACCCCGGTGATGATGCGACTGCCTGTGTTGTCAGAATACGCAGACGCAGTCCCGTTAATATTCTTTTCGGGCCTCCCCGCAATCGAGACGACTGCGACAGAATGATGTCCCTTTTCTTTTCAAAAGAAGGCAAGCATATTGTGTGCGGCGGCACAACTTCCTCAATTGTTTCAAAATATCTCGGCAAGCCCGTAAAGGCAAGTCTTAATTATGTAAAAAGCGATGTGCCCCCTATTGCGGAAATCGAAGGCGTTGACCTTGTAACCGAGGGTGTTATAACCGTAAATAAAGTCATTGAATACGCCCGTGACGCATTAGGCACAAACGAGCTGTATGAAGAGTGGGGCTATAACCATGACGGTGCGTCTCTGATTTGCAGAATGCTTTTTGAGGAAGCGACAGACATAAACTTCTATGTCGGCAGAGCCGTAAACCCCGCACATCAGAATCCCGATCTTCCCATTAACTTTAACATAAAAATGAACCTTGTGGAAGAACTGTCCGAATGCCTCAGAAAAATGGGCAAACGGATAAAGGTAAGTTATTTTTAAGGAGCTCAACAATGAGAAAATTCGATACAAAAGTTCAGTATCTGAAATACAAAGTACTTCGTGAAGTCGCGCGCAATGCATGGAATGACACACTTCTCGAGAATATTTTCGAGATACCCAAAACCATTGTCCCCGGCAAAGAGCCTACAATGAGATGCTGTGTCTATAAAGAGCGTGCGATTTTGGGCGAGCGTGTAAAAATCGCGATGGGCGGCGACAAGGCAAATCCGAATGTTATCGAAGTTATAGAAACGGCCTGTGATGAATGCCCCATGGGCGGTTATGATGTCACAAACGCCTGTCGTGGCTGTCTTGCCCACAGATGTGAGGATGCCTGCCGTTTCGGTGCCATAACATTTGACGAAAACCATGTTGCGCATATTGATAAGACAAAGTGCAAGGAGTGCGGCTCATGTGCGAAGGTCTGCCCGTATACCGCCATTATCTGCAGAAAACGTCCCTGTCAGAATGCATGCAAGGTTAAGGCCATTTCAATGAATGAAGACCGTTCGGCGCGTATAGACAACAGCAAATGTACAAGCTGCGGAGCGTGTGCTTATCAGTGCCCGTTCGGTGCCATTACCGACAAATCATACATTCTCGATGTTATTGATATGATTAAAAAGAGCAAGGACGGCGGCTATAAGGTTTTTGCCGTTGTCGCTCCGTCAATTTCAAGCCAGTTTAATTACGCAAAGCTCGGTCAGGTTGTAAAGGGACTTAAAGAGCTTGGCTTCCATACCGTAATAGAAGCGGCGCTCGGTGCGGATATGGTCGCAATGAGCGAGTCAAAGGAGCTTGTCGAAAAGGGCTTCCTGACAAGTTCATGCTGCCCGGCGTTTGTAAGATATATCGAAACGGCATTCCCCAAAATGACTGAATTTATCTCGCATAACCCTTCACCGATGACGGCAATTTCAAAGTATCTTAAAGAGCATGAAGAAAACTGCAAAGTTGTGTTCATCGGGCCCTGCACGGCAAAAAAAGCTGAGGTTCAGAAGCCCGAAGTCAAAAAATATGTCGATGCCGCAATGACATTCGAGGAGCTGCAGGCTCTGTTTGACAGCCGTGATATTGATATAATGACACTCGATGAGGATGTTCTTGACAACGCTTCTTATTTCGGTCGTATATTCGCTCGAAGCGGCGGACTTTCGGATGCCGTCAGAGAGGCTCTTAAAGAACAGGGGCTTGAAGACGCCGAGTTTAAGCCGTTTGTCTGTGACGGAATAGAGGAGTGCAAGGTTGCTCTTCTTAAAAAGGGACGCAATATGCTTGACGCGAACTTTATTGAAGGCATGGCTTGTGTCGGCGGCTGTATCGGCGGTGCGGGATGTCTTACCCACGGCGAAAAGAACAAAGCCGAGGTTGACAAATACGGCAAGGAAGCATACGAAAAAACAATTACAGACGCAATCGCAGTACTTAAATAAAAGATAAAAAAAATCCCCACATTGGCTCTTTAGACGGAGCTTTTGTGGGGTGTTTTTTTGTTTTTTAAGCGAATGTTGTCAGGTCAAGCTTCTCGTAACCGCAACCGGTTAATTCATATATATATTCGGTGCAGTCCGTGCCTAACAGAAACTCGGTTATTTCTTTGAGCTTTTCATTTATGTCAATATCCGAAAAGCTTTCGGGATAGAGTGTCTTTCCGATAAAATATGCATCGGCATAGGCTATATCAAGATTTGTGTAATAGGCATTGTACGGCATCTGAACATAAACCTCACCGTTCTTAAAAGCCGTTATGCTGTCATATACTTTTTTGTTTTCGCTATACTGCGTCTTGAAATTCTCAAGTCCGCCGGCATCGAGAATAATAACATCCGGATTAAGTGTGATAAGTGTCTCGGTGTCAATACTGCTCTGATATCCGCTGTAACCCGCTTCATCCAGAACATTTTTGGCATTAACCGCGTCAAACAGAGAATAATTCGCAGATGAAGACTCAATTCCGTGAGTGCCTTTTTTGTTCAGACACCCCAGATAAACGCTTGCTTTTTCGTCGTCGGAAATGTCTTTTGTGCGTGTGTCAAGGTCATTTTTGATGCTCGAAATATATTTTATTACTTCGTCTGAACGTTCTGTTCTGCCCAAAACACTGCCCATTAAACTCAGAGACTTATTTATTGCATCGTCAAACGCCTCTGTCTTACCGTAAGAAAGGGCTATAACGGGAATACCCGTTTTTTGCTGAAGCTCGTCAAATTCGGCGACTTCCATTGTGTTATATATCGCGAATATGACATCGGGATTTACTGATACAAGCGCCTCCGCTTCCGGTGTGCCCTGTGAGCCGCCGGCACCGATCGTCGGCAGTGTGCTAAACAGCTCTTTGTTTGCGTGCTGATACGGTCTTGCCGTGAACAAAACGCCCTTATCGCATTTTTCAACGCCTGCCAAAAGTGACATATCACCTATATAAGAATAAAGCCTCAGACATCCGGCACCTATGCACACCGGGTGTTTAACCTCGCTCGGAACTTCTACCGTTCTGCCGAGCATATCGGTTATCTGTACAGTGCCGGCGTAAACGGCAGGGGAGGTGCTTTCGGTATTTTTGCTCGAAGTCGCACACGAACAAAGAGTAAAAATAAGTGTGGTCAGAATTAAAATACAACAAACAAATCTTTTCATGTTAAATTCCTTTTTTTATTCAGGCACAACAACAGTGTGTCCGTTTTGTTTTATTATGTCTGCGTTTATGCTGTATACAGACAGAATATTTTCTTTTGAAATAATGCTTTCATCGCCCTGTGCAAACACCGTGCCGTCTTTAAGCATTACAAATTTATCGGCAAAGCGAGTTGACAGCGACAGATCGTGCATGGTTACAATAAATGTCTTGCCTGTATTTTTGCACAGCTCTCTTATTGTCTTAGACAGGGAAGTCTCACTCCCCAGGTCAAGATTTGCGAGCGGCTCATCCATTATGATTATATCCGCATCGGTGCAAAGAGCTCGTGCGGCGGCAAGCTTTCTCTGTTCACCGCCCGAGAGTGTCTTTGCGCTTTTGTCCGCAAGGTCACCCAGCCCCAGAAGCTCAATTGCATCGGCGGCTTTTTCGTGGTCCTTTGCCGTCATAATATGCCCTGCACAGGTTCGCCTGCCCGACAGCACCGTATTAAATACATCAATGTCGGCAAATTGCGTGCTTTGCGGAACATAAGAAATTATATGCGCTCTGTTTGATGATGACAGCTTTAATATATTCTTGCCGTTATATAATACTTCGCCTGTTTTGGGACGCAATATTCCGCAGATACATTTAAGAAGTGTAGTCTTGCCCTCGCCGTTTATGCCCAAAAGCACGGTGCATTTTCCGCTTTCGGCAGTCAGTGATACATTTTTAAGTACTTCGGTTTTTCCGAAAGAGAAAGAAATATTCCTAATTTCAAGCATTTGCAAATCTTCCTCTTCTCTCTCTTAATATCAGAATCAGGAATACAGGTCCGCCGAAAAATGATGTAACCGCACCGACAGGCAGTGACACGCCGGGAATAACGCTCCTCGCCAATGAATCCGACAACAGCAGAAGTGTCATTCCGCACAGTGCGCTTGAGGGCATAAGAAAACACATTCTCTCTCCGACAAGGCGTTTTGCGATATGCGGAGCTATAAGTCCGACAAAGCCGATTATCCCCAGAAACGCCACACACACGGCACATATAAGTGATGCCAAAAACAGACTGATGCATCTTAACACGGCTGTGTTTATTCCGAGTGTTTTGGCTGTCTCATCTCCTCCGCTCATTATATCAAGATCCCTTGCTCCAAAAGCGGAAAAAGCAATGCCGACAGCGGCTATTATGCTCATATATACGCACTCTTTATAAGAGGCTCTGCCCAAATCTCCGAATGACCAGAACACAGCGGACGACACCTGCGTATCAGCCGAAAAATACTGTATAAGCGTAGTTCCTGCGGAGAAAAACGCACCGACGGCAACACCGCACAGCACAACCGTTTCCGAAGAAAATCCGCTTTTTACAGATAACAGCAGAATAATCGCAATGCCGACAGCCGCCCCCAGAAACGCACATAGTGTTATGATATACGGATTTGATACCGTAAGCTTTGCGTTTATCGCACTGCCGAAGCTGCCCGCACCGAACAGTATTATGGCGACATTTGCGCCGAACACCGCACCGTTTGACACGCCGAGTGTAGAAGGTGACGCCATGGGGTTTCCGAGTACCTTCTGCATGATGCAGCCCGATACCGATAATCCGCCGCCCGCAACCACCGCCGCCAGCACTCTCGGCAGACGAATGTTGAACAAAACAAGCTTTTGACTTTCAGTGCCTTTGCCGAACAGAGTTTTGGCAACATCAAAAAAGCCCATGCCCGATGATCCTGCACATATACAGACAAAAAAAGAAACAGCCGCAAGTGCAAGCAGAATAAATACCGTGCCGAGCCGTCTTTTCTTTATTGACTTTGTTTTGTTTATAATAATCTGACGATTCATATTATCTTTTGAAAACCATACCTTTTTAATATGCAAAACAAGAAAATGTTATCACAACATAAATATAAAGTCAATAATCACTATGTTCATTTTGCGTACAGCAAACGGGAATGGCAGTTGGCAATCAGCAGTCGGCAATCAGCAATTTAATCTGTAATTGATAATTTTCAATTAACTTGACATAATACTTTTTTGGTGGTATACTTGCCTAAAAAGACAGCGACGGAATTATGCATTTATCCAAATGTCCTCAGAGAGCCGATGTTCGGTGCAAATCGGCGGCAAAGTTAAATGCAGTCTCACTCCCGAGTCCCGTTTCCCAACGCGAAAGCTCATAAGAAACGGCGTATGTTCGGCGTTAACGACATAAAGCAGGCGGATTATTTTCCGCAAGCAGGGTGGTACCGCGGTAATTTTTATCGTCCCTGAGAGTTTTCTCGGAGGCGTTTTATTTTTTATTTAACTGAAAGGGCGATTTTATGAACTACGATTTTAAGTCAGTCGAACCCAAATGGCAGAAAAAGTGGGAGGACGCAGGCGTTTTCCACGCAGAGGACAATTCCGATAAAAAGAAATTCTACGGTCTTGTCGAGTTCCCTTATCCCAGCGGAGCCGGCATGCACGTCGGTCACATAAAGGCATATTCCGGTCTTGAGGTTGTTTCACGCAAACGCCGTATGCAGGGCTATAATGTGCTGTATCCGATAGGCTTTGACGCTTACGGTCTGCCTACCGAAAACTACGCCATAAAAACGGGCATTCATCCCAGAAAGGTTACCGATACAAATATTGCGAAATTCACAAATCAGCTTAAGCGTGTCGGATTCTCCTTTGACTGGACCCGTGTTATTGATACAACACAGGAAGATTACTACAAGTGGACACAGTGGATCTTCCTTAAAATGTTCGAAAACGGTCTTGCGTTCCGTGACAAGACACTTGTTAACTACTGCCCCTCATGCAAGGTTGTTCTTTCAAATGAAGACTCACAGGGCGGCAAGTGCGATATCTGCCACTCCGATATTGTTCAGAAGTCAAAGGATGTATGGTATCTTCGCATAACAGCGTATGCCGACAAGCTTCTTGAGGGTCTCAATCATGTTGATTTCCTCCCGAATATCAAGCTTCAGCAGGAAAACTGGATAGGCAAGTCAACCGGTGCTTTTGTAAATTTCACAGTTAAAGATACAGATGAAACACTCAGAGTCTACACAACACGCCCCGATACTCTTTTCGGTGTTACCTTTATGGTTATGGCTCCCGAGCATCCGCTTCTCGATAAATACAAAGACAAAATCACAAACTTCGACAGTGTTGTCGATTACAGAAACGAGTGTGCCAAAAAGACTGAATTTGAAAGAACCCAGCTTGTAAAAGACAAGACAGGCGTTCGTCTTGAGGGCTTCAGTGCGATAAATCCCGTTAACGGCAAAGAAATTCCGATATTTATTTCAGACTATGTTATGATGGGCTACGGCACAGGTGCCATAATGGCTGTTCCCGCACACGATCAGCGTGACTATGACTTCGCAAAGAAATTCGGCATTGATATTATAGAAGTCATAAAGGGCGGCGATATTTCAAAAGAAGCATACACCGGTGACGGCGAAATGGTGAACTCGGGCTTCCTTAACGGTATGATGAAAAAGAAGGACTCCATTGAAAAAATGGCTGCCTATCTCGCCGAAAAGGGCATAGGTGAAAAGGGTGTTCAGTACAAAATGAAGGACTGGGCATTCAACCGTCAGCGTTATTGGGGCGAACCTATTCCGATTGTTTACTGCGACAAATGCGGCATGGTCGGTGTGCCTTATGATGAACTGCCTCTTAAACTTCCCAAGGTCGAAAACTTCGCTCCCGGCTCTGACGGAGAAAGCCCCCTCGCAAAAATTGAATCTTTCGTAAACTGCACCTGCCCCAAGTGCGGCGGCAAGGCAAGACGCGAAACAGATACAATGCCTCAGTGGGCAGGCTCTTCGTGGTACTTCCTTCGCTATATCGATCCCCATAACAACGAGGCTTTTGCCGATAAAGACAAGCTTAAATACTGGGGCCCCATTGACTGGTACAACGGCGGCATGGAGCATGTCACACGCCATCTTATCTATTCACGCTTCTGGCATCGCTTCCTCTATGATATAGGCGAGGTTCCTTTCGCAGAGCCTTATGCAAAGCGTACCGCACAGGGACTTATCCTCGGACCGGACGGCGACAAGATGTCAAAGTCAAAGGGCAATGTTGTTGACCCCAATGATGTTGTTGACGAGTTCGGCGCAGATGTTCTTCGTACCTATGTTCTGTTTATGGGTGACTACGAAAAAGCCGCTCCGTGGAGTGAATCGAGCGTTAAGGGCTGCAAGAGATTTGTTGACCGTGTATGGAATCTTCAGACCATTCTGTCGGATAAAGAAGGCTTCACTTCGTCAAAGCTTGAATGCTCTTTCCACAAGACAATCAAAAAGGTATCCGATGATATCGAAACACTTAAATACAACACAGCCATTGCCGCACTTATGACACTTCTCAACGAGATTTACGATGCCGGCGAAATCACAAAAACAGAGCTTAAGATATTTATTCAGCTTCTCAATCCCTTTGCGCCTCATGTAACAGAGGAGATAAATGAAGTCGTATTCGGTGACGGTATGCTCGCCGTAAGCGAATGGCCCTCATACGATGAAACCAAGTGCGTTGACAGCGAGGTTGAAATCGCCGTACAGATTAACGGCAAAATCAAGGCCCGCATTATGGTTCCGACAGATGTAACCGAAGCGGACGCAATCGCACTCGCAAAGGCAAATGCCGATGTCAAAAACGCCATAGACGGCAAGAACATTATCAAGGAGCTTTATGTTAAGGGCAGACTTGTAAACATTGTCGCAAAATAAAATCGGCTAAAATCAGATAAAATCAGAAAAAACGCAGACGGACTAAAGCCACGCACTGACAACGAAGTATTGGTTTCTCGCCGAAAAATCTCCCATATCT
>CAVFPQ010000018.1:4675-23671 GCA_963624415.1 Acutalibacteraceae bacterium | reverse complement strand
AAGTATTGGTTTCTCGCCGAAAAATCTCCCATATCTTTGTCCGAAAGCCTCGCAAGGCGACTTCCCTTGCCGCGTTTGAAGGACTTCGATATGAAAAATTTTTCTTGGCTACGAAACTGCTTTGCATTTCAAAACAAAAAACCGGGAAAATTGTATAACTTAAATTTGTTACAAATACCCGGTTTATTGTACATTAAATTAACAATTTGTCTTTGTTTTGAAACAATACTTCCTTATCAGCACGTGGCTTTTAACAAGACACTTTTTTCTTTTTCTGACCTCTTGCGAAGCTTATAAATCCAAGTCCGCAGGACTTCCTCAGCCGCTGACCACTCATTGCTGATTGCTAATTGATCACGCCCACGGATCATCCTTAACGGGAATGCGAATGCCTACCATAAGGTACTGCTCCCACAAAAACCACGTTGTGCCGCCCTTGGCACGCAGCTTCACCTGTCTCGGTGAGTCAGCGCCGCCGGAGCGAATGTTGAGCTTATAGTAGCCGTTTTCGGCATTTGAATATGAATCATCAAACACGGTTATGCGGTAAGGCATTGAGGGAGTATAGTTATTTTCGGGAGTTGCACCCTCAAAATATGAAAACGGAATATACTTTTTGCCATCCATGAAGCGGTCTTTTAAGAACTGAATCTGACGGCCGTCTAACGGCGCAGGCCCCTTTAAGAAATTGAGCATGGCAATGCCGTCATCCTTGTTTTCACCGTAACGGCAAAGTGCCAGGACTGTCAGAGCCGCCGCCTTGTAGGGACTGTCAAGCACAGCCTCGGGCAGAGCCTTCAGTTCATCAACATTCTGCGGAAGGCTGTTAAATGTAAATGTAATACTGTTCATAAAGTCCTCCTGTTTTTTCGGATACGGAAAATTACCAAACTTCCCGTATCCGTTTTTTTCTGATTATTTTGTGCAAAAAGGACACATTATCATTGTGTGTTTTATCAGGGAATTAAGACTGTCTCTGCATTGTCGTAAATACAAAGCCAATGAAAAGCACCGGCTGTATAATAAGCTTTAACTCCTGCAAAGCTATATAATCCAAGTCCTCCGGACTTCCTTAGCCACCGGCCACTGAATACTATCCACTGACCACTAATTGCTGATTGCTAATTGTTTAGCGTTAGCTTATAATATCCAAGTCCTCCGGACTTCCTTAGCCACCGGCCACTGAATACCGGCCACTCATTGCTAATTGCTAACTGCTAATTGCTAATTAAAACGAGCCTCCGCCTCCGGAATGCGACGCTCCCGAGCTTCCGCCTCCGCCGCCCGAGCTTGAGTTGTTACTCTTCGGTCTTGCGGTCTTTGAAACAGTGGAATGCGTGAAGTATTCGGCGGCATATGTAACATTCATACTGCCGGGCTTTTCGTAGTTCGCCGCTTCCTTCTTTATGCGGTTGGTCTTCATCTTTCTCTTGCCGATTGTAACAATTATAAACGCCACTATAACGGCAAACACAAGAGCAATGCCCTCTTTTCTCGCATAGTATGTCCATGAATAATGAGAAGCTCCGGGAATATACTCGTCATCATCAAACAGCGTGCCGTGAATGTAGCCGTCGTTAGTGTAGTCGCTTAAATACTGTGATACAAACCCCGAAACGGTTATAGCCGCTTCACCGTAGTTGCCTTCTTTAAGAATAGGCGTGACCTCTTCGAAAACAGGGCCGTAATCAAAATCAAGAACATAGTCCGAATTGAAAACCGTTTCTCCGAGACCTCTGCCGGAAATCCAGACTTTATTTGAGCCTTCGACACCGGAAATATAGAGAAACATTATAAGTCCGTCACGGTTTGTGCCGTAGCCGTAGCCGCCGAAGTCGTAAAAATCCTCGGCATATGCCTGTGCGCCGTCACTGCCGTAACTGCCCATATCCGATACAGTCAGATAAACAAGATCAAAGGAATATGTATCGCGAATTTCCGTAATCGCCGTAAACAGCTGTGCTTCCTCTTCATCCGTAAAAATATCGGCTTTATCGACAACATAGTTTTCTTTGTTGAACTCTATGACACTGCCGTTTTCGACTCCGACAGGGTCACTCTCGTATTCATATGCCCAATCGTCATATGTGTATTCTTCATCTTCTGTTCCGAGCAAAATCTCGTTTTCATCGGTCACTTCGGCAGCTTCTGTTTCGGCGAAGGCAGGCACAAAAAGCGACACTGCCATAACAAGTGATAAAATAACGGCAAAAATCTTTTTCATATGCTTACCTCCTCTATTGCAGAATGAAGAACTGTGCGACAGCCATAATGGCGGCGACAATTCCGCCGAACATACCGAACAGCTTTTTCTTGTCTATGGGCAGAGAGCCGGCAACACGCCCTGTCTGTCCGTTAATCGCAAACAGATAGTTTTTGCCCGCAAACTTGGTGTTCATCATCCAAACGGGGAGCATTGCGTATCTGTACTTGCTGTTTTTCGGCGTGATATTCGTGCTTTTGGGTACCACACTGCTGAAGCCGTTGACCGTTGACGCAAATCTTGACTGAGTTGAATTTTTAATACGTGTCTCCGCTCTGGGGAATGACTGTTCTGCCGACACATCATATTTATCAGCCATAAAGCCCGCAAGGAAAGCGGGGTTGAAGCCTGACATATCCTTATAATCAAACGGCTCGATACCGTCCATATAATCATCGGGCATTTTTTCGGATGCGTCAACCGGAATATCCGCAAAGCCTATATCGCCGTTGCGGAAAACGTTGAAAAAGCTGGTTTCCGTGTAATCATAATCGGAATCGCTCCATGTGCGGACACGTGTGGCTTCGTATACGATATTTGCCGAAACATCGGTGTCAAAGAGCCAGAACGGGACATAAACACCCTTCATATCCTGTATTTTGTTTTCGGAAACGAATTTTGACGGCAAAAACCACTTGCCCTTGCAGAACTTTTTAAGCGATTCGCCTGCCTGCTTTTTGTCAAGCTTAAAGGGAATTATGCACGCCGGTTTAAGAAGCCCCGTCACCTTGCCTGTCATGATAATCGGAGAATCGCAATACGGACATTTGCTCGCGACGGTATTGACATCCGTTGTGACCTTAGCGCCGCACGACTGACACGAATAAACGCTCATTTCGCCGAGAGTTTCTTCACCGTTTTCGGGTGTCCAGCCGTACTGTGCCGCCTCCTCCGCCGGAACATCGGGGGATGCTTCATTCTGCGCTTTCTGCTCCGCCGCATTCTGCTGAGAAGCTAACTGCTCCTCGGTAAACACGGAATCGCAGAATTCGCACTTAAATTTCTGTGTTGCGGTATCAAAAACTATATGCCCACCGCAATTCGGGCATTTATATTCAAGTAAACTTGCCATTTTTTTGCCTCATCCTTTTTTTGATAAACATCGGGCAATAAACTAACAACATTCAGAATGCATAATGCATAATGCATAATGAAGGAAGACACTGCGAGTCTTGGATTATAAGCTACGCAAACCGTAAGCTGTTATTTTTTAACCTACTTTTATGTCAGCGAAGCCTATAAAATCAAGCCCGCAGGACTTCTTATCTTTGGTTTGACGGACCGCTGCCGCCGATCCTCATCAATCGCTACGCCAAAAATCATTCACCGGATGATTTTTGTCTGCGACATTGTTAATTGTTAATTAATCATCGTGTCCTGTGTCAAGCCGGCACCGTCAATTCGCGTCATTGACATCAAAGACATCTCCGCAGTTGGGGCAGAACTTGGGCGGATTTGCGGGATCTGCAGGTGTCCAGCCGCACTTGTTGCATCTGTATGTCTTGTTTGCCGCCGGCTGAGGTTTGCCGCAGTTGGGGCAGAATTTGCCTGTATTTACAGCGCCGCATTCGCAAGTCCAGCCGCCCGATGTGGGTGCGGGTGCGGGTGCGGGTGCGGGCTGAGGTTTGCCGCAGTTTGCGCAGAATTTGCCTGTGTTGGTCGCACCGCATTCGCAAGTCCAGCCGCCTGTTGTAGGAGCATTCTGAGGTGTCGGCTGTGCGCCGTAGCCTGTCGGAGCGTTATAGCCCTGACCTGCGCCGTACTGAGGCTGATATGCGCCGTACTGCTGCTGACCCTGTGCATAGAGATTGGACACCTGATTGCCGCCGAGATTCTGAGCAAGGCCCATACCCATAAAGCCCATCATAGCGCCGTTTGAGTTGTTTGCGGCATCCTTCATCGCAGTCGCAGTAGCACCTGTCATCAGGCCTGCGCCGAGTCTGGGATCACGAAGAGCACCCGCACGCTGAAGCTCCTTGAGTGTGGCCTCGTCCTCTTCATCCGCCGTCATTGAACCGATAGCGAAGGAAGCGACCTGAATACCTCTGAGCTCCGCCCACTTTGCCGAAAGGACGTCGTTAAGAGAGTCCTGAATTTCGTTTGTGTGGTTCATGAGTGCCGAATAACGGACACCCAGCTCGCTTATCTTGCCGAAAGCCGGCTGAAGAGCGCTGAGAAGCTCAACCTTGAGCTGTGAATCTATTTCGGAACGTGAATAGCTGTCTGCGATATTGCCGCATACGTTTGAATAGAAAAGCATGGGGTTTACAATCTTGTATGAATATTCACCGTTGCAGCGAATGCCTATATCCATATCAAGACCGATATTTGTATCGACTACTCTGAACGGAATGGGGTTCTGAGTGCCGTACTTGTTGCCCATAATTTCTTTTGTGTTGAAATAATAGACACGCTGATCCTTTGCGGGCTCACCGCCGAAGGTAAAACGCTTGCCGAGAGTTTTGAAGCAGTTTTTAATGTTCTCGCCGTTGAAACCGCCGTACATAATTGTAGGCTCGGTGGAAGAGTCGTATACAAATTCGCCCGGCTCGTTGCAAAACTCGACAACCTTGCCCTGCTCGACAATCATCATGCACTGACCGTCGGCAACGGCAACAATCGAACCGTTTGAAATAACATTATCGGAGCCTTTTGTATTGGATGAACGGCCGCTTGTTCTCTTTGAACCTTTGACAGCCAGAATATCCTTATCGATAGCCTCGCAATAGAAATATTCACGCCATGAATCGGCAAGTACTCCGCTTAATGAGCCTACGCCTGCTTTAAGAAGTCCCATAGTTTTTTCTCCTTTTTTTGTTTATCCGCACAAATTATATGGATATTGTACGGTTTATATTTTTTTCGCTCGGGGTGAAGCGGCACATTAACCGTATCACCCCAAGCTTCATTTTACATTAATATTTCTTAAAAATCAATATTTATCTGTATACTGCATGGAATCAAGTTTGACTGCCATTCTGAGTACAAATCTTGCGTCCGAAACACTGACACCGCCGCCGTCTATATCGGCAAGAATAAGATCAATGCCCGTCAGTGTATCAAGCTTGACTGCGGCTCTTAAGACAAGTCTTGCATCCGAAACGCTGACACTGTCGCCTGTGCCGTGATTTGAAATATTGCCGAGCAACAGCTTTTTCCTTACGGTAAGTGTGGCCTGTTCGGAGAATGTTTCTCCCGCCTCGTTTGAAGCGACACAGAATACAACCGCACCGTTATCGGCGGCAGTGGCCTTAAAGGTATACTCATTGTCGGTAGCGCCGTTTACTATTGTGCCGTTTTTGAACCACTGATATTTCACTCCGGAAAAGTTTTTGACCTTAACGGCAAATGTTACATTTTCGCCTTCGCTGACAGTTTTGTCACCGAGCGCATATACAAATTTCGGTTTTTGGATCGCCGTGAACGTACAACTGACCGTAACTTCATTTGAGCTCCCTTTGATTTTGACAACATTTGCTTTCCGACCGTTAACGGTTGCGGTGCAGTCTTTTTTGAACGCCGTGTTATCGTCGGTTTTCAGTGTTACACTGAATGTATATTTTTCAGTTGCGGCAAATGTGCTGTCTTTGGTAAGAGCCTCACCCGAAGCGTCAGTCCACACGGCTGAGCCCTTTATCGAATAGCCCTTGCCCGTGGGAACAGTACAGTTAAAGCTTGCGTTTTTGCCGTCGGCAGGAGCGGTGACACCGGTAATTTCTATTTCGGAAACATAGTTTTCCGGCTTTTTAAATCTTACACGAGTGCTTTTAATCGGTGCCTGAGGCGCAACTCCGACATAGCAGAAAAATTCAAACTGATTTATTTCATCCCATGTTACGTTCTTTATTGTAAGCTTGCCGCCGTCCGTGATAACCGTGCCGAGCTGACCGTTTCTGAAGAGCGAAATGCCGCCGCCCTTATGTGAGTTATAATTTTCAAAAGCCCACTCATACCGGAGGTCTTTATTATTATCCGGAGCGACAGCCTCAACTTCAAGCGTCACATCGTCACCGGGCTCAACATAAATTGTTTTCGGAAGATCCTTTATTATAGTGCATTGCTGATATACAACACAGTCAACTCTGTTTGTATTTGCCTTGCCGTGTGCGTTTGACACCTCACACCAGACTCTGCATGTGTTGTTTACACTGGACGGTGTATATGTAAGACTGCTTGTTTTCGCCCCGGAAACATATTCACTTTCTTTAAAATCTCCGGTGTAGCCCTGTTCGTCTTCCCACTTCCACTGATAACTAAGCTCGCCGCCGATTGCCTCAACCTCAAAATGCATCTGACTGTTTCGACCGGCGTATACACTCTCGGGCTGTTTTGTAATAGTCGGGGTTGCGGTTGTAACATTTATGCGGATTTTCTTGCTCGAAAAAGCTGTGCCCATAAACGGAGTGACTTGGGCCGAAAGAAAATAGAATTTTCCGCTTTTATATTCACCTTTAAGTGAAACGGTTTTGCCCGTGCCGACTTCTTCTTTTGATTCGGTAGCAATTACATATCCTTGCTTGGTCTTTTTTCGATAGCAGGTTTCAAGATACCATTTTACCTGAGGCTCAGCCGAAAACTTTCCGCCGAGAGTCGCCGTCGCGGTTGCCTTCTGACCGTCTGTGAGTTCTGCCTCGGCAATGCCGATATCCTTCTGCTTGACACCGTTGCACTCTATGATTACGGACAGATTATCATTCACGACGTTCTTTTTATTGAATGTTGCCGTAAAATATCCGGAATCTGCGGAATTTTTAACAGTGGCGCCGGGCACGGTGTAAGCGTTCGCTTTGATGCCGTTAAAAGTATAGCCGTGCTTCGGAACAAGACTTACATAGCAGTAAGAACCGTCCTTGATTTCGTCATATGTTTTTAAGGTGCCGGTTTTCTGCGAGTCCCGATACCATGTTATAAAACCGGTAAAGGTCTCTCCCTCAAAACGGGTTACGACTTCTTCGCCGTTTACGATTTTCGGGAATGCTTTGGTTACGTCATCGGCGTTAACCGTCTTTTTTTCCGTGTGACGGTCTTTGTCGATTGCGCAGTAAGCATCACCATTTGCGAAACCGTATTCGCTGACGGAGCCGTCCGGGAAAATCGCGGGTTCTTTATCCTTTGTATCATTGCTTAAAAGATGCAGTAAATTGCCGGGGTTGGTCGAAAGATATATATCGGGGATATACTGACCTGCTTTGCGGTCGATTTTCACATTAAGCGGATAGCTGAGACAGTTGGCGACACCCGAACTGCGGACATTTACGTTAATGTCGCCTGTGCTCTGTACAAGAGTGCCGTATTTTCTGCCGTTGTCTTCTTTGACACCTGAGTAAATGCCGATTGCGGTCGTAGACTTGCACATAATGTCAAGATCTATGTCTATCGATGTCGTGCCCAAAGTATAAACCGTACCCTTAGCGAGTATGCCGGTTGTCAGCAAAACAAAATCGGCGTTTTCTTCGTTTGTCTTGAAAACGACTTTAACATCAAGATTTTCGATTGTTATGTTATTCGCGTACATACCGAGAAGCGCTAAAATATCTTTTTTTGCGGACTCGGTGTTCCCTATTTCGTTTACAATGGTAAGCGTTGCGCCATTATAGCCTTCGAGCTTTATATTGCCCTCCTGACGCACGCCGTTATTCATACCGTTTGTGCAGATAATGCCGCAAAGATAATCATCATAATTAAACATTGACGGTTTGTCTACATGAATGACATTATCGCCGAGAAGTCTGAAGGTAACAAAACGCTCGTTGTCGGCGTCGGTCTTGTCGTCATACTGATGCGCCAGATCTATCTCTATGCATCCGCCGTCATAGTTTTCGAGATCGACATATGTTCCTATTATATCGTTGTGATTTTCTTCCGCCGAGGAATCCGTGTCGGACCCGCCGTAGAGAATATACGGAGCCTTCTGCTCATACGCAAAAGCCGCAGTGGGAAAAAGTGAAAAAATCGTAAGCACGGAAAGGACAATTGCGAGTGTTCTTTTAATGTTCATGTTTCTTCTCCTTTTTTCTGCTTGAAATTTTGATAATATATTAATCCTCAAAAAATACGCTGACAAAAAAAAGAGAGGCTGCCGTTCGCTTATTTGAATGACAGCCCCTTTATTTTTACTGTTTAAGATTTGTGCCGCAGTTGGGGCAGAATACCGAGCCTGTTGTGTTCTGTGCGCCGCAGTTGGGGCAGAACGGACGAATGCCGCCCATATTGGCGTTCATGTTGTTCGCCTGCTGATAGCCGTTGTTGTTCATCTGCTGATAGCCGTTGTTCTGCTGAGCATAACCGTTGTTCATCTGCTGATAACCGTTGTTCTGCTGAGCGTAGCCGTTATTCATCTGCTGATAGCCGTTGTTCTGCTGCTGATAGCCGTTATTGTTGTTAACGGTATTGCCGCCCTTTATTGCCGTCAGCGCCTGAACGATTTCATAGCACATATTAAACGCTCTGTTAAGATCGGAGGGGTCGGAGCAGTTTGAAGCGACATCAAATATAATATCACGCTTGATATACGCATGATTTACTTTGATATGAAGCTCTATGGAGCTGAGCTCTCTGGGGGAGTTGTCGTTCATACTTGTCGACTGTGTGCGGCGGAAATACTGCTGAAGGTTCTGCGGAATCTGAACCATACCGTTCATCATACCGCCCATCATACCGCCGTTCATCATGCCGCCCATCATGCCGGGGTTCATCATGCCGGGGTTCATCATGCCGGGGTTCATCATGCCGCCGTTCATCATGCCGGGGCGGCCGAAATTGTTCGTATTGCCCGCAGTATTATTGTTTTCGTACTTATCGGCAACGCCGTCATTGTCGGAATCGGTCAGTGTGCGGTACTCCTCGACAAACCAGAAGTCAAGAAGCTGATTAAAATCGAATACCTCGGGATTGTTCTCTTTATAATCCTTGCCATAGGCAAAATAGAACTTGCCGTTTCTGTCGTCTACGCAGATTTCGCCGTTGGGACCTACCGTGCGGGTAGCCGAAACTGAAGCGAATTTCTGTTTATTCTGTTCACGTGCGGCAAGGTGAGCCTTTACATCCTCGATTGTTCTGTCATCCCAGTCGGAAGAAAAGCTTGAAAGCTTCTTTTTGCAGTCGGAACACAGAAAACCGTCCGACAGCTTCTGTCTTGTAAGAAGATTTACCTTTTCACCGCAGAGGTCACAGAATTTTTTTTCGAATAATGCCATATAAATCCATCCTTTCATAGTAAGAAGTACATTCTTATACGATATTGATTATACAACATTTTTGCACAAAAAAAATGGCCCATATGGACCATTTTATTCAAAAAGAAAATTATACTTTTGAAAACTTTATTACAAATTTTTATAGGGCGATTGCCTGTCTGACGGCAGGATTTATGCTTCTGAGGTCATTGAGCGTCTTGTCAAGATCGACATTTTTCTGAAGAACGACATTAAGACGGATTGTCAGAAGGGAGTTATCACCGGATACTTCCACACTTGAATCGGAAATATGAACGCCGTTATCCTCAAGATATTTTTTCATATCGTTTACGCCGTCGGCGACATTGTCAATCTGAATAAAGCAGGGGTTGATATTGTCGTTGGCAAGCACCTTGTCGAAGCCGATGAGGAACTTATGGAACACTATCTGAACCAGAAGAAGCAGAGCGACAGACGACAGACCGACAACATACATACCGGCACCGATGGACATACCTATTGCCGCCGTGACGAGAATGCCCGCCGCAGTTGTAAGTCCCTTTATATTTACGCCTTTAACGAAAATCATACCCGCGCCGAGGAATGAAAATCCCGTAATAATCGTGGATGCCACACGGGACGGGTCAAGCTTTACGCCGGCTGTTTTCATCATATCGAAAAAGCCGTATTTTGACACAATTATAAGAAGTGCCGCACCGACGGCGACTATAATATGCGTACGGAAACCGGCGTCCTTCTGACGCAATGTACGCTCAACACCTATAACACCGCCGCAGACACCGGCAAGAATAAGACGCAGCACATAGACCAGCTGCGGATACTCCGTAAAGAAGGCAGATACACTCTCTACCAAAGCAAACTCCTCTTTTCTGCTGAAATATAATAAACGGTATTATACAATAATTGTCTGTTTATTGCAATAGTTTTATGCAAATTTACAAAATAAACTTAAGAACCACAAATAAGTCAGAAAGAAGCAGGTATTGCCAACTGACAATTAACAATGTCTGAATAATGCAGAATGCAAAATGCAGAATGCACAATTTCGGAAGTCCTGCGGACTTGATTTTATAAGCTCCGCTGAATAATCAGCAATTAGCAGTTAGCAATTAGCAATGTCGGAGGTGATGCACAATGCAAAATGCAGAATGCACAATTTCGGAAGTCCTGCGGACTTGATTTTATAAGCTCCGCCTCTTGCGAAGCCTTTACTGATCACTGATCACTGACCACTGACCACTAATTGCTCATTGCTCATTGCCGGTTGTTTCGCTTTCCGCTTTTTTGAAAATATGAATAATTCCTTCGTCATTAAGCTGTTTTATGGCTATAACCGTAAACGGCAGTATAAAGAAGCCCAGAATGCCCAGTGTCTTTGTGCCTATATACATTGCGATAATCGTAACAATAGGGGAAAGTCCTACCTGTCCCGCGACAAGCTTAGGCTCGATAATCTGACGGATAACCGTAATAAGAGCATAGATGACGAGAAGTCCGATGCCCATTGACACACTGCCGCTTATAAAGCTGTATATCGCCCACGGAATAAGCACTGTACCTGTTCCGAGAACGGGTATAATATCGATAATCGCTATAATTAACGCTATCATTATAATGTAGGACGAATCGAAAACTCCCAGTGCCTTAAGAATATACAGACCGATTGAAAGCTCCGTCGCCGTTATAAGTATGATAAGCAGATACGCCTTGAACATTTTCTTGAATGTCGACAGAACTATCGTTTTTGCGTCAAGAAGCTTTGTCTGCGTTTTGGGTTTGACCTGACGCAGAATAAAGTCACGGATTTTTTCGTAATCGGCACACATGAAAACCGTTGCGATTATGGTAATAAGCACGCCGATAAGAGCGGACGGAACCTGCCCCACAGTGTTCTTAATCAGACTGCCGCCCTTTGACAGAAGCGATGACCAGTCAATGCCCGTTGTGTCAATGGGAAGCTCGGAATAGTTGCTCGAAGAAAGCTTGTCAAAGAACGATGTTATGCTCTCGCTTGCCGCCCTTGACAGTGTGTGCGGCAAAATGCTTACGGCGTTGAGAGCATAGTTTTTGACGGTATCGGCAATCTCGGAGAAATCCCCGAACTTGTCTTTTAAGTAGTCAAAGAAACCCTTTACCTGATCGACAATTTCCATTCCGGCGAACATTATCACCGCGACTAAAAGAGCCAGGATAAGCAGAACAAAAATCGCGCTCAACGGTGAACGGGGTATCTTGATTTTTCTGTTGAGGTATGTAATCGGGCGGTGAAGCAGTGTCGCAAAAACAAACGCGAAAATAAACGGCATAAGAATGCCCGAGAATGTTTTGAACACAAGATAGAACGCCGCCAGAATCATAAGAAAATACGCGACATTTATAAGCGTTGACAGTCGCTTTTCGGTAGCTTCGCTCATAAAAAACACTCCTTTTTTTATATGGTCTCATTGTACAACAATTATCTTATATTTACAACATACTAAAGTTTAAAAAATGTTAAATATCGTTGTGTCGACCGGCAAATTTCTTTTGAATTATTTCAACTGTCTGTCGATTTTCCAATATCCCGAATCCTTTCCGCCCTCCCGAACGATATATCCGCCTTCCTTCAATGCTTTAATCGCACGATAAACGGTTTTCGGAGATTTTCCGATTTTTAACGAAAGCTCGGGTATTGTCAGACAGTCGCATTCATTAAGCGCACCGTAAACGGCTTTTTCGCTTGCGGTCATTTTTCGTTCGTCCTTCTGTGTGTTTTTGCGGTAAAATATAAATCGAAAGCCTGTTTTTGTGTTTTCGTATTCGTATTTTACGCCGGCGGCTTTGCAAGCGGAAAACGTTCTTTCAAAGCCTGTTCCGAAGGATTCGATAACGGAGCATTTGAAAAGAACATTAACGATTTTCGGATTGAGCATAATCGGCTCTGCCGAATTTTCCGCAAAGTCCTCGGGGATAAATCCGAGAGGAAATAATCCGGGGCTGTAAATTGTCACTCTGTCACTGAAAACTTCTATCGCAAAGCTTGTGTTTGAAAAATAACAGCCGTGGGCAAAAGCATTTACAATCATTTCTCTTATTGCCTTTTGCGGAATTTCGGGAACTTCCGTTCGTTTGGCACTGCCGTCAATAACTACTTTCCAGTCGACGGATGACAGAACAAAAGAAATACCTTCATCAATACATTCAAAAATATTGCCTTCAAAATGATTAAGCTTTACGAATGTGTCTTTTGTGGTTGTGGCGTAAACAGCGGTCTTGAGCAGTACCGGATGTTTTTTTGAAAACAGTACTCTTCCGGCATTTGTCAGAACATTATTTTCGGAGTCATAAAGTCCGAGCTTTTTCAGTATTGACACGGCATCGGTATATTGATATCTGATTCTTCCGCTCTCACAGCCGTCTGAAATAACCTTTTTCAGAAGCTCTTTATCTGTATCATCGACAGATTCCTCGGACGGACTTTTCTCCCATTCGGAATAATCCTTCTGCCGTTCCCCGAACAGCCTTTCAAGCTCCGTATCTGACATCTGTTTATCCTCGTCGGCAAAACGCTCGTAATATTTTCCGTATGCGGAATACGGCGTGCCCGAACCGCTGAATGAAACTTCGATAAATACTTTTCCGTCGTCGGAGTGTCTTGTGGTTATTTCATACCATACGGCAGGCCTGATATTGTCGCTTATATCACGGGAAAGCTTTCTCTCGGTGTCTTTGCCGATTTCCTGACCGATTACATCGCCGTTATCCTTTACCCCGAAATATAAGCTGCCTTTTTTGTGCTTATTCAGAATAGATGCGATGGAAATAATTCCCTCTTTTGTTTCCGATGTTGATTTTTTGAATTCTATAAATTCGGTTTCCTTTCCGATATTCATATGCATTCCTCCGTAACGGTCATACTGCGGACAAAAATGAATGTCCATTCTATGGCCACAAAAAATGTCCATACTATGGTCATTTTACAATGTCCATACCGAAAAGTCAAGATGCAGGTGCAAGATATACATAAACATAAATGAAAAAACAGTTGACACAGCCGCCGTGAATGTTATATAATGTGAAATTGTAGAAATAGGGGCAAGTACGCCTTTTTTCGAGAAGCGGCACATTTCTCTGTTCAATGCCGCCACAATGAAAATCAGAAATGGAGGGGTAACGATGAAAAGAACTTACCAGCCCAAAAAGCGTCAGCGCAAGATGGAGCACGGCTTCCGCAAGAGAATGGCGGATCGCAACGGCCGCAAGGTTCTCGCCCGCCGCAGAGCAAAGGGCAGAAAGCAGCTCACTTACTAATCACCGAAAACCGGCAACAAGATGAACCGTTTCGAAACTCTTAACAACAACTGTGATTTCCGCCGTTGCTACGGCAGAGGAAAAGTGTACACAAATCCTGCGTTGGTAACTTACGTAGTCAGAAACCGCGCGGGAATTTGTCGTATCGGAATAACCACGGGAAAAAAGATAGGAAACGCAGTTCAGCGCAACCGTGCCCGCAGAATTATCAGGGCGGCGGCAGAGATGCTGCCCGATACAAAAGGCGGGTATGACATCGTTTTTGTGGCTCGCACAAGAACGGTCTTCAAAAAAAGCACCGATATATTATCGGTAATGCGAAAGCAGCTGATTTCGGCAGGTGTAATCAATGCGTAAGGCGGCACTTAAAGCCATAGAATTTTACATGCGGCGCATATCCCCTCTTTTTCCTGCGCGCTGCAGATACTATCCTACCTGCTCACAGTATACATACGAAGCCGTCGAACGGTACGGTTTCATTATCGGCTCCGTTTTGGGAGCGATGAGGCTGCTTCGATGCAATCCGCTGTGGCCCGGCGGCGTTGACCCCGTGCCCGACTTAAAATGGATAGACTACATCAAGACAAGAAAAAATCACCATGACACACCCGGAGGTTCCAGATGACAGGATTCAGAGATATATTGGCAGTCCCGTTCGGCTGGGCACTTGGAGCACTGTACAGCATAAGCGGAAACTATCTTTTTTCACTTGTGCTTATAACTCTCGTGCTTAAGCTTTTGCTTCTGCCCTTATCCGTAAAGCAGCAGAAAAACGCCGCAAAGCAGATGCGTCTTCAGGCGAAGGTTAACAAGATAAGAGCCAAATACGCCGGCAGCGGAAGAGAAGCTCAGATGAAAATCTCCGAGGAAACACAGGAGCTGTATAAAAGAGAGGGCTTTAACGCCGCAAACGCAGGCTGTGCGCCCCTTCTTCTTCAGCTTATCGTTATGATGGGTCTTTACGGCGCAATCTACGCACCGATGTCAAAGGTGCTCCACGTAGGTAACGCGGTTATAGAGGAGCTTCAGAGAGTTTATCTCGCTCTGCCCGATCTTGCCGCAAATGCCGCAAAAGACACTTACAGAATGGAACTTAACATTCTTAACCGCTTTTCCGATATTATTCCGAACCTTGACACTTCAATCGTGTCGCAGGAAACAATAGCGAAAATTCAGAATTTCGTTGACCATTTCTCAATCTTCGGCATAAACCTGACAGAGCTGCCCAAGAACTTCAAGGGCAGAGACGACGCAGTGGCACTCATTCTTATTCCCGTTTTTGCCGGTCTGTCCGCTATGCTTACGTCAGTATACAGCTACTTAAAGCAGCGTAAGACAAACCCCGAGATGGCAAATAACCCTTCAATGGGCTGTATGATGCTTTTCTCTCCTCTTATGAGTGCGTATTTTGCATATTCACTCCCCGCAGGTGTCGGCTTCTATTGGATTATATCCAACATTCTGGCATTTGTTCAGACAATCGCTCTTAATGTTGCCGTTAAACCGCAGAATGTTATCGCCGGACAGATGATTGACGAAACCGTACAGCGCCGTTCACGCGAAGAGAGCATCAAAAAGCGTGTGGCGTATACGCAAAGCAAGAAGAACTGATAAAAGCGGAGCCAAAGTCACGCACCGGCAACGAAGTATTGGTTTCTCGCCGAAAAATCTCCCATATCTTTGTCCGAAAGCATTGCCGCATTTTCGGGCTTCGGTATGAAAAATTATTCCCGGCTACGAAACTGCTTTACATTTCAAAACAAAAATTCAACAAAAGTGTATAGGATGCGTTTATTTTAAGTAATCGTTTTATTATACATCGGATTGATAATACTTCCTTATCGGCACATGGCTAAAAGAAAGGAATTTTTTGCAATGATAATAGAAAAAATCGGCACAGGCGCAACAGTTGAGGAAGCCTATGATCAGGCCAAAGCTCTTCTGAACGCTCCCGAGACAGCCGAACTTAATCACGAAGTTTTAGAGTATCCCAAAAAGAAGCTCTTTTCAAAGATACCCGCACGAGTAAAAGTGTGGTATGAAATCCCCGATGCACCCGTTAAGGCAGAGCCGAAGGTCGAGCCGAAGGCGGAGCCCGTAAAGGCCGCTCCCAAGAAGGCAGAGCCCGCAAAGCCCGCAGCAAAGCCCGCACCCGCTCCCAAAAAGCCCGCAGCTCCCAAGGCGGAACCCAAGAAGGAAGAAAAGCCGGTTGAGGCAGCTCCCGAAAAGGTTGAGGAGAAGCCCGCACCCGTTATCGAAACACGTGTTCCCTTTGAAATTACCGATGATGACAAGCTCGCAAACCTTCTCAAGACCATCATAAAGGGTATGAGCATTGACGAGTTTGAGCTGAGCGGTGAAAAGGTAGCCGAGACAGGCGAAATCATCTATAATGTATCCTGCGGCGATAATGACGGCGCTCTTATCGGCAGACGCGGCGATACTCTCGATTCAATTCAGTATATTCTCCGTCTTTCTCTCAACAGAGGCATTGACGACGACAAGCACACCAAGGTATGCGTAAATGTCGGCAACTATCGTGAGAAGAGAAACGATAATTTAAGAGCACTTGCGGCAAAGCATGCCCGTCAGGTTCTCAAGTACGGCAGAAATGCGGTTCTTGAGCCTATGAACCCCTATGAGAGAAGAATAATCCACACCGCAATTCAGGAAATCGAAGGCGTTACATCGCACTCAGTCGGTTCCGACGGCGGCAGAAGAGTTGTTATCTCTCTTGAGGAAGGCGTACAGCCCACACATCCTTCACGCGGCGGATACAACAACCGCGGCAGAGGCGGCTATAATAAGGGCGGCAGAGGCGGCTATAATAAGGGCGGCTACAACAAGGGCGGCTATAACAAGAACAGAGGCGGCAGAGACGGCTATCAGAAGAGAGAAGCGTATCAGCCTTCTGTAACACGTGAGCCCCGCAAGGACACAGCCGGCAGCCTTTACGGTAAGATTGAAATTCCCGCAAAGAAAGAGGAAGAATGATTGTTACTCGGCAATCGGCAATCAGCAATTAGCAATGGCATGTAAAGCGGCTGTATACCTTAAATGTAAGCTTTGTGTTTTATCTGTCAATTCTTTTTGCCATTACCTCTTTTTACAAAAACACAAGAAGAATAATAAAGCTCTCGAGGGCGTAATCTTCGGGAGCTTTTTCTGTCATTTGTCTTTTTACTTCTTTTTTCATCAAAAAAGTCGGAAGGGGTAATTTCAAACAACTCACATAGTCCGATAAAGGTTGACATATCAGGTTCGGACTGTCCCGACTCCCATTTCGATACCGCCTGACGCGTAACATTTAATTTTTTGACATAAAAAGAACCGCTCGCACTTCATTTCAGTACGAACGGAATTTTTTATTTTGTGCTTTGTTTTTTTGCGGAACAACTTCACGCTCCGCACCCGATAAACACCGTCAGATTTTAAGTGTCCAGCCGAATGTGTCTTCTCTCGTGCCCCACTGAATGCCGGTGAGTTCATCGTAAATATGCGAAGTAAGAGGACCTGTTTTGTAATTATTTATAACATATTCTTTTTCATTATAAACAAGCTTGCCGACAGGCGACACAACGGCGGCTGTACCGCAGCCCCATGCTTCTTCGAGTCTGCCCTCTTCAAGCGCTTTAATGACTTCCTCAACTGAAATGCGGCGTTCGATTACCTCGTACCCCTCTTTTTTGAGCATTTCAATAATCGATTTGCGTGTAACACCGGGCAGAACCGTGCCGATTAAATCGGGAGTAAGAATTTTGCCGTCAATCTTGAACATAACGTTCATTGAGCCGACTTCTTCGATATACTTTCTCTCTACGCCGTCAAGCCACAAAACCTGAGTATAGCCCTTTTCTTCGGCTTTTTCTCCGGCTCTGTTTGCCGCCGCATAGTTGCCGCCGCACTTTGTGTAGCCTGTGCCGCCTCTGACCGCACGGACATCCTCAGTCTCAATCATAATTGAAACAGGGTCAATACCCTCATCATAATAGCTGCCTGAGGGCGAGGCGATTATCATAAACTTAACGTCCTTTACCTTGTGCAGACCCAAGTTTGCCTCGCATCCGAACATAAACGGACGGATATAAAGCGACGTGCCTTCTGCGGACGGGACAAAACGCTCATCTGTTTTTACAAATTCCGTAAGTGCCTGCAAAGCGTCATCTTCGTCAATTGTGGGCAGAGTAAGACGCAGTGCGGAGTTGTTCATTCTCTTAATATTCTCCCACGGTCTGAACAGCTGTACCGAGCCGTCGGGCGTGCGGTATGCCTTCATACCCTCAAATATCTCAAGTCCGTAATGGAACACGGTTGCCGCCGGATTAAGGGCAATATCGCCGAACGGAACAATTCTCGCATCGTGCCAGCCGATTCCTGCGGTCCAGTCCATAATAAACATATGGTCGGTAAATTTTACGCCGAAGCCGAGATTGTTTTCGTCAAGCGGCGGCTGAGGGTTGGGATTTTTTGTAATTTTGATTTCCATAGTATCGCCTTCTGTAATATATTTAGTGGTCAGGGACCGGGGGCCAGTGGTCAGTGGACTGAGTGTCTTGGATTGTATAGTTTCGCTAAACAATTAGCAATTAGCAGTTAGCAATGAGCAATGAGTGGTCAGTGGCCGGGGGTCAGTGGTCAGTGGACCGAGTGTCTTGGATTGTGTAGCTTCGCAGAATATCAGCTCTGTTTTGCGTAAAACCCGAGAAGAGCCGAGATTTGACTTATATTATACAAAGCGGTTATTTTCAAGTCAACAGGGATAATCGATTTTGAATATTAAAGTTTATAAGAAAAATGATTAATAATATTGATTAATAAAATAAAAAATTTCGCTCGGGAAGTGAAAAATGGTCCTTTTGGGCTATTGTTTTTATTTATATCGGTGATAAAATAAAACCATAAGAGGTCGACATCGAAGGCTTTTCTTAAAGAGGAGAGGATTATTCCTTCCGGTGTCGGATTTATATTTTGTGGATTTAATATATATCGTAAAAACGAGGTAAAGAGACAGCATGGCGAAAATAAAGCCGTGCTTTTTCTTTTTTATAGTGATCAGCGAGCGGAAGCCCGAGCCGACAGGCGAGGGCTTGAAGCGAGGAGCGGCAGCGACGAGCGTGCCGCGAGCGTCAGCGAGCGGAGGCCCGAGCCGACAGGCGAGGGCTTGAAGCGAGGAGCGGTAGCGACGAGCGTATCGCGAGCGTCAGCGAGCGGAGGCCCGAGGAGAGGCGAACTGCCGATAGGCAGGAG
>CAVFPQ010000018.1:0-3850 GCA_963624415.1 Acutalibacteraceae bacterium | reverse complement strand
CACTGCGTATCTTGAATTTTCAGCTTCGCAAGAGATAGGTTTTTTCGGTATTGCCGGGCTTTGCCGTACCGGCGCAGATCGACCGCCCGTCGGGGCACCTGTCGTCCGTCGATTAGTCTTTTTTTATAATATATCGGCTTTTATACCGGACGACAGGCACCACCTCCGGGCGGTCGCCCTCCATTCGCTTTCATTTGTTAAGCCGCAGAGGCTGCGGCTGAACAAATTCAGCTCATTCCGGGCTTCGCCTCGCTGCGGCTTCGCCTTCGCTCGGCATGCCGCTCGCTGTCTGCCTCCGGCAGCACGCTCGCGGCTTCGCCCTCGTCGGGTTTTCAACCCTCCTCGGGCTTACGCTCGTCGCTATCGCGCCTCGCTTCATGCCCTCGCCTATCGGCTCGGGCTTCCGCTCGCTTCGCTCGCGGCACGCTCGTCGCTGTCGCTCCTCGCCCCATATCCCCTTCCGCAAAAAAGCCCTCGAAGATTCATCACCCTCGAGAGCCTGTACTACCTATAAAAATTTTTTTGAAACAGAATTATAAATTCAGCCGTGAAATCAAATGCCGAAACATCTGACCTCACGGCTTATTTTCATATTCAGTCCGCTTTTATTCCCAGCGAATCAATAAGATCGAGATATGCCGAAATCTGCGTGGAAGCCTGATGCTTGCCGACCGACAGAACCTCGTCCGCAACCTCGTCGCCGATTATGTGACCCATAAATGCGAAGTTGTCGTCTGTTACGACATAACCCGTAGCGTCATTTGCGAGGCATACGCAATAAACGTCAACGCCGTCTTTTACGGTATTGTGAAGACTGCCGTAATTCCATTCGGTGCCGTCCCATGTTGTGTCGCCGATAATCTCGTGACCCCAGAAAACTTCGGGATAGAACTCACCGGGGAACATGGCAAATGCTATTCTGTGACCGAACTCGACATAACCGACTTCACTCGGAATGCACTTTTTAAGTCCGTCATAGCAAACCTGATTGTTTACGAGATTTATCTTGCACGCGAGAAGAAGTATGCTGTTTTCGGGATACAGCCACATGGTCTCATGCTTTTCGTTAAGTATGGGCTGAAGCTCTTCGGCGAAGTCAGCGGCAAGAAGAAGTCTGCCGAAATGCTCACCGAGAAGCTTTGTGTCGCCGGCGAGAATTTCTTCTTCCGTTTTGCCCGTTGCGTCAAATCCGACATTCGTTCTTGAAAGCTGACCCAGAGAACCCTGGAAGAATACAAGATTTGAACCGTTGTCGTTCTCGGAAATATAATTGTCAAGATAATAGATGTAGTCGGAACTTACAAGACCGTTGCTTGCCGAGAACGATGTGGGATGGCATGAGAAATCCGTAAGATATGTGGATACGGAGCCGTCGTCGGGAATAAACTTCATAGCGGCAACCTTGGGAATATCTTCGGAAGAAATAAGCTCTCTCTTGTCGAGAACATAGTATGAAACATCAACTTCCGTAAAGAACAGTCTGCCTGTTGTCATGTTTGAAATAGCCTGTTTTGCGGCTTCAACGGACTTTGCGATATATTCCTTCTTGAAGCTCTCCGCTGTCGCAAGCTTTTTGTCGTTTGTTACGTTAAACAGATTTGTATAACCCGCCGTAAAGAGCTTGTATACGAACTCTGTGCTTGTGCCCTGTGTGTCAAGAGCCGAGTGTGAATGCGTGGACATGATATTGATGCCCGTGATTTTAACGCCCGTGTTTTCGTAATAAGCGAGAAGCTGTTTTCTTATCTCTCTGACATCGGTGGAAGTTACACCCAAAGCATCAATAGCGCCGATAAGTGTGATGCCTTCGCCCGAGCCGTCATCAATAGCGGCAATGCGGATGCACATATCATCGTGTACGCCCTTCGCCATTCTGTTTGTAAGATCTCTGCCGAGATAATACTTGCCGGCTTCAAAATCATCGGGAACAAGGGATACTTTGGCATAACCGAGGCTCCATGCGTTTGTGTCCGCCGCCTGTGTCTGATATGTATCTCTGCCCTTTAAGATAAGGGAGTCGTCGTAGTCCTCTTTTGCAACCCATGATTTGGGAGCGGGGATAACGGCGCATATGGCTTTTGCGAGGCACTCAACAACTTTATTGAGAACATTGTAGAATACCTTTGCCGTATTGTCTTTGAAGTCATCTGCCGAATTTACGTCTTTAAGTCCGCTGAATACGGAACCGCCGTTTTCGGTTGTGGGGAATGTTATTGAGCTGCTCGAATCGCCGCATGATGCTGCCGAAGAAATGGGCATAAGTGCCGTAAAGCACAGCACAACGCACAGCAGAACAGCTGTCAGTTTTTTTCTGAAGGATTTCATATTTCCGCCTCCGATTTATATTCGGTATAATTATACATAAAATATAATTTAAAATCAACAATCATTTATATGTCAAAGCGACGAATTAACGAACGGTTAAATCGACATAATGTACAAAAAATGTTATATTTCCAAAAGAGAATAATTATATTGACATAGTGTGATATAATAGACACGTGTTGAAAAAAATCTGTTATTAAGGAAAAGAAAAAGATGAAAAAACAGAACAGTACCGTATCGGCAGTCCGCCCGTGGTATAAGGTTGACAATGCCGCAAATATGTATTGCTTCGCCAGAAGCCGAAAGTTTTCAAGAACATACCGCAACTCCGTTACGCTTGACGAGGATATCGACATTGACATTCTTCAGGCGGCACTCGAAAAGACGGCAAAGCGTTACCCCACAATGAACACCGTTCTGCGTAACGGCGTTTTCTGGACTTTTCTTGAGCATACCGACAACGTTCCGGAAATAGAAATCGAGAACTGCCGCCCGGGCAGATATATTATTCACAACGGCGAAAACACACCCTGCTACCGTGTGAATGTCTACAAAAACAGAATTTCAACCGACTTCTTCCACGGCGTAACAGACGGGTCGGGTTCTGTTGATTTTCTCAAGACGCTCGTCACGACTTATTTTGAGCTTAAGGGAACAGAAATCGAGTCCTACGGCAATGTAAAAAATACAGCTGACGAACCGACACTCGGCGAAATCCGCGACAGCTATTTTGACTATGCCGACAAAACCGCAAAAGTCGATAAGCCTGCCCCCGAGGAGCTTTTCATTGCCGAAAATGAGCAGATAGAAAACTATGTAAAGCTTATCCACGGGCGTTTTCCCGTGTCGGATGTTAAGACAGCCGCAAAGAAATATTCACTGACAATCACGGAGTATCTTGCGGGCATTCTGATTTTAATGTATATAAAATGCACTCCCGAACCCATCGATAAGCCGATTATAATATCAATTCCCGTTGATCTTCGCCGCCGCTTTGAGTCGGAATCCGTTCGTGATTTCGTATTTATGACCGAGGTAAAATTCAATCCCGAAGGCAGAACCGATGTCGAGTTCACGGAAATTGCCGATACAATAAGAGGTATGGCGGCAAAAAAGACGACAAAAGAGACTCTCCTTGACGCCGTCAACACAAATGTCGCATCCGAAAGACGGCTTATTACTTCGGTTGTTCCGTACCCCATAAAGAGCATGGTCATGAAAAAGAGCTACGAGCAGATGCAGTATTCATACACGACAATTCTGTCAAACATAGGCTCGATTGACTTTCCGCCCGAAATAGCACCGCACGTTGTTGAAGCGGATGCCTGCCTCGGAAAAACTCCGTATCTTCATTTCGGCTGTGCCGCCGTGTCACTCAACGGGATGTTCAATCTGACATTCGTAAGCGGCAACGAGAACACCGACAGACAGAAATTCTTCTTCCGCTTCCTTTCACAGGACGGAGTAAGAGTAAGAATTGACGCAAGCAAGTAAAAAAACAATTAAAAATTAACAATTCACAATT
>CAVFPQ010000017.1:0-23691 GCA_963624415.1 Acutalibacteraceae bacterium | reverse complement strand
GTAGAATGCATAATGCATAATGTCGCAGACAAAAATCATCCGGTGAATGATTTTTGACGTAGCGACTAATGAGGACCGGCGGCAGCGGTCCGTCAAACCAAAGCAAAGAAGTCCTGCGGACTTGGATTATAAAGCTTCGCATAACAATCGGCAATGGTGAAATATACGGACTTGGATTGCGGAAATTCGCAAAAGACGGATTTATTTAAAAGAGAGACTTTTTGCGATTGACAAAGAGAGGTTTTTAATTTAAACTGGAAGCAGAAAAATTTATTCGGAGAAAAGATAATGAACAAATTTAATTCACTTCTTAAATTCACCTGTGCCGTGCTTGATGTAAAAAAGACAAAGCATGTCGGCGGTTTTTCGCAGTGCGACTGGATGAACAAAATCGACGGAAAAACGCTTTTAAGCGAGCTGTCCATGCCCGGCACACATAATTCATGCGCTTTATATGAGCCGATTTACAATCTCGGTAAATGCCAGAATTACACGGTTTTTGATCAGCTTAACATGGGTGTCCGTTTTCTCGATTTGCGTGTATATATCGAAAAGGGCGAGCTTATGCTTGCACACGGAGTTTTGCCGCAGTGCATTGCTCTCAAAGACGTTTTAACACAGTGCTATGCGTTTCTTGAGATACACCCGAGCGAGACGGTTATAATGAGCATAAAAAACGAACGCCGTGATTCCGAGTCCGATATTGCCGAATATGTAAAGCGTAATACAGACGCAGACAGAGACATGTGGTATACAGAGAGTAAAATTCCTACACTCGACGAATGCAGAGGAAAGATAGTGCTGTTAAAGCGTTTTAACAGTGATATTATCGACGGCTTGGACGCTTCAAGAGGATGGAATGACAATGCATCATTCATAATCGAAAAGGATGAGTTTTCGCTGTTTGTTCAGGACAGATACACCGTAAAAGCCCCAAGCGAAAAGAAACTTGCCGTGTGCGAATATCTGAGTGACTGCAAGAGCGTATCATACGGCAAGCCGCAGCTGTGCATTTGCTTTACAAGCGGCGTTCTTAAGGGACTTCCGAGGCCTTTTACCGTTGCCGAAAGTCTTAATCCCTTTATAACGGAATATGCCTCAAACGGCGGAAAAAAGTTTATGGGAGCGGTGCTTACGGACTTTGTGAACGAGAGCATCTGCAACGCGATTATAAACACGAATTTTTAAGATACGAGGATGATAAAATGAAGAAAATCTTATGTGTTGTTCTTGTGCTTGTCTGTGTTGTTCTGTCATTCACGGGGTGCGGCGAAAACGGCAGAGCGGCGATGAATGAAGTATACGCAGAGTATAATAACCTTGCCGCCGACTGCACATACATTAAGCAGAACGGCAAAGAAACCTCGTCCTTTACACTAAAGGGCAGAGCGGAAAAAAATTATTATATTACCGTCGATTTGGGTGAAACAAAGAGCTTTAATACCGTTGTGCTTAAAGAGAGCGGACGGAATGTCACTCTTTTTGAAATTTACGGCTCGCTCGACAAAGACACGGGATATGAATTTCTGTATCAGTCCGATTGTATTGAGGGCGGTCACACTTGCTATTTGGGCGATGTCGAATACAGATATCTGAGAATTTTTGTCAGTGAATCCTCCGGCAATTTCAGACTGACCGATTTTGCGGTTTATGACATAAAGAACGAAAACGCAAAAAATCTGCGTGTTACAAGCTATCTTGTTGCAACGGGTGTCACCGAAGAAACGGACTTTTCGGGGCTTGACGCTGTAACGGATCTTATAGTTTTCGGCATGGCGAAATATGACGCAAAAGGAAATATTTATTTTGTAGGCAGTGACGGAAACGAGACCGCAGAAGAAAATTACGCCGCAATGCTGGAAATTGTAAAACAGGCAGTCGGCGACAGAGATATAAATCTGATATGCGATATTGCAATGCCGTACAATGATAATCATGTTGATATAAATTCGATGATGAGCGACGAAAATGTCGATAATCTTACCGCTAATATTGCCGCTTTTATTGAAAAATACGACTTTGACGGCTTTGATATGGACTATGAGTATCCCGAAAAAAAATCGGAGTGGAAGCTTTACAACAACTTCATAAGAAAGCTCGATAAGGCAATTCCCGATAAGATTATATCACTTGCAATCGCTCCATGGAGTCTGAAGTTTGATGACGATGTAATTGAAATTGTCGACAGAGTTGAAGTCATGCTTTATGATATGTTCACGGCACACGGTTATCATTCGATATTCCCTGTTACCGCGAACGGCATAAGAAAAACGATTAAGAGCGGTTTTCCTGCGGACAAAATCGATTTGGGCGTGCCGTTTTATTCCCGCCCGACAAATAAGCTCGCATATTGGGGCGGTTATAACAGCTTCGAGGGGCAGCTTGACAGATACACAAATCTGATACGATATAACGGTTTTGACCACAGCGGCAATCCGATGACGGCACCGCAGTACATAAATTCCGTGCAGATGATTTCGGACAAGACCGCATTTGCGGTTGACGCAGGGCTCGGCGGCATTATGGTGTGGCATTTAAGCTGTGATTTGCCGTATGAAAACGAGCTGTCACTGTTCAGGGCAATTAACGAAACAAAACTTGCAAAGCAGTAAGCATTATCCGGCTTATGACATAGCAGAATAATCAAACAAAAAAACTCCCGGTATGTACACAGACATCGGGAGTCTTTTTTTACACTGCCTGCTGACCACAGCCCACTGTCTACAGCACACCTACCACTGAACATCGACATCTTACGCCATGAGTGTAGTTTTGCTCTTTTCCCGCTCTTGACAAGCGCCATATAATAATATAAAATATAATGGATTTTCTGTGCGGAGGAAGTGATTTGTTTTGAAAACGGAGCTGTCGAATATTTCGATTGCAGGCGAAAGCAATGACGGCAAAAAAGCCGCCGATATACTGAAAAAAGAATTATCCGCACGAAAAATATCGATTCAAAAAGAAAATCACGAAAACGCATCCGTAATTTCATTTTACCCCGATGAAAATTTATCGAGAGATGAATTCAAAGTCGAGCTAAACGGCACTTCCCTTCTGTTTTACGCACATGGCATAAGAGGCTTTATTTACGGCATCGGGCTGTTTTTAAGAAAAACGGTTTACGAATGCGGCAGAGTTTTTCTTATAAAAGACATATCGGGTGTTTATTCTCCGCAAAAAGAGATAAGAGGGCATCAGATGGGTTACAGACCGCTCTCAAACACCTATGACGCGTGGAGCATTGATGACTACAAAAGAGAATATCTGAACATCATGTATTTCGGTGCCGATACCGTTGAGCATATCCCGGCGGAATATGACCGAGAAAACTCAAAAAACGAAATAATGAAGTATACGCCGAACGAGCTGTTAAAAGCGGCATCCGAGGCGGCGGACGAAATTGACCTTAATGTGTCACTGTGGATTCCGAACAAAGAAAAGGAGTCCGACACGGCACTCGGATACAGAAAAAAACTGTTTGAAGAAACAAAGAGAATTGACTCGGTATTTGTCCCCGGTGCGGACCCCGGAAACCTTGAAGCAAAAGAGCTTTCAGAAAGATGCTCATCATTCAAAAAAGAGCTTATAAAAACTCACCCCGATGCAAAGCTTTGGGTATCGGCACAGGCTCCGAGAAATATTGAGAACTGGGGCGAGGATTTTATCGCCGAGATAAATTCGGGGAAATATGATATTGACGGCGTTATAACGGGCCCGAATCACGCATTTGTGATTGAAGAGCTCCGAAAACGGCTCGACAAAAAATATCCGATAAGATTTTATCCGGACATTACTCACAACCTGCGATGTGAACATCCCGTGCATTTTGACCGTGATGACTGGAGTTATTCCTTGGCGGCGGCAAACGGGCGTGAATCGATTAACCCGAGACCGAATGAATACAAATATCTGCACAGACTTAATTCCCCTTACACAGTGGGTTCGGTAACATATTCGGAGGGCGTAAATGACGATGTCAACAAGGCCGTGTGGTGCAGTCTTGAATGGTGTTCCGATACGGAGATACGTGATATAATCGAAGACTACGCAAGGCTGTTTTTCTGCGGCTGTAATATTGAGCTTCTGACGGATGCGATTTTGGGACTTGAACAAAACTGGGATGGTTCTCCCGAAAATAACGCACACATAGAAAACACATTGCGGATGCTGACAAAAGCCGCCGAACAGAATAATGAACTTTATGAAAATTGGCGTTTTTTGTCTCTGCTTATAAGAGCCGAAACGGATGCGTATGTAAGACGGCGTGTTATTTTTGAAAATGCACTTTTAAGCGATGCAAAAGGGCTTATAAAAAAAGGCAGGCTGAAAGAGGCCGAACGTATTCTGGCAACCGAGTATCCCGATGATATAAAATCACTTCGCACGGATATTGAGCAGCTCGCGAAACGGCTTTTTGACACAATCGGCATTCAGCTCGGCACAAAGACACTTCACGCCGACGGGTGGGAGCGTGGCGCAATTCTCGACACAATCGACAATCCCGTTACCGACCGCCGATGGCTTCTTGACAGACTCTGTGCGGCGAAAACGATGCCGAAAGAAAAAGCGGATAAATTCGTGTGTGAATGCCTCGAAGCAGATACTGCAAAGCCCGATGAATTTTATTTTTCTCTCGCCGAAGACGGACTTAAAACTTTGGGCGTAAAGCAGAACGGCGAGTTTTATACAGACACGCTTGCCGACCGCCCCGACAGAAACAACGGTACACTTCCCGTTCGTCTGTTTAAGCTGTACGACCATTATTCATTCAGAATGAAAGCGGCGGGACTTAAGAGTGATACAGACTATGTGCTGATGATTACATATGATTCGGGCAGCTTTGACGACAGACAGAGGCTTATAATAAAAGCGAACGGCACTGTCATTTTTTCGGGCAAGCCGACAGACGGCAAAATTAACGAATACTACACGAAAAATATGCTTCCGAACGGTTTTACGGCTATAATGTACACCGTTCCGGCAGATACGATAGATAACGGCTGTCTTTTTCTTGAGCTTAACGAGGACTGTAAGGGCATAGTCTTCGGGGAATTGAGAATAACAGCAAGCGTTTATAAGGAGGATTGATGAGAATGAAAAAAGGCTTTATAATTTCAGGCTTAATTGCCGCAGCAGGCACAGCGGGCGTTCTTACCGCAAAAGACAAAATAAAAAAGGCAATGGCGGATGACACAAAAAAGCGTGAGCTTATCGACAAGGGCAACGACCTTGTGCAGAAAATTGTCGGTCATTTTTCGGACAAAGTGCCGGATGACACTATCCCCTATCTTAACAGATACGATTCCGATAATTTTCTTGACGGCAGCGGATATTTCCTGGCAAATCCCGACAGATACGCCAAATGGAAATTGGGCTTTGCAAAGCACAGCATTATTCCCGACAGTGTAAACGGTGATTTATATGTCGGCGGCTATCTTGCGTATCCTCCGAATAAAGTCACGGGCATAATAAACGATCAGCTTATAAGAGCCGTTGCGATTGACGACAACAGCAGTCGAGGATTGAATATTTTTGCCGTTATCGACTGCATAGGGCTTTCAAATACGGATATAAAGCACATTCGCTCGCTTCTGAAAAAAGAAATTGAAGAATACAATATCGTTTCGATAAACATCAGCGCCACACACTGCCACTCGGGGATTGACACTCAGGGCATGTGGGGCAGCATTACACAGGCAATAAAAGTCAACAAAAAGGCTCTTAATGAGGGCAAGCCCGAGGAAACGGTATCGGGCAGAAACAAGGAATTCATGGAATATCTGTTTGTGACTGCCGCCGATACGATAAGACAGGCAATTAACAACATGACAGAAGGCAAGCTTGAATTTAAGCTTCTTGATGCCTCTGACTTTGTTCGTGACAAGCGTCCGCCCTATGTTGTTGACGACAAGCTGACTGTAATGAGATTTACGCCGTCAACCGAAGGCAAATCGACCTTGGCAGTATTTCTGGCGGCACACCCGACTTGCTACGGCGACAAGCAGAGAGAAGTCAGTGCCGATTATCCGTATTATCTTTGCGACGAGCTTGAAAAAGGCGGATACAATTCAATGTTCTTCCAGGGTGCGGAAGCGGCAGTCGCAACCGAACGAGGCTCAAAGAATGTTCCCGAAGGGCTTTCTCGCCACAAGGGAATTGAAGCGTACGGCAGAGTTATAGGTCAATATGTCTTAGACGGAATAAAGAGCGATATGACCGAGATCGAACCGATACTTAATGTGTCGCTGGTTGAGGCGTTTGTGCCGTCCGACAACAAGATATTGGAGCTTGCCGCTAAGATGCGTCTTGTCAACAACGCAACAACAAAGGTCACAATGGACAACGAGCGTAACAGCAAGAATTATGATTTGTATTTCGGCACCGAAGTCGGTTATGTCGAGTTCGGCAGAACGCTTAAATTTGCGCTTATTCCCGGCGAGCTCTGCCCCGAGCTTTTAGTCGGCGGTGAATATAACAAAGACGATGCGTATTGGGGACAGGACTGGAAATATCCGCCCATGAGACAGAAGGTTGACGGTCATCTTACCGTTATAGGACTTTGCAATGACGCAATAGGCTATATAGTACCCGATAACGATTTCGGCAGTGTATTCGCAAAGGACCACTACGAAGAAGCTGTATCGGCAGGCGGACGCACGGCATCGAACATAGTCGGGGCGTTCTTCAGAGCCGTCGACAGAGGAAACAAATACAGGATGCAGGACTCCCGGCTTATAATTCTGTAAACGGGAGCAAATACATATACACAGGAGCATTTTTACAATGGACACAAATCCGGTTACCGCCGTTATTGTCGGCGGAGGACACAGGGCATTTATATATGCCGATTACTCACTTAAAAATCCCGACAAGCTCAAAATTGTCGGAATTGCGGACCCCAACCGTGAACGTTGTCTTGCCGCCGCCGAGAGGTACGGTTTTGACAAATCACAGTGTTTCTCCTCCGCCGAGGAGCTTGCAAAACAGCCGAAGTCAGCGGATACCGTAATAAACGGCACAATGGACAATCAGCACTTTGAAACAGCTTTGCCCCTTCTTAAAAAGGGGTATGATATGCTTCTTGAAAAACCCTTTGTTTGCTCAGAGGAAGAAATGGAGCAGCTCTTAAAGGTCGTAAGAGAGCATGGCAACAAAGTAATGGTATGCCACGTTTTAAGATACACGCCGTTCTATATAGGCATAAAGAACAGAATTTCAGCCGGTGACATAGGCGACATAATAAATATTCAGACAGTCGAAAATGTAAGCTATCATCACCTTTCGACTTCTTATGTCAGAGGCAAATGGGCAAACTCCGACAAATGCAAAACAAGCATGCTTCTTGCTAAAAGCTGTCATGATATAGACATAATGATGTGGCTTATGCAGCCGACAAAGCCGAAAACGGTATCTTCATTCGGCGGCAAATTCCAGTTTAAGCCCGAAAACGCACCAAAAGGCGCCGGCACAAGATGTCTTTCGGATTGCCCCTATGTTGACACATGCAGATATTCGGCAAAAGCCATGTATCTCGGTCACCCCGAGAGATGGGCATTCTATGCATGGACCGAATTTGAGGGCAAGAAGGATGTAACGGACGAAGACCGCATAAATTCACTTAAGACCACGAACCCCTACGGCAGATGCATTTATAAATGCGACAACAATGTTGTTGATCATCAGTCGGTGCTTGTGGAATTTGAAAGCGGCGCAACCGGCACGCACAACATGATAGGCGGCACTGCCTCCTCCGGCAGAACTATTCACATTACCGGAACAAAGGGTGAAATTATCGGCGACTTTGAAAAAGAGAAGTTTACGGTTTCTCATATCAAAAACGACTGCCCGGACGGCTATTGGGATGAAGAAATCGACATAAACGCAAGTGAAGAGGGGCACGGCGGCGGTGACGAAGCTCTTATCGCCGACTTTGTCAGCTTCATAAAGACGGGCAAGGAGTCTGTTTCCTGCACATCAATATATAACTCGGTTGCGGGACACCTTACCGTATTCTTGGCGGACAAATCAAGAGAAGAAAACGGAATGCCGCAGACCTGCGATTTTTCGAAATTTTAATAACGAAAGAGAATGATACAAAAATGATAATCGAGGACATGACAACAATCAGAAACTACAAGCATCTTCTTGATTACAATGTCGAAAACAATCCCGACACACACTATATGGAATATAAAACTCCCGACGGCATTGCGGTTAAGACATACCGTGACCTGCAAAGGGATGCCGATGCGTTTTGCCTTATGGCACGTGACAGAGGCTTAAAGCATGTTCATATGGCACTGGTCGGACCTGCGTCTTATGAGTGGACGGTTGCCTTTTTGGGAATTACAAATTCATCTAATGCCGCAGTGCCGCTCTCCCCTACCGAGACGGACGACATGAACGAAAAGCTTGTTGATTTTGCCGACTGCGAGGCGTTTTTATACGACAAAAAGCATGAACCGCTCGCAAAGTCAATAAAAGAAAATATACCCTCGGTTAAGTTTTTTGTATCGCTCGACAACACGGCGGACGAATCCTTTGCCGTAAATATATGCGATATCTTTACACAGTACAAAGGGGAATTTAACGAAGAACCTGCGTCGGATGAGCTGTGTGCGATTATGTTCACATCAGGCACAACCGGCTTTCCGAAGGGTGTAATGCTGACGCACAAAAATTTCATATACACCGGTACAAGTGTTCACAAGACCTGTCCGCTGCCGAGAATGCTCGGAGTTCTGCCGCTTCATCACGCATTCGGTCTTACGGGTAACGTCACAAAAACACTTGTAAACGCCCGAACACTGTGCCTTAACGATTCACTGCAGAATGCCGCCGCAGATCTTAAGCTTTTTAAGCCAAACGGTATTCTTGCCGTGCCGCAGATTGTTCATTATCTTATGCGTCAGGCTCTTAAATATGCCGACGAAAGAAAAGACATAATGAGCGAGCCCGAAGCGGTGCAGGAATTTTTCGGCGGTCAGATGATAGACATAATAAGCGGCGGTGCTCCGCTTGAAGCGGCTGTAAACGCCCGATATAACAAGACGGGCATACTCGTATTAAACGGCTACGGCATGACGGAGTGCGCCCCAATCATAGCGAACAACGCCAACGGCTGTACACGTCACGGCTCTGTCGGCAAACCGATACCGTGCATGGATATTAAGTTTGACAACGGTGAAATTCTGCTTAAAGGCCCCAATGTCATGAAGGGGTATTACAGAAATCCCGAGGCGACAAAAGAGGTTTTCACGGATGACGGCTGGTTCAGAACAGGAGATCTGGGCCATCTTGACAGTGACGGATTCCTTTATATCACGGGCAGATGCAAAAATCTTATTCTGCTCGATAACGGCGAAAACGTGTCCGCAGAATTTCTTGAAGAAAAGCTCTATGATGAGCCGCTTGTCAAGGAGTGTGTCTGTTTTGAGGACAGCGGCGCCATATATGCCGAAGTATTCCCCGACAAGGCATACGCCGAGAAAAACGGCATAACGGATATAAAAGCACAGATGCCGGCACTTATAGCGAGAGTAAACTCACGTCTTGCGGCTTTTCAGCATATTTCCGGATGGATTCTGCGTGATATTCCGCTTGAGAGAACAGCTTCAAAGAAGATAAAAAGAGGCATCTATCACGCGCAGAAAGAAAACAAAAATATAGTCCTGCCCAAGACAAAAACAGAGCGTAAGGTGTTTAACGCCGTAAAAGAGCTGCTGCAGATAGACTCTTTAAGCATGACGGACAGCTTCTTTACAATAGGCGGCGACAGCCTTAACGCAGTTGAGCTTGCACTGACTCTGAACGTTAAGCCGCAGGTCATATACAACGAAAATTCGCTGTTGTCGCTCAGCCGCGCGATTGACGCAGAACAGAAGATAAATTCAAAGCGAATTGAAAATATTAATGAGATAATAAAAAGTACTTCAGATTCCGAAAAATCCGAGGAATATAAATGTGCGCTTATAACGGGTGCAACGGGCTTTTTGGGTGTCCACATTTTAAGGGAACTTACAAAACGCGACATAAAAATATATGCACTTGTAAGGGATGATGTAAAACTCCGAAAACAGGCTGCGTATTATTTTGATGACTTTGATTTTTCGAATATTACACCCATTAAGGGCGATATAACAAAAGAAAATCTCGGGCTTGACGGCGATACATATAGCAGACTTGCAAAAGAAGTCGATGTTGTATTCCATGTTGCCGCAGATGTTCACCACGCAGGCGATTATCAGGAGCTTAAAAAGACAAATGTCACAGGCACCGAAAACGTTATTGCGTTCTGCCTTGACGCAGATGCCGTAATGCAGCACACTTCCACCGTCAGCGTACACGGTGCGGCAACGGTTATCGAAGAGACAGAAAAGGCTGTTTTTGACGAAAATATACTTAATATCGGTCAGCATTTTTCTGACAACGTCTATATACATTCAAAATATCGTGCGGAAGAAAGAGTTATTACAGCTCGTGAAAGAGGGCTTAAAGCCAACATTTACAGAATAGGCAATCTTACATGGCGTTCGTCCGACGGCAAATTCCAGATAAATTCCGAGGACAACGGATTTATTCACCGTCTGAGAGCCATTATAAAGCTCGGAGTATACCACGAAAATTCATCGAAGTATCCGATGGATCTTACACCGGTTGATGAGTGCGCCGATGCGTATGTGCGTCTTGCTTTTTCAAATGAAACAAACAAGATTTATCATATGTTCAATCAGAACTATCTTGACACACAGGATCTGTTTAAGTATCTGAATCTCCCCTGCCGTTACACATCGGGTGCCGAAATGATTGAGCTTGCGTATGCGAACAGATACGACAGGGATATAAAAGTATACCTGTTCTATCTTGTTATCTCCGGTCGTTCATCTGAAGTAAAGATGATAAACGACGAGACGGTTAACAAGCTTAAGAAGCTGGGCTTTAGCTGGTGTGTGCCCGATACACGCTATCTTACCGTTTCACCGAACGGCGGCAAGGGTGCGTGCCTTGATTTCGAGCCGTTTACACTTCAGAATGTTCGTGAGCACGGCGGCACACTGACACCTATACAGAAAATCACGCTGTCGCTTGTTGAGGACTCGAAGCCCATTGAGCCGACGGTTATACGAGGTGCGGGTTCGCTTTCAAAAATAAAAGATGTTCTTAAAGAGAATAATATTAAAAATCCGCTGTTTATAACGGTCAACTTTAAGATTGACGCACTCGAACGCCTTCTTGACTCATTCGAAAAGAGACCGCCCGTATTTACGGACATAAAAGCCGAACCGACTGTTACGGACACCGACAATGCCCTTAAAGCGTATATTGACAACAACTGTGACGGAATTGTCGCTGTCGGCGGCGGCTCGGTGCTTGATACGGCTAAAATAACAGCTCTGAGAGCGACAAACAAAAACGCTTATCTTGAGGATATAGGCAGACTTGATTCCGACTGCAACAAGGGTGTATTTCTTGCGGCAGTGCCGACAACCGCCGGCACAGGTTCTGAGGTTACTCTGTATGCCGTAGCTCTTGAGGAGGATAAAAACAAGAAAAAGCCGTTTATGAGCGATAAATATCTGCCCGAGGTTATTGTTCTTGATCCCGAACTTACGGTTACAATGCCGAAGTCGGGCACGGCGTTTACGGGAATTGACGCATTGAGCCACGCGGTTGAGAGTGCGCTGAGTCTCTATTCACCGTATTTTGCGGATGACCTGCAAAAGTCATATGAAGCAATAAAGCTTGTTTTTGACAATCTTGTTACAGCCGTAAACGAACCCGGAAATATCACTGCGAGAGAGAATATGCAGGAAGCGTCATTCCTTGCGGGGCTCTCTTTCAGAAGAATAAGCACAGGATATATTCACGCAGTAGCGCACCGTCTGGGCGAATTTTATCACACGCCGCACGGTCTTGCGATTGCCGCTGTGTTTACTCCGATTTTAAGGGCGTATCTGCCCGATGGCGTCGGTGCTATGGCACAGCTTGCAAAATGTGCGGGAGTTTACACCGACGGCAAGGACGATATGTACAACGCATCAAGATTTATCGAAGCGGTAGACAAGCTTATTTCCGACACCGGAATAGACATTCACACTGTTCCGTTTGATAAAAAAGATTCGTTTGAAATAGCAAGAAAAGCCGGTGAAGAAGCAAAGGCTGTCGGATACCCGAGACCCTTCACGGACGAAAAATTAAGAGAAATAATCGAAGCGATTTTTGGAGAATAAATATGAATTTGCTTGTTATAGACGGCAACAGCATAATAAACAGAGCCTTTTACGGAATAAAGATACTAAACGCTCGTGACGGTCATTTTACAAATGCAATTCACGGCTTTATGTCCACATTTCTTAATCTTTCAGACGAGACAAAGGCTGACGGTGTCGCAGTGGCGTTTGACGTACACGAGCCGACATTCCGTCACAAAATGTATGACGGCTACAAGGCGGGACGCAGACCCATGCCGCCCGAGCTGTTTGAACAGATGGAGCCGCTGAAGGATATTCTGAGGGCTTACGGCTGTCATATAGTCGAGTGCCCCGGGTATGAAGCCGATGATATTCTGGGTACGCTTGCCGCTTCGTGCAAAGACGGTGACAGATGCTGTATCGCAACGGGCGACAGAGATTCATTGCAGCTTATAAGCGACAACACAGCCGTTTATCTTACCGTGACAAAAATGGGCAAGACCGTAACGACAAAATACACAAAGGAACTTCTGTTTGAGGAATACGGGCTTACTCCCGATGAGATGATTGAACTGAAGGCTTTGCAGGGCGACACATCCGATAAAATTCCGGGTGTGCCGGGCATCGGTCCCAAAACGGCGATTGAGCTTATTAAGAATTATAAGTCAATAGACAATATATATGAAAATATCGACACTATAAAAGTTACGCCTACCGTAAGAAACAAGCTTATAACAGGCAAAGACAGTGCATATTTCAGTCGTACACTCGGCACAATAAGTCGCTCTGCACCGATTGACACGGATATTGAGCATTACAGACTAAAAGAGCGAGATGACGGCAGGCTTCTTGAATTGCTGTCTTATCACGAGCTTTTCAAGATTATCGCAAAGATAGGTCTGTCAGCCGACACCATATCAAAAAACGCGGTTAAGAACATAAAAGTCGAAACGATAGATATAAAAGAAAACGACACCGCCGTTTTTGACGAAATATGCAGACAGAAAAGAAACGCACTGCATATCGCTTTTGAAGACAACGACATAAAACGCATTTATCTTACGAGCGACACAAAAGCCGTATGCTTTACGGAAGAATATTTCTGTACAAATCTTTTTGCGAAAGATGAAATACTCTCGAAAATATTCGGCAGTTCATCCGAAACGGTTGTTATTGACGCAAAAAGCATATACGCATTCTGCTTAAAGCAATTAAAAAAGATGCCCGAAAAAGATTTATCCGATATAAGTCTTGCGGCTTATCTTTTGGACCCTAACGCTTCATCATACAATGTAAGCTCGCTGTCAATGTCGTATAAAATCCCCGAACCGGAGGTAATTGCCGACGACGAAAACAAAGAGGATACAAAAACGGCACTTCTTATGCTTCCGCTTTATAACAGGCTGTATTCGGGGCTTGAAAGCAACAAGCAGGTTGACATTTACAGAAAAATCGAACTTCCGCTTGCCCGTGTTCTGGCTGAGATGGAAAAAGAGGGCATTGCGGTTATTCCCGATGATATAAAAAGCTACGGCGAAGTGCTTGAAGCAAACGCCAAAGAGCTTACCGAAAAAATATACGAGCTTGCCGGGGAGAAATTCAATATAAATTCCCCGAAACAGCTGGGCGTTGTTCTTTTTGAAAAGCTGGGGCTTCCGTGCAGAAAAAAAACAAAAACAGGCTATTCCACAAATGCCGATGTGCTGGAGGAATTAGCCGAGGACTACCCTGTTGTTTCACTTGTTCTGCAATACCGTACTTTCGCAAAGCTTAAAAGCACATATTGCGAGGGGCTGCTGAAATCCATTGCAGACGACGGCAGAATACACTGTTCGTTCAATCAGACCGAAACGAGAACAGGGCGGCTGTCTTCCGCCGAGCCCAATTTGCAGAATATCCCCGTTCGCACACCCACCGGAAAGGAATTCAGAAAATTTTTCACGGCAAAGGACGGTTTTGTAATAGTTGACGCCGACTATTCACAGATTGAACTGCGTGTTCTTGCGGCACTGTCTGACGACAAAAATATGACGGATGCTTTTAACAGCGACGGCGACATTCACACGCTGACCGCATCAAAGGTATTCGGCATACCTGTCGAGGAAGTGACACCCGAACTTCGTTCAAAGGCAAAGGCGGTAAACTTCGGCATAGTCTACGGTATCGGCGGATTTTCACTGTCGAAGGATATTCACTCCACAAGAGCAGAGGCCGAGAGCTTTATAAATTCTTATCTCGCACTTTATTCATCCGTTGACGAATACATGAAAAACTGCATAGAGAGCGCAAAGACAAACGGCTATGCCGAAACACTGTTCAGCCGCAGACGCTATCTGCCCGAGCTGCTCTCTTCAAACAGGGCTGTCAGAATGTTCGGAGAGAGAGTTGCGCGAAATATGCCTATACAGGGCACGGCGGCGGATATCATAAAAATAGCAATGATTAAAGTAAGCGAACGACTCAAAAAAGAACTGCCCGAAGCGTCTCTTATAATGCAGGTACATGACGAGCTTATGGTTGAAGCACCCGAGGAAAAAGCCGAGCTTGCCGCCGAGATACTCAAATCCGAGATGGAAAACGCCGCAGTTCTTTCGGTTAAGCTTAAAGCGGATGTCGGTATCGGCAAGACATGGTATGAGGCTAAAAGCTGAAATATGAGTAATTTTGTCATTTCAGACGCCGAACAGAGCGACAGCGCACAAATAGCCGAGCTTGAAAAAAAGTATTTTTCGGAGCCGTGGAGCGAAAAAAGCATTGCAGACGAGATAAACGCCGATAATTCGATTTTTCTTGCGTGCAAAAATACGGAAAATAAAGTCATCGGTTATGTCAGCGGCAGAGACAACTGCGGCGAGTTTTATATAAACAATATTGCCGTGGATGAAAATTACCGCAAAAACGGCGTGGGATTTCTGCTTATGAGTGAAATTATCACCCGTGCGAAAAATTCCGACTGTATTTTTCTGACGCTTGAGGTGCGTGCTTCAAATGTTGCCGCCTGTATGCTTTATGAAAAATGCGGCATGGAAAAAGTCGGTGTGCGGAAGAATTTTTACAGACACCCGACAGAGGACGGCGTTTTATATACTGTTTATTTTAACAATACGGAGAATATACAATGAACATTCTTTCAATAGAATCATCGTGTGACGACACGGGTGCCGCCGTTGTAAAGGACGGACGGGAGGTTTTGTCTTCCGTTATAGCATCGCAGGTCGAGGAGCACGTTTTATACGGCGGAGTTGTGCCCGAAATCGCATCACGCCGTCACTGCGAGTCAATATCGCACGTTGTGAGAAAAGCGTTGACGGATGCCGATATGACAATGGATGATATAGATGCCGTTGCTGTGACATACGCTCCGGGGCTTATAGGAGCGCTTCTGGTCGGTGTTAATTTCGCGAAGGGGCTGGCGTATTCCGCAAACAAGCCGCTTATTGCAGTGCATCATTTAAGAAGTCATATAGCATCAAATTATATTACGCATAAAGAACTGAAGCCGCCGTTTCTCGCTCTTGTTGTGTCGGGCGGTCACACGCACCTTGTAAACGTCAGGGATTATACCGACTATGAAGTAATAGGCAGAACAAGAGACGATGCCGCAGGTGAAGCCATGGACAAAGCGGCACGTGTAATGGGACTGCCCTACCCCGGCGGACTTAATATGGACAAGGTATGCAAGGGCGGCGACAAAAAGGCATATACATTCCCGGCACCGAAAGTGCAGGACAATGAATTTGATTTCAGCTTTTCGGGGCTTAAGACTTCGATTATAAATCTTGTGCATAATCTTGAGCAGAAGGGCGAAACGGTCGATGTTGTGAATATCGGCGCTTCGTATATGCATACGGTTGTCACGTGCCTTTGCGACAGAACAAAAAGAGCCGTTATAGCGAATAACAGCCCGGCGGTTGTTGTTGCAGGCGGTGTATCGGCGAACAGCATTTTAAGAGAAGAAATGGCAAAATGCTGCAAAAAGCTGAATGTGCCCTTGTATTTTCCGGAGCTTAAATATTGCGGTGACAATGCGGCAATGGTCGGCGCACAGGCGTATTATGAATATCTCGCAGGGAATGTCGCCGACATGGAATTAAATGCCACGGCATCTCTTGATATAGACAAATCGTAAACATTTCAAACAAGAGTTGACATTGTATCTAAAGGGAAATAAAATAGAAAAGATAAAGCTTATATAACAAGGTGAACAAAATGTACGAAATAGACAGGCTTCTTGATACTGTAAAAAGAATTCATTTTATAGGAATAGGCGGCGCCGGAATGTGCCCGTTAGCCGAAATTCTCCACTCAAAGGGATATCTGCTTTCAGGCTCAGACAACAACGAAACAGACACTCTCGCAAGAATAAGAAAGCTGGGCATCCCCGTTGTTTTGGGGCAGAAAGCCGAAAATATAGGCGATGCCGAAATGGTTGTTTTTACGGCGGCGCTTCTCCCCGATAATCCCGAGCTTGTTGCGGCTAAACAGAGCGGTGTGCCGACCTTTGAGCGTTCTAAGCTTTTCGGTGCCATTACAAGAAAGTTCGGCAGCTGCATCGGCGTTTGCGGCACTCACGGAAAGACCACCACCACTTCTCTGCTGACACAGATGCTTCTGCAGTCCGATATTGACACTGCGGCTGTAATCGGAGGCAAACTGCCTCTTATAAACGCCAACGGCAAGACGGGCACTGCGGATATGCTTGTGTGTGAAGCGTGTGAATTTGCAAACACTTTTCTTGATTTAAGCCCCAGTGTGGCGGTAATTCTTAATATAGATGCGGATCATCTTGAGTTTTTCAAGACAATGGATAATCTGATAGCGTCCTTCACAAAATTCGCTTCAATGGCACGTGATGTCGTAATATACAACGGCGACGACGAAAAGACCTGCCGTGCGGTTAAGGCATCGACAGCGAAAAAGACAATCACATTCGGTTTTACGGACAAAAACGACTGGTACGCCGAAAATATCGGTTACCGCAGAGGTGCGTTCCCGTATTTTGATATAATGCATAACGGCGTTTGTGTCGGTCATGCGGAGCTTAATATTCCGGGTGAGCACAATGTGCTTAATGCTCTCGCCGCTTTTGCCGCCGCAGACTATGCCGGAGCGGATCTCACAAAATGCATTGCATCCGCCAAGAGCTTCGGCGGTGCGGGCAGACGCTTTGAGATTCTGGGCGAATTTAACGATATTACTATCGCCGACGACTATGCCCACCACCCGGCGGAGCTTAAAGTTACACTTAAAGCCGCCAAAAAGATGGAATATGAGCGAGTATGGGCAGTATTTCAGCCGTTCACATTTTCTCGCACGTATATGCTGCTTGATGACTTTGCTAATGTGCTTCAGATAGCCGACAAGGTTGTGCTGACCGAGATAATGGGCTCTCGTGAAGTGAACACCTATGATATTCATACTTCACAGCTTGCCGAAAAAATCCCCGGCTCGGTGCATTTTGAGTCATTTGACACAATAGCGCAGTATCTGTACGAGAATCTGAAACCGCATGATTTGGTTATCACACTCGGCTGCGGAGATGTCTATAAGATAGCAAAAAAGCTGATTAAGAAATATGAGGATGCAGGGATAGAAAGACAAAGATAATGTATAATGCAGAATTTCGGTTGACACTGCGTGTCTCTGATTATAAAGCTTCGCGAAAATAAAATAAACAGTAACAAAACCGCCTTCGAGAGAGTATCCCGAGGGCGGTTGTTTTTTTGAAAACTTTTGAATTGATTATATTAAAGGCAATTAATTTCAGAAAAAAGAACAAAAATCCGCTGCAATACGAAACTGAAGCGGATTTTTGAATTAAGATTTTATTTCTTTATGACATTGATTTTGAATGACTGTTCGCCGAGGTTCTGTGCGGTTACTGTTACGGTGACGGTGCCGGAATTGCCGACAGTGCGAAGCCAGAATGCTCTGTCGCCGCCGATGAGGGCAAACTTATCGGGGCCGATTACCTTTGCGGGGCCGTCAACCTTTATTTCAACAGCGTGGTTGGCGTAGGGCACCTGATTGCCGTTCTGGTCGACACAGCGAAGTTCAACTCTTGTTACGTCATATGTTTTGTCTTCGATAAGAGTGTCTGAGTCGGGCTTGACTTCAAGCGACAGGCTGTTTACGGCTGTGCGGGTAATGGATTTTACAAGCTTGCCGTCCTTGTAGCCGTCATAACGATATGTTACCTGCTCGTCGCCCCAGTTTATAAAGTACTTGGCGATAAGGTCATACATCTGACCGAATGACATTCTGCCGTGAAGGTAGGCATAGACTATTTCAAGATAGTTCTGCGGAGGCATAATGTAGCCGTATTTTGTTGCGGCGACAAGTGCCTTTTTAAGATGCTTTGCGGTTACTTCGTCAAGTCCGTCATCGACTACAAGCGAGTCACCGACATAATCGGCGGGACGGATGGGCGGATGCGGCAAATTCGGGAACTCGTTCTTTGCGGGGTAGGCGGTTGATGTATGCTTGCCGTTTTTGTAGACCTCAACATAATCGCAGTTTGTGAAAATGTATGTGCCGCCGACAAGCGCACCGGGATAGTCACCGACATCCATTGCGGATGAGGTTTCAAGCACCGGGAAATTATCCTGCTGGGAGGCATAGACGGAAGCCGCGAATTTGGGCACACGGAACATATCCGTAACACCGTGATAGCAGATTCTGTCTCCGCTGCCGAAGTCCTTATGCGTGTTATAGTCCGCCATGCACCAGCCGATTGCACCGGAAATACGCTTTGAGCCGAATGCGGCATTCTGAACTTTTGCGTGTCTTACGGCGTGATTGCGGCGAAGCTCCTCACGGTCAAAGCTCTTTGTGGGATACATATGGCCGTTGTGCTCCGTGACAAGATAAGGTGCTTTAAGTCCGCATACGATAAAGGACGGAAGAAGATTTATAAACGAACCCGAGTGTGAGAAATCGTTGTAGGTATAGACATCCTCAAGCAGGTGACTGCGGGGGAAGTTGCGAACGCCGCCTGTCTGGCGTGTGGGATCAAGAGAATGTGCCGCTTCGTTTGTAAGCTTATAGAACTCGTCACAGTCGCCGCCCTCGTTTACACGAACGCCCCAAAGGACTATTGAAGGATGGGAACGGTCACGCTTTACCATTGCACGGACGTTGTCAAGGCATGTCTCTCTCCAGTCGCCCTCTCCCAGATATTGCCAGCTGGGCATTTCGGTGAAAACAAGAAGGCCTATTTCATCGCATCTGTCGATAAAATGAACGGAATCGGGATAGTGAGAAGTACGGACAAAGTTGCATCCGAGCTTGTATTTAAGCAAATCGGCATCGGCACGCTGAGCAGAAGCGGGCATTGCGTTGCCGACATAGGGGTAGCTCTGATGACGGTTGAGACCGACAATCTTTATCTTTCTGCCGTTAAGCTCAAAGCCCGTGCGTGTAAAACGAGCCTCACGGAAGCCGAAACGGCGTGTAAATACGTCTGAGCCGTATGTAACTTTAAGAGTATAGAGCTTGGGAGAATCGATATCCCACAGTGAAACACCGGGGGCTTTCATTCTCATTCTGATAACTCTGCCGTCAAAATCGGCGGTTTTCTTTTTTATGCATGTGTCGCCGTCAAGAAGCTCAACGGTATATGTGCCTTTTGCAGACTCGCTGAAGGTAATATCGGCTTCAACGATTTTTTCGGGGGCTAAAGCATTGGGAGTTTTTACGAAAACATCCTCAATGTATTTTGCCTCGGTGATTTCGAGAGAAACCTCTCTGTAAATGCCGCCGTAAACAAGATAGTCAACAACCTTGCCGAACGGAGGCATATCGGGACGCTCGTTTGAATCAAGCTCAACAGCCAGAATGTTGTTCTTTTTGTTGATTTTATCGGTTATTTCAAGTCTGAACGGAGTGTAGCCGTCCTTGTGTTCGCCGACATATTTGCCGTTAAGATAAACTTTTGCGTAGTTTGCCGCACCTGCGAAATTGACGAATACACGTCTGCCGTTTTCGAAGGCATCTGCGGGGAGCTTAAAGCTCTTGCGGTAACAGCTGATAAACTGAAAATCACGCTCATCAAAATAGTTGTAAGGAAGCTCCTTGACGGTATGGGGAATGTCAACGGTTTCAAAAGCGGAATCGTCGTAGCTTGCCTTTGTCATTTCATCGGCAAAGGTGTCGGAGAACTTCCAGCCGAAGTTCAGATCAATAAATTGTCTCATTATTTTTCCTCCCTTTTTGTAAAGGTAATAATTATAAGTCTAATTTTACAATATGAGTTACTTTTTTTCAATAACTAAAATAGTTTTCTGCGGAATAAAACCGTATCACGGCAGATATGCTTCAACTCTGTAAATTCTGAAGCCCTGTTCCGAGAATTTTTTCTCATACTCGGTCACTATATTGCCCTCATAGTCGCTGTTGTGCAAATCGAGGGAAATGTTCTGAAGTCGAAATCCGCCAACGGAGTACTGTTCGAGGGAATATTCAAAGAAATGCATATTGTCGGTTTTCTGATAAATAAGCGCACCGGGAGCAAGAAGAGCTTTGTATATTTCAAGGAAACGGATATTTGTAAGTCGTCTGTTTTCGTATGCCTTTTTGGGGAACGGACAGGAGAAATTGAGATAAATTCTGCCTATACTGCCGTCTTTGAAATACTTTTGAAGCACTGTCGCATTGCAGTGAACAAACAGAATATTTTTTATTCCGGCATCAAGTGCCTTTTTGCACGCCATACAGATAACGCTTCTGTTGACTTCAACGGCGACAAAATTTATATCGGGATTTCGTGACGCTTCCTCACATATAAACTGCCCCTTGCCGCAGCCTATTTCAAGATAGACGGGATTATCATTCTTAAAATATGACTTGAGGTCTATATACTCTTTTTTGGTTATGGCTGTTCTTGTGTCCTCGTTCGCCGGGGGCATATTTATAAGATTTGAACACTCGGAAAGCTTTTTTTCGAGATTTTTCTTTTTACGCATTCTCATTTTGCCGCATTCGCTCCGTTTTCAAAATATTCTCTTATCTGCTGTTCTGATGCTGAAAATCTGCCCTGCAGAATATCGTCCGAGCCGCCGCCCCGACCATTCAGAGCTGTGTTTATTTCTTTTGAAAGGCTTTTAAGGCTGACGGATTTTGATGTTATGACATAAGTGTAGCCGATTTGGTCATCACCGCAGAATACACACGAAAGTCCGCCGCATTTTTCACGAAGCTTGACGGAAATTCGCATTAAATCGTCACCCGAAAAATCATTTGCAAAGATGCAGATATTGCCGTCTGTGGGGGTTACGGATGAAACTATGTCGTTAATTCTGCTTTGTATCTGTAAAGTAATTTCCATTTTCAGTAAATTTATCCTGTTAAGCAAATCACTTGTCGCCTGAGGTATGCCGTTATGGGGTGCTTTGAGCATTGCCGCAGTCTTGAGCATATCGTCATACATACAAAAAAGCATATTCTGTGCTGTAATTCCGCAAGCAAGAGTTATGCGTACGCCGCCACGGTGACTGACTGAAGACAGAATTTTTATTGTGCCTATCTCCCCCGTTTTTGTAACGTGAGGCGCACAGCAAGCACAGCGGTCAATGCCGTCAATTTCGACTATTCTTGTGTTTTTGAGGTTGTCGAGCTTGCTTCTGTAAGTCAGCTTTTGAAGCTCCTCATCTGTCGGAAAATATGTCGATATTTTTCTGTTCCGGCACACGGCTCTGTTTGCCTCAAGCTCAATTTCGTGCAGCTGCTCTTTTGTAAGATAACCGCTGAAATCAACGGTCATAAGCGTGTCGTCCATATGAAAGCCGACATTGTCAAAGCCGTATTTTGCGAAAACAATACCGGACACAATATGTTCACCAGAGTGTGACTGCATACGGGCAAAACGCTTATCAAAATCTATCTTGCACAAAACGGTGTCGCCGATGTTATACTCCGGCTTTTTCTTGGAATAATGATAAACCGTGCCGTCAATCGTCTGTGCGTCAAAAATATCAGTATCACCTATTGTGCCGACATCGGACTGCTGACCGCCGCCTTCGGGGAAAAAGCATGTTTTATCAAGCACAGTAGCAAAACTATTTTTCTGCTCGATTATGTCAAGCACCACGGATTTGCATTCGGAGATATATGAGTCTGTAAAGTAAATCAGCTGTGTCATTTTATTCAACCGTAAAGGCACATACAAGCTTTTGTGACTTGTTGCCCCAGAATCCTTCCGCTATAATTTCCGCAGTATAATTCCCGGACGGAATATTGTCGAAATCGATTTTGTACTCGTCGGGCATATTATAAAGATAATATGATGATGTCATACGGTACTGACGGATTATTGTGCCGTTCTGTTTTTTTATCGTGCATTTATACGCGTCAATTCTCTCAGTCTCGGAAGAAGCGGCATCGAATATAATTGAAACCGCGTTGCCGTTTGTTTCGGCGTGTGCCTCGGCGTTATCGTCAAAGTAAGGCGTTTCGGGATTGCGGTAACGCTCATCCGTATATTTAAATGAATCGGGGTTCCACGGTTCATCTATAACAACGCCGTCATTAAAGAAATTGCCGCTGAGAATATCGAGAGGCAGAACACGAACTCTGCCGTTTTTGTCTGCTTCAACCACAAGAAGCCCTGCACATAAGCGAGAATCGTGAGGCACAGTGCCGCAGGTGAAATCAAATTCATCAAGCTCAAAATAAGAGAATGAACCCGTGCCGAAGCTTGTAAAATGCTTCTGATGTACGCTTCTGGGGTCATTTATCGGTGCGTGAGAATGACCTGAGAAATCAACAACCTGAGGGTAATCCATAAGAATCGAATATATATCATTGTCGCCCCAGTTTATACTGCCGTATACCGTGTCACTGAGATGCGGATGCTGAAAAACGAAAATAGGCTTTTTTTCGTCATCCTCGGCGGCTTTTTTAAGCTCCGAAGAAAGCCACTGCTGTTTTGCTTCGTCTATACTGCACCCACGCTCGGTTGTGACGGCGATAAAATGAAATCCGTTTATCACAAAATGCGTATCGGGCGACTGATGAAAAATTTCATCGAAGCGTTTCAGAGCGCCCTCTTCCCCATCGTGCATAAATTCGTGGCTTGCCATGGTAAGAACGGGCTTTGTTTCGGGCTTCAGTGAGTCATCAAGAGCGGCTTTGAAAATGCTCATCTGTTCAAATGAGCCTCGATCGGCAAAATCACCGACAACATAAACGGCATCTATATTTTTGTAAGACGAGTTTTCGGCATAGCTGTAAGCAAGGGAAATGCCTTTCTTAAATCTGTCGGGCTCGGTGGTGTCATTTTCTTTACAGTGAACATCACTGCAGGCGATAAATCTGAGGATGGGGGAAAAGCTCATAACAAACTCCTTAAGAAATTAACAATTAATAATGACAGAAGACACTGCGTGTCTTGGATTTATGGAGAAGGGGTCGGGGGACGGAGGGCTGAGGAAGTCCTGTGGACTTGGTTTATATAGCTTCGCACTTTTGTTGGCTTAAAAAAAGTCGATACTGTCCAAAA
>CAVFPQ010000016.1:0-24099 GCA_963624415.1 Acutalibacteraceae bacterium | reverse complement strand
TTAGCAATGGGTGGTTAGTGGTCAGTGGTCAGTGGGCAGTGGCTGAGGAAGACACTGCGTGTCTTGGATCGTATGGCTTCGCAATAGATTAGCTTTTTCGGGGTGGCGGGGCTTTTGTCGTTGGCTGAGCGAGGGAGCCGCTCGTCAGCGACATTCCTTTGCCGCAAACAAAATATAAATTTATCGTATATCCCGGAAGTCGCATTCCTCGCGGCTGCCTACGGCTTCATGGCCGTCGGTGCGATGCTTGCCGTCATACCGCTTACGCTTCTGACGGCATTATTGCCGCCGTCTCGCTATCCGAGCCGGCGGTGCCGCCTCCTCGACGACAAGCGTGCCATGCTGAAATCAAGAGGTCGGCTTAACAAAACGCTTGCCGCCTCGTCGGGGCAGCTGCTCCTCGCAGAGCTCGTCGCAGCGTTGCCGCTCGTCGCCGGCGCTCCTCGCGGCTGTGCCTCGCTTCGCTCGGCATACGGCTCGTCGCCGGCGCTCCTCGCCTTACTTAAATCTCTTGAATATAGTCGCAAACATCTGGAAGAATTTCTTAATCGCAAGAATAATTCTTTGCAAGAAGCTTACATTGTTTGTCATGTTCTCGCTTGTTTTTGACTGTGCCGAAAGCCACGAGATAACACCCTCGGTGGGGTCTTCGAATGTTATGGTATTGCCGGCGGCGTCCTTTGTCGTTGTGTTTACATAGGGCGTTTTGCCGTCGGACATATGCATATCGTATGTTACGGCCTCCCACAGATAGTGCTGGGCTTTGTCCGATACAACATATTTGCCGTCTGACCACACCGTCCTGCGTGTGTAGTCGGCAAAAACCACATCGCTGAATGTGGTTATACGAACACCGGTTTTGCGGTTTGTTGTACTCTGAAGATAATTGAATGTTGTAATGGCGTCCTCACTGCCGGCAAGAGGATATGGATCATTGTCGCTTGCCATCATCCATATCGATACCTTTCCGAGCTGACTTAACTGAGAAGACGAGGGCTGTGTAATCGACGCAAGGGGAAGCCCCGCCGCAAAGAAATCGGGATACTGAGAGAGCATCTCCCATACCATTGTGCCGCCTGTCGAATAGCCGCCGATATAAATACGGTCGGTGTCTATGTTGTCGGCATACTGTGCTATAAACGCATCGATAACCTTTTTAAGTACGGAGCAGTCCGTGCCGTCCCAGTTGTTCTGAGAATTGTTCGCACGGGGCGCAAGAAGGAAGCATCCGCCGGCATTTTCGAAACGTGACTGATATTCATCACTTGCCCAGTTTGAAAATTCATACCAGCTTAACTGCTGACGCTTTACTTTGCCGCTGTTCATGCCGTGCAGCCAGACAAAAATGGGATATTTTGTCGTATCCGAGTTGCCCTTCACGGGAGAAAAATAAACATAATCGATATTCACATCGGAATTTTTGCCGTCCGGCATTGTCTTATTGAGTGCGTCCGTGCCCTTTGAAATTGAAATCGCGGATACGGGCAGCGCACATAAAACGAGCATAAGCATCGCAAGAAGTACGGAAACTGTCTTTTTCATCGAAAATCATTCCTTCCGGAAAATATTACACATATAATTGTAACACACATTTCAGAACAAATCTACACTTTAAGTTCAATTTCGACACAAAACACCGGCAATGCACATTTTATAAAAAACTTTTGCGGATATCTTTTTGGTATTTTTGATAATTGTTCGCATTGCGGATTTGGCGATAAATTCATAAAAATCAACTGCCGCACTTGACAAGACGGTCAAAAACCGTTATAATTCGTATATCTAAAAGCACTGATGAAGAAAAGTAGCACAGAAAACGGTTCCCAGAGAGTGCGGCGAATGCTGAAAGCCGCATAATACGCTTTGTGTGAAGAACACTTCGGAGCTTCAAACCCAAAGGACTTCGGCCTCAGTAGGGGAGACGGCGGCGTTCCGTTATCGGCAGAAGCTTTCCGCAGAGAGCGTGAAGCGAAGGAGGCGTCAACAGACGCAACATAGGTGGTACCGCGGGTTACAGCTGCTCGTCCTATATATTCAGGATGAGGTGGCTGTTTTTTTTATTGCACATAAAAATCCGCAATCGAAAATCAGAAAAAATTAAAATTTGCGAAGCTCATTGCTCACCATTCGCAAAAAAGCCCGATAATTATATTATATCGTCTCTCCTGCGAAGCTATATAAATCAAGTCCGCAGGACTTCCGAAATTATGCATTATGCATTCTACATTATGCATTACCAAGACACGTGGTGTCTTCCTCAGCCCCGGTCCCTTTCGTTGCAACCGACCGCCGATTACCCAACTGACTTATAATCATAACTATACACTAATTTACAGCATACGGAGGTTTTCCCATGAAGCACATCGACATCAAAGACATTCTGACAACAACCGATTACATCGGCAAGAGCGTTACCGTCTGCGGATGGGTACGCACCGCACGTGACTCAAAGAACGTGGCGTTCCTCGCGCTCAATGACGGCACAACGCTTGAACATCTTCAGATAGTCATCGACAAAAACGGCAGCTGTGTTCTGCCCGAAGAAGCAACCAAGCTCGGCACTTCTCTCAAGATAATCGGCACTGTTGTCGCAAACGAAAATCACGGCACACCCGAAATAAACGCCGAGGAAATTACCGTTCTCGGTATCTGCCCCGCAGACTATCCTCTTCAGAAAAAATTCCAGAAGCTTGAAACTCTCCGTGAAATTCCGCATATCAGAGTTCGTACAAATACATTCAATGCCGTTTTCAGAGTTCGTTCCGTTATGGCGGCGGCAATTCACCGCTTTTTCCAGGACAGAGGCTTTGTCTATGTGAACACACCCCTCATAACAGGCTCGGACTGTGAGGGCGCGGGCGAAATGTTCAAGGTAACCACAATCGGCTACTCCGACAAATACAAAAACGCCGAGGAATATTATGCCGATGATTTCTTCGGCAGAAAAGCCGGACTTTCCGTATCCGGTCAGCTTGAGGGCGAAGTTGCCGCAATGGCACTCGGCAAGATTTATACTTTCGGCCCGTCCTTCAGAGCGGAAAAGAGCAACACTCTGCGTCATGTTGCCGAGTTCTGGCACGTTGAGCCCGAAATAGCCTTCTGCGAGCTTCCCGATTTAATCGAGTTCGCCGAGTCCATGATAAAATATGTCATCAATGACTTTATGGAGAAATGCCCCGAGGAGCTTAAGTTCTTCGAAAGCCGTGTTGAAAAGGGCCTCACCGATAAGCTCTTAAACGTCGTAAACAATGACTTTGCCGTTGTTGACTATACCGATGCAATAGAAATGCTTAAAAAGGCCGATGTGAAATTCGAGTACCCCGTTGAGTGGGGCTGTGACCTTCAGAGCGAGCACGAGCGTTACATTACCGAGAAAATATACAACAAGCCCGTATTCCTCATTAACTATCCCAAGGATATAAAGAGCTTCTATATGAAGCAGAATCCCGACGGCAAGACGGTTGCCGCAACCGATCTTCTTGTTCCCGGTGTCGGCGAGATTATCGGCGGCAGTGAGAGAGAGTCCGACCTTACAAAGCTCTTGAACGCCATGAAGGAAAAGGGTATGTCCACAGATGACTACCATGATTATCTTGACCTTCGCAAGTACGGCACCGTTCCGCACTCCGGCTTCGGCCTCGGCTTTGAACGCCTTGTCATGTACTGCACCGGTATGCAGAACATCAGAGACGTTATATTCTATCCCAGAACAGTCGGAAGCATAAGATAAAAAACAGACGACTGCTTTGTCGCTGTAATTAATTCATTCAGTCAATCAAAATCAATTAATAATTAACAATATCGGAAGTTCTGCTGAATTGATTTGTATCGGCTTCGCAGACATAAAAACAATTCACTGTTGATGAAATAATATCTTGCGAAGCTTTACAATCCAAAACGCAGGGCGTTTTCCGCAATTGTTAATCAGAAACTTTATAAGTGCAAATCATATCGTAAGTTTAACTATAAAAGGAGGCTTTCCCGTGTCACGCACAATGGTATATCCCGAAAAATATTCATCCGCATTAACTCAGAGAGAAACTCAGAAGGCTATCAAGCTCGTAAAAGATACATTTCAGAAAAATCTGTCCGTATCACTCAATCTTGACCGTATTACCGCACCCCTTATGGTAACAAAAGCATCCGGCATCAATGACGACTTAAACGGCGTGGAACGCAAGGTTCACTTCACCATGAAAGAAATCGACGGTGTCGCCGAGGTTGTTCAGAGCCTCGCGAAATGGAAAAGAACCGCTCTCGGCAAATACGGCTATGAGCCCGGTGTCGGCATCTATACCGATATGAACGCCATTCGCCGTGATGACGACTGCGACAATATGCACTCACTCTTTGTCGACCAGTGGGACTGGGAAAAGGTCATCACACGTGAAGACAGAAACACCGAATATCTTAAAGCGACTGTCAGAAAGATAGTAAAAGCTCTGTCCGATACAAATGACGAAGTAAAAAAGGCATTCCCCGCTCTCTCGTGCGAAATCTGCCCCGATGTTTTCTTTATCACAACAGAAGAGCTTCTCGATATGTACCCCGATCTTACTCCCAAGCAGCGTGAGAATGAAATTGTCAAGGCACACAAAACGGTGTTCCTTATGCACATAGGCGACAAGCTCAAAAACGGCGAGAAGCATGACGGCAGAGCACCCGACTATGACGACTGGTCACTTAACGGCGATATTCTTATATGGAACGATGTGCTTAAATGCGCTTTTGAAATATCCTCAATGGGCGTTCGTGTAGATGAAACAAGCCTTCATGAACAGCTTAAAAAGAGCGATGCCCTCGAAAGAGAGCAGTTCCCCTATCACAAGGGCATTCTTGACGGCACTCTGCCCCTTACAATCGGCGGCGGTCTCGGTCAGTCACGCATATGCATGCTCCTCCTTCAAAAAGCCCATATAGGCGAGGTACAGGTTTCAATCTGGCCCGATGATATGAGACATGAGTGCGAGGAACACAATATAATCCTTCTGTAATCAGTTGTCGGCGTTCATCGGTTAGTGGTCAGTATTCAGTGGTCAGTGACCGATGAAGCTTCGCATAACAATTAATAATTTCGGAATACACCGGCTGCTGAATACCGGTTACCGACCGCTCAATGCTAATTGTATTACGTGATGGATAGATTTTCATTTCTTCACCCGATTACAAATCTGATATATTTTATTTCCGTGATGCTCATCGCAATGACCGTGCGGCATCCGGCGGTGCAGGCGGCAGGGCTTTTGTGTGCTCTGCTGTATGCTCTTGTGTTCGGAAAAAAGCAAAGCCCGGCTTTTTTAGTGCGGGGCATCATTCCGATTGTGCTTATTTTTACGCTTGTGAATCCTCTTTTCAATCACGAGGGTTCAACGGTGCTTTTTACTGTGCCGTGGGGGAGTGATATTACACTCGAAAGCACGCTTTACGGTCTGTCGTCGGGTGTCATGACCGCAACCGTTCTGTTGTGGTGTGTGGCGTTTAACAGGTGTCTGCCGGCGGATAAGCTTATATCCCTTTTCGGGCGGCATCTGCCGTCTGTATCGTTGCTTTTGTCAATGACAGTTCGTGCCGTGCCCAAATTCAGACGCACAATTTCCGACATAAACGAAGTGAGGAAGAGCTTCGGAAAAAGCGTGACTGACGGAAAATTGACCGAGAGGATGAAAAACGCCTCCGGAATTTTCTTTGCCGCGGTGTCACGCTCACTGTCCGACGGAGCCGCAGCCGCAGACAGTCTGAAAAGCCGCGGATGGGGACTCGAAAACAGAACGACATACGATCATTTTCGATTTACAGTCCGTGATTTTTCACTGATTGCCGTTATGCTTATACTGTCCGTGATATGCATTACGGGAGCTGTCAGCGGCAGATTTTCCGTTGAATTTTACCCCGAAATCATTTTGCCGGAAACGGATATATTCTCGATTTTTTCCTGCGTATCGGTTCTTCTGTTGGGACTGATGCCCGTATTTTACTGTACAGCGGAGGTACTGCGTTGGAATGCTTCACTGTCAAAAATTTAAGCTTTTCGTACCCCGGTGCGAATAAAAAGGCCCTCGACAATGTGACTGTTCATATTGCCGAAGGTTCTTTTGTGCTTTTATGCGGCAAATCCGGAAGCGGCAAATCCACATTGCTCAGGCACCTTAAAACCTGCCTTGCCCCGGACGGGGAAAAACAGGGCAGTGTTTATTTTTATGATAAAGAATTAAACGAGGTCGATTTTCGCACTCAGACCGAAAAAATCGGCTTTGTTTCTCAGTCGCCCGAGTCGCAGACGGTTACGGATAAAGTCTATCATGAAATTTCATTCTGTCTTGAAAATCTTGGCGTGCCGTCGGATGAAATACGCCGCAGGGTATCGTTTGCCGCCGACTTTTTCGGACTGTCCGACTGTCTGAATGCGGATGTTGCCGTTCTTTCGGGCGGACAAAAACAGCTTCTGTCTTTGGCGGGTGTTGTTGTCAGCGAGCCGCAGGTGCTTATTCTGGATGAACCGACTTCTCAGCTTGATCCAAAAGCCGCCGCCGATTTTATTGAGCTTATCGCAAGGCTTAACCGGGAAACCGGCATGACCGTAATAATGAGCGAACAGCGATTAAACGAGGCACTGCCCTTTGCCGACACCGTTATTGTGCTTGACGGCGGCAGAATTGTCAGCTGTGACACTCCCGAAAACACGGCTTTGTTTCTTAAAGAGAACAACAGCGGACTTCTTGACGCCTTTCCGTCCGGTGTGCGTGTGTGGTGTGCTCTTGACGGAAAAGAAAACTGCCCCCGGACAGTGTCGGACGGGCGGGCGTTTCTGAAGAAGTACGCCGAAAAAAATCCTCCTTCCGAAATTTCCGTAAAAGAATATTTATCGAATAATAATAATATTTTGTCCGCTTCGCACTGTTATTTCAGATACGAAAAAGACGGTGCGGATGTACTGAAAGATTTTTCGTTCTCCCTTGAAAAAGGCGAGATTTTCGCACTTGTCGGAGCAAACGGTGCCGGCAAAACAACCGCGCTTAAAGTTCTGTCCGGTGCCAAAAAATGCGTGTCGGGCAAGATTGAACGGCACGGCAAATCGGCTCTTCTGCCGCAGGATGCCAAAACGCTTTTTATAAAAGACACTGTTTTCGATGACCTGTACGAAGCTGCCGACAGCAGTCTGTCACAGTCCGAAAAAGAATTATATATCAAAAAAGTTGCCGATATGTGCGGTATTTCACATCTTTTAAGCCGCAATCCGTTTGAGCTGTCGGGCGGTGAGACACAGCTTGCGGCTCTTTCAAAGCTCCTTGTAAACAGACCCGATATTCTGTTTCTTGACGAACCCACAAAAGGGCTTGATGCCGAGCTTAAAAAACGGCTGGGAACAGTCCTTAAAGCTCTGTCCGAAAACGGTGTCGCCATATTGCTTGTAAGTCACGACACCGATTTCTGTGCCGAAATTGCCGATATGTGCGGAGTGTTCTCCGACGGCACGGTAATATCGGAAGATGTTCCGCAAAGATTTTTCTCCGACAGTTCATTCTGTTCGACAAACGCCGCAAGAATTGCCAAAAATATTATTGCGAATGCTGTGACGGTTGACGAAATATTATCGTCATTCAACAAATCTCAAAGCCAAAATTTATTGACAACGCCGAAAGAAATCAGCATAAAGACATACGCCGAGATTAACGACAAAATCGAAGAAAGCTCTGTGGAGACACCTGAAATGCCCGAGAAAAAACGGTTGTCCCCGATAAGAAAAGCTCTGAGTGCGGCGCTGTCTGTCATGGCGATTGCGGATTTTATTCTCGTAAGCTTCGGTGCGAAAATATCGTCACTCACGGGAGTTAATATAAATTCATTTGTAAAGAAAAACAACATTTTTCTGTATGCACTTTTGATTATTCTGTTTTTCGGTGCGGCAATTTCTCTTTTCGGATTTTCGAAAGAAAAAAATACAGTTAAGAAGCGAAAAAAACCGAGCGGAAAATCAATATTATTATACGCCGTATCACTTCTTTTTGTTATTGTCACGCTTTTTATCGGCGTATTTGTTCTGAATAACAAAAACAGCGGAATAATTTCGATTGTGGTTTTAATAGAATGCATACTGCCGTTCTTTATCGATTTTGACGGACGAAAACCCGGAGCGAGAGAGATTGTGACACTTTCCACTCTGTGCGCTCTCGGTGTTGCCGGGCGAATGGCTCTGTTTATGCTGCCGCAGTTTAAGCCGGTCATGGCGGTTGTGATAATCGCAGGTGCTTCAATGGGAGCAAAATCCGGCTTTCTTACCGGGGCTGTCACAATGCTTGTGTCAAATATGTTCTATTCACAAGGGCCGTGGACACCGTGGCAGATGTTTTCAATGGGGCTTGTCGGATTTATCGCAGGGCTTATATTCAATACCGGCATTTTGCAGCCGAAAAGATTTTCAATGGCGATATACGGAGCTGCTGCGGCGATAATAATTTACGGCGGAATTATGAACCCCGCGTCTGTTATAATGTATTCCCCGGCATCGCTTTCAATAAAAAGTGTGCTTGCGTCATATGCTTCCGGCTTCATAGCGGACATAGTTCAGGCGAGTGCGACTGTATTTTTTATTCTGTGCTTCGGTGAAAAATCGGTTGAGAAGATTAAAAAGACGGTGAGGGGATAGGGGCGAGCGACCGCAGGGAGCGAGCGAGACGCGACGAGCGAGCCGCCGCCGACAGGCGGTGGCGAGGGAGGAGCGTTATGCCGCCGAGGATAGCGAGGCGGCACCCTTGACGGGTCGTGCGTAAGCACGAGACGGCATGGCGGCGAGCGAAGCGAGCCGCACACCCGCAGTGAGTCAAATTTGTTCAGCCGCGCCCCGAAGCGGCTTAACAAATGAAGACGAACGGAGGGCAGCCGCCGGGAGGCGGTGCCTGTCAGTCCGGCGTTGAAGTCGGCGTATTCAAAATGGCTTGCCGGACTGACAGGTGCCCCTCCCGGCGGGTGAGTCTGCCGGTACGGCAAAGCCCGGCAAAATGCTCGGAAGCCAAAATTTTGCGAAGCTCATTGCTCACCATCCGCAAAAAAGCCCAAAAATTACATTATATTTTATCTCCTGCGAAGCTATATAAATCAAGTCCGCAGGCCTTCCGAAATTATGCATTATGCATTCTGCATTCTGCATTATAACAACATTGCTAATTCCTAACTGCTGATTTCTAATTTCTAACTGCCCCTGAATTATCAAAAAAGGAGTGATCCCATGCTGTCCCATCGCACTTCCGGTGTCCTCATGCACATATCATCCCTGCCCTCGCCCTACGGTGTCGGCGTTTTCGGAAAGGACACAAAAAACTTTATCGACACACTGTCCGAAATGAAATTCACATACTGGCAGGTTCTGCCGTTTAATCCGACCGACGACATGAACTCGCCCTACTGCTCGCCGTCCGCTTTCGCCGGAAACGAGCTTTTCATCGATCCCGAAACACTATGCTCGATGGGGCTTTGCACTGCGGATGACGTTAATGACAATATATATCACGGCACGCCCTATACAGCGGACTATGCTTTCGCTGCCGAAAAGCGTGAAGCACTTCTCAAGAAAGCCTATTCGGATATCACCGACAAAATAAGAAACGATGTCGCCGACTTCGTAAAATCCCATGCGGGAATATACGAATACGCCTGTTTTCTCGCACTCAAAAACAAGAATAACGGAAAACCGTGGTACGAGTGGGGCAAAGACGAAGCCGATTATAACAGATTTATTAAATCGGATTTTTCATATCTCAAAAACGAAATTGATTTTATCTGCTTTAAGCAATATATTTTCTTCACACAGTGGCACGCCATTAAAAAGTACGCCAACGACAAGGGAATTTTCGTAATAGGCGATATGCCCATTTATGTCGCAATGGACTCCGCCGATGTCTGGTCACATATCGAAAACTATCTTATAGACGAAAAAACTCTTCGTCCGCAGGCGGTCTCCGGTGTGCCGCCCGATTATTTCTCCGAGGACGGTCAGCTGTGGGGCAATCCCTTATATAACTGGGAGTATATGAAGTCCGACGGCTACAATTGGTGGCTTGACAGAATTGACAACTCGCTCAATATGTTCGACGTTGTCCGAATAGACCACTTCAGAGCCTTCGCAAGCTTCTGGGCAGTCCCGGCTGACTCAAAGACAGCCAAAACGGGCGAGTGGATTGACGGCCCCGGTATGGATTTCTTTGATACTCTTTTCGAAAAACACCCGGACGCTCCGATAATCGCCGAGGATCTCGGTGTCTTCGGTGAGGATGTCACAAAGCTCTTAAAAGACACCGCATTTCCCGGAATGAAGGTTATTCAGTTTGCCTTTACTCCCGGTGCGGACTCTCTGCACCTGCCGCATCACGCAGTGCAAAACTGTGTATATTACTGCGGCACGCACGACAACAACACACTTTTCGGCTGGCTTTTCGAAGCACCCAAAGCAGAGCGGGAATATGTTCTTCGCTATATCGGCTACAAGGGTGACGACTGGGGACAGGGCGGCTACAATGCCCCCGCTTGTCGAGCGATTATAGAAACCGTGTGGCGTTCCTCCGCAAATACCGCGATGATAGCCTTTCAGGATATGTGCGGCTTCGGCAATGATGCCCGAATGAACATTCCCGGTGTGCCCGAGCTTAACTGGCGTTTCAGAACCACTGCGGACACAATCGCACAGATGGATAAAGCATATTTCAGAGAAATCAACGAGCTTTACTCAAGAGTATAAAGAAATTTTTAATGTACCGTTTTATAATAATCTGTCGGGTGTGGTAAAGAACATTATTAAGGAGTCCCTCAAAGCATGAAAACAAAAGCAATCAGATTTTTATCCTGTGTAATGGTACTTGTCATGGTGGTTACATTTATCCCTCTGACATCTTATGCCGCACAAACGCAGAAAAAGAACAAAAGGTACACGGTTCTTGTTATCGACAATTCAAAAACCGCCGATTTTTATAATAACGGTTCACTTATTTACACGGCGGATACAGCTTTGGAATATGTTCAGAAAGCAGCCGATCGTTTTCTTGAAGGCATAAAAAAATCCGATGACGAAAATTATATCGCCGTTGTCACTTACGGATCATCCATTGCGAAAACCGTATGCGATTTTTCGAATGATTTTTCTGATGTAAAAAACAAAATCGACAAAATAGAGGCACAGAGCAAATCAAGGTCAATCGGAAACGGACTTGCGGTTGCCGCCTCTTGTCTGAATAATATTGATGATGAAACGGCTAAGAAAAATGTTGTTGTTTTTACGACAGGACTTACAAATATCGGCAGTTACAGTTACAGCGGAAAATATAACGAAGACACAATCGCAAGCTCATGGTATAACATGGGCACAAACATAAAGATTTACGCTTATTCAAATTACGCACAGAGCAAGGCCGACGAGCTGAAAGAAAACAACGTCGATATTTATTCTATCGGTCTTTTTCAGGTGTATGACGATATGCCCGATTCAGGCAAACGATTGGTTGAATTTTTTAGGCTCAACGCCCGGGACCTGGCAACAAACGCCGATTACTATTATCCCGTTGACGACCCCGAAAAGCTTGAATTTACTTTCGGAAAAGTTGCGGACGATGTCGAAAACCGTTATAAAGAAATAGAATTTACATATCAGTCGGGCACTTCGGATTACACTGCAAAATGCTACTATTCAAATTCCTATTTTTCCGACAGCTCCTATAACTACAACGCAAGTCTTGCCACAATGTCTCTGAGCTTTGCCATGTCCGCATTCGGTTCAAGTGACGGCGGTCAGACAGATTACACTGACAAGAGCAAAAACGCAAAAAAGCTCTTAACGGATATAGGTATTCCGAAGGAAAATATAAAGACAAACGATTGGTTTACAAAAAAGCCCGAAACGGATTCAATCGGTGTTATAGTCGGCAGCAAGACGGTAGCTTCAAATGAAGAGGATTACACCCTTGTAGCCGTTGCCGTGCGCGGAGCGGGCTACGAAGCGGAATGGACAAGCAACTTTACAATAGGCGATGTCGGTCAGCACAGCGGTTTTGACGAGGCAAAAAACAATGTTCTCGCGTTTCTTAAAAGCTATATTGCCGAACAGAAAATAACAGGCAAGGTAAAACTCTGGATTACAGGGTACAGTCGTGCGGCGGCAACCGCAAATCTTGTGGGCGGTGCGATTGACGGCGGAGAAGTTCTGGGCAGCGATATTTCCTATGATAAAAAGGATGTGTTTACATACTGCTTTGAAACTCCTGCGGGCGCACTTACATCCGAAGTCGGAAATAAGTCGGTTTATGACAACATTTTCAATATTATAAATAAAAGCGATCCCGTGCCGCTTGTAGCTCCTGCCGCAATGGGCTTTTGCAGATACGGTATCGACAGATATTTGCCTTCAAAAGAGTCGACGGCAAATTATTCCGCGCTCAGGGACAATATGCTTAAAGTATATAATTCCCTTGATAGCACCGATGACTATATTGTCGATGATTTTCAGATGAAAAAGCTTTCGGTCAATGTGCCGCAGCTGTCATTGGTTCGGGACGATACCGAAAATAATCTGTCACAGGGTGTATTCCTTTCAAATTATGTTACATTTCTTGCAAGGGATTTTGTCGGCACACGCCGGAATTATGTTAAAAATTATCAGGACGAGATAAGAGAAATATGCGCTGTTGCGTTCGGCGGCACCGATGAACAGCTTAAAAAGCTTATCGAATCTTTTTCGACACAGGCTAAGTCCGGTTGGCCCGCTCTGATTGTGTCATATGTCTGGAATGTCGGTGTAAATCCGTCAGGAACGGAAAATGATGCTTTTCAGATTATTTCCGACTGGCTTAAGACTGCCGTAAAGGATGCCGGTATTACGGGATACAGCGAAAAAAATCTTGACAGCGCGGGAAAAAATCTCGGTAATCTTATGCTTTCCCTTGCCGTAAATCATCCGAATTATCTTACAACGGCACTGCTGAATTCGACAGGTCTTGCGGCGGCACACTATCCCGAATTGTGCTTTTCGTGGCTTGCGTCAATGGACAGAAACTATTTTAATACCGCAAAAACGGCTCTTAATAACGGCGGATACAGAATTATTCGCATAAACTGCGCGGTTGATGTTGATGTATATGACACCAAGGGCAACAAGGTTGCATCCATAGTAAACGAAAAGGCGGATACAACGCTTAATTCCTCGCTGTGCTACGGTGTTGACGAGGACGGACAGAAATATGTAATTCTTCCGACGGATCAATACTATAACATAAGCGTTTCCGCAAGACAGAATGAAACGGTAAACTATTCTGTAAGCGAATACAGCATGGCGGCAGGCGACTATACAAGAAACATAAATTATTTTGATATCGGCATGAAGACAGGCGAAGTACTTATGGGCTCGGCTTCGGCTTATGAAGCGGAAGAAATTTCGGGCGATAACATAAACGGCTCATCTGCGAAATATACTCTTTATAACCCCGCGGTAAAAAAACTTACACCCGATAATGATACCAAAGGCGAAAAGGCGAGTGATACATTAAATGTCACAGCCAAAACCGAGAATGCCGCATTGGGAGTTGTAATCGGTGGCGGAGCTTATTATTACGGCAGCTTTGCGAAGGTCGAAGCGGCGGCAAAAGACGGCTGCGCCTTTGAAGGTTGGTATATAAACGGAAAGCTTGTTTCAAGGGACGCTTCTTACAGAGTATGTGTAAAGGAAGATGTTGAGCTTACGGCAAAATTCACAAAAGCATCAAAATTGCTTCTCGGAAACATAACCGAAAACGGTCTCGGAAAAAGTGTCTCGGTAGCGGATGCCAGAATGGTATTAAGAGCCGCCGTTCGTCTTGAAGAACTGTCGGGACTGTGCTTTAAGCTTGCGGATACGGATTCCGACAACAGTATTACGGTTTCCGATGCACGAACCGTTCTTCGAATGGCGGTACAGCTTGACAAGCCGAAATATATAACTTATTAAGATTAAGAAAAATATACTAATGTTGGAGGTTTTGATTTGTGTCGAGCCTCCGATATTTTTTTAATTCTTTTTTAAGACTATATGTTTTTTTAAGGGAAATATGATATAATAACTATGAATATATTGCGCCGAAAATGTAGAAATTCAGAATAAAAAAAGAAAGGAGAATTTTTTATAAAAAATATATCGTTAAAAGGGCAGAAAACCGTGGTTCTCGAAAAAGTCAGCGAGTCCGCTCTGTCTGTTCTGCCCGTTGTGATAATAGTCATTGTTCTGTGTCTTACCGTGTCACCGGTTGATACGGATTTGCTGCTGTGCTTTCTTTTGGGTGCCGTGATGCTTGTTGTCGGCATGGGCTTTTTCTCGTTGGGAGCTGATACCGCAATGAGCCGTATAGGCAGCAGGATAGGCACCGCACTTACAAGCACAAAAAAACTGCCGCTTATATTGGCAGTCAGCTTTCTTTTGGGCTTTGCCGTCACGGTGGCAGAACCCGATTTGCAGGTGCTTGCAAACACCGTACCGCACATAAATTCAACCGTTCTGCTTGTGACTGTCGGAGTGGGTGTCGGCTTCTTTCTGTCAATGTGTATGCTTCGTATTATCACCGGCATAAAGCTCCGATATATGCTTCTTGTCTGCTACGCTTTGCTGTTTGTGCTTGCGTTTTTTACGGACGGCTCATTTCTCGGCATCGCCTTTGATTCGGGCGGTGTTACAACAGGCCCAATGACAGTTCCGTTTATTCTGGCGTTCGGTATGGGTGTCGCGCATATCAGAAGTGACAAAAATGCCGAGGCGGACTCCTTCGGTCTTGTCGCTCTGTCGTCTGTCGGCCCTATTCTCTCGGTTCTTATTCTCGGATTTTTCTATCCGCAGAAGGACGGTGTGGCGGATCTGAGTGCTGCCGCATTCGGAAATACAGCCGAAATAGGCGCGGCATATCTTAAAGCAATACCGACATATATGAAAGAAACGGCAATGTCGCTTCTGCCCGTAATGGTGATTTTTCTCGTCTTTCAGCTTGTTCTGCTCAGACTCGAAAGAAGAACATTTTTCAAGATAATCATAGGCGTTCTGTATACATATATAGGCCTTGTGCTGTTTTTGACCGGTGTAAACGTCGGCTTTTCGCCCTTAGGTTCTGTCTTGGGGCGTGAGCTTGCTACGGGCAATACAAAATATCTGCTTATCCCGCTGTCGATGCTTATCGGCTGGTTTATCATATCCGCCGAACCTGCCGTTGCCGTTCTCGAAAAACAGATAGAGGAGGTAAGCGCCGGCGCAATTCCCGGCAAGGCGATAAAAATAAGTCTGTCTGTTGCCGTGAGCCTTGCGCTCGGTCTGTCAATGCTCAGAGTTCTGACCGGAATTTCACTTATGTGGTTCCTTGTTCCGGGGTATGCCATTGCCCTTATTCTGTCTTTCTTTGTTCCGGATATATACACGGCGATTGCGTTTGACTCGGGCGGTGTTGCGTCCGGCCCCATGACGGCGGCGTTTATATTGCAGTTTGTAATGGGCGCAAGTGACGCGCTCGGCGGCGATATTCTGAGTGACGCATTCGGTGTTGTGGCCCTTGTAGCCATGATGCCGCTCATATCAATTCAGATTGTCGGCTTTATCTTCGAACGCAGAGCGGACGACAAAACGCCTGCCGAAATTTACGGCGACTATGATATTATAGAGCTGTGGGAGGATGCCGTATGAATTTTGTGATTTCAATAGTCAATCCCGGTGTTGAAGAAATAATGAAGGAGCTGTATTCCGAGCTTTCTTTGCCTGTTGCCGCCGTTTTTCACGGTGAGGGCACGGCTGTTCAGAGTATGCTCGACCTTCTGGGTATAGAATCAGTCGAAAAGCTGATTTTTGTCACAATCGCCGCAAAAGACAAAACAGAAAGTCTTTTCGATCTTCACAGAAACAGACTGTACATGGGTGTGCCCGGTCACGGTATCGCCGTAAGCGTTCCCGTAAAAAGCGTAGGAGGAGGAAAAACCTTGGCATATTTAAGCGACAATAAACCGATAGATAAAGAAAAACCCGAACTCAGCACGCCGACAGAGCTTATTATCGTAATCGGCAACGAGGGGTGTACCGATACCGTTATGAACGCCGCACGTTCTGCCGGTGCGACAGGCGGCACGGTCATTCACGGCAAGGGTACGGGCGACAAAAAGAGCGAAAAGTTCTATAATGTCTCAATCGCCAAAGAAAAAGAAGTAATTCTTATTGTAACCCCGACCGCACGCAAGGCTGATATAATGCGCCGAATTCTCGAAAAAGCAGGCCCCGAAACAAAGAGCGGTGCGATTGTGTTCTCACTGCCGGTAAGCAATGCGGTAGGATTTGGAGCCGGCAACAACGGAACATAATTAACAATTAATAATGAAAGAAAAAACGCACCGCTGACCACTCAATGCCAATTGCTGACTGCTAATTGCCAATTGTGTTGCGAAGCTTATAAAACCAAGTCCGCGGGACTTCCGACATTATGAATTGTGAATTTTGAATTATTCTGCAACACTTCCCCCTTTTTCTCTGTCTAATAGATGAACGAAAAACAGGAGTTGTATTTATGGACGACAAGACTTTTGAAAAACAGGTAAGGCTCTCTGCCCGGGGCGATGCGCACGCCTTCGGTTCGGTATACGGTGAAATAGCGGCAGACGCGTACCGCTTTGCGCTGTGGTATCTCAAAAAACCGCACGATGCCGAGGATGCCGTGCAGGAGGCATGTCTTAAAGCGTGGACAAACATAAAAAACCTGAAGAAACCGTCTGCGTTTAAGTCGTGGTTTTTCAAAATTCTGTCTAACGTATGCAAAACATCTCTCGTTTTTCGGAATAATATGTCCGGGGAGGAAATAAACGAAAATATTCCCGCTCCGAACGATGATATTCAACAGAAAACCGAGCTTAACTGTATTATGGAAATGCTGTCGGAGGAGGACAGAAATATAGTTCTTCTCTCGGTTATCGCCGGCTTTACAAGCAAAGAGATTGCCGAAATGACATCATCAAAGCCCGGCACGGTTCGTTCACGATTGTCCCGTGCCATGTCACAGTTAAGAACTCTTCTTAATGCGGAGGAAAAGACAGATGAATAATACAGATGATTTCAAAGAACAGACAGACAGCCTGAAAAAATTGTTTCCCGAGGAGCCTCTCCCCGAAAGCCTGTCGCCTCGGAATATAGAAAATCTTGTTTCCGGCAAAAAGCAAAAAAGCTCAAAAAGAGGCGTTATAAAAAAGTTTGTCGCCTGTGCCGTTGCCGCCTGTGTTGCGATATGCGGAATATTTGTGCTTGATGCCGGTGTGTACGATCCCGGTATAACGGTTGTTGAGGGCAAGCCCGCCGCCGCAAAAAGCTATAATAATCTTCTGTCGATAATGAAGGACTACCGAAAAAAGCAGACCTTCGAAAACGGTATCAATTCAATCGGCAGTGTTTTTGCCCCGATAGGCTCCGGCACGGCAAAAAATGAGATTGCCGTTTATAATATGAATATGGATGAAGCTTCGACTGAAGCCGCAAGTACTTCCGACGCTTCATCGTCTTACTCGAAAACAAACACACGTGTTGACGGCATAGACGAATCCGATATTGTAAAAACCGACGGCAGATTTATATACGCCGTGCATGATGATAAAGTCTATATCCTGCGTATCGGCGAAAACGGCACACTCGAAAATTGCTCGACAGTTGAGCCGCTTAAAGCCTATAAGAGTGAAAAAGCACAGACCGATGATGATGACATTGAACTGTATTACGATGACTCATATTCGGGATGCTATGCATATCTTACATCGTATGTTTCGGGCATATATATTAACGGCAGTACTCTTATAGTTGAATTTGTGTGTACCGCAGAAGAAACAATACGTACGGGAATTGCGGTTTATGACCTTACAGACCCATCGTCCCCTGTCGAAAAGAACGTATTTTTGCAGGACGGCAGTCTTGTTTCAACAAGAGCCATAGGCAACACAATTGTGCTTGTCACAATGGAATATACCGAGGGGTATGATTTAAACGAGGATATTATCCCCACGGTCGGCACTTCCGAAAACGGTGAAGCTGTTGCCGATGAAAAAATCCCGTCCGACGATATTTTTATAGCAAATGCCGATACGCCCGAAAACTTCCTTGTTGTGTCGAAAATTAGTATTGCAGACGGCACGGTATCAAAATCCGAGAGTATTTCCGTTCTCGGCGGCGGCGATACTGTCTATTGCACCGATGAAACACTGTATGTCGCCACATCCCGCTATGTCGATGACGATTCACTTCGTTATTGTCACGTCGAGACGGATATTACGGCTTTTGATATAACAGCCGACAAGCCCGTTTACAGAGCCTCATGTTCTGTGCTCGGCAGTATGCTCAATACATTTTCAATTGATGAATATAACGGTTTTGTCCGTGTTGCCGCAACAACGGATGACGATAACAGAATTTATGTTATGGACAAAAATCTGCAATTAAAGAGTATGCTTCGAAACATAGCTCCCAACGAACAGATAAAGGCTGTCCGCTTTTCGGGCGACACCGGATATGTCGTGACATTCTATCAGACAGACCCTCTGTTTGTGATAGACCTGTCCGATCCCGAAAACCCCGAAATAAAGGGCGAGCTTAAAATCCCCGGATTTTCATCATATCTTCATCCTGTCGGTGAAAATCTTCTGCTTGGAGTCGGCACAGGCGGCGATGATAACGGAGCGGACAATTCCGCAAAGCTCTCATTGTTTGATGTTTCAGATCCCGAAAATCCCAAAGAGATTGACACTCTGATAATCGATGACGCGTATTTCAATACAGAATATAAAGCGTTTGTGTCGGACAGTGACAGCTCCGCTTTTATGATACCGTATGACAGATACGAATATAAAACCACAGGGACGGAAGGTGTTTACGGCTCTTCCGAAAATTATACCGGTGTTCTGAGAATAGCGGTAGAAAACGGTAAGATAATCGAAAAGAACCGCTATGAAATTCAGACAGAAGATTATTACTTCAGTCGTGTTGCCTTTGCGGAAAACACGGTCTATGCGGTGTCAACATATTACGGGGCTCTTACAGTTGTGTCATTCGCAAAACAGACAGGCGAAAAGCTTCAGACAAACAAATTCTGATTTCCATATTTACTCCCGTCAGCCGCCGATTGCTCCCCCCATGCAGTCGGCGGCGTTTATAAAGGTTGATTTAACGGGTGGGGTGTAATATAATAAAACAAAGTCGGCAGTGTCTTCCGAAATTCTGCATTATACATTATGCATTCTGCATTAAAAATATAATCCAAGACACGCAGTGTCTTCCGAAATTATGCATTATACATTATGCATTATGCATTAAAAATATAATCAACGACACGCTGTGCTTTCCTTATTTTCCGGCAACTGAATTACATATGAAGAAAGAGGACAGAAAATGTTATCAAAACTAAGGGCATTTACAGAGAAAATCGAAAATGCGTCCATCGACGGCATAATCATGCGGCTGTTTGCGACATGGTGTCTGACATCGTTTCTGCTGCTTGTCGGTGCCGGTTCATACTATAATCTGTCGGATTATGAATCGGTTTCGCTTATTGTTTTTGCCGTTCTCTTTGTCATAATTTTTGCGGTTCTCAGTCTTATAAAGCTGAAAAATAAAAAAACGGATATTGTGATGCTGCCGTTGTCCTTTCTTGTTTACTCTTTGGCGGTCATAATGCAGTCATCGGGCAAACCGGATATGTATGTGGCACTGCTGTTCACCGTGCTCGCGATTATAATGATTCTCTATTATGAGAAAAACGGAATGCTCGGCTTCAAAAATGACTTTTCGACAAAAAAACGCAATACGCTGATTATAGTCGCCGTGGCGTTTTTCGTCGTGATTGTCGGTGCGGTCGGGCTTTGCAGATATCTTGCATATCTTGCGCCGAACTATGATTTCGGTATATTCTCGCAGATGTTCTATAACATGAAAGAGCATTTTACGCCTGTTACAACCGTTGAGCGTGATAAGCTGCTGTCGCACTTCGCGATTCATGTTTCTCCGATTTATTATGTGCTTCTGCCGCTGTATTTTATATTTCCGTCACCGGCGACACTGCAGATTTCGCAGACTCTTGTTCTGGCGTCCGCCGCGGTTCCGGCGTATCTCATAGCAAAAAAATATGAGCTGTCAAACTCAAAATGTGTGGCAGTCGTTGTAATGACGCTGTTTCAGCCCGTTGTGTCGTGCGGAACACTCTATGACCTGCACGAAAACTGCTTTTTGTTCCCATTGCTTTTGTGGGTTTTCTGGGCGTTTGAGCGTGAAAAATACGCCCTTCTTGCGGTGTTTACCCTGCTTACTCTTGCCGTAAAAGAGGATGCCGCCGTATATATTATTTTCTTCGGAATTTTTGTAATTCTCAGCCGCAGAAAATATCTGTCGGGGCTGTCGCTCGTTCTTGCGGCGGGTGTATGGTTCGGCGTTGTGACATATCTTCTGACAAAATACGGCAACGGCGTTATGTCCTCTCGATACGATAATTATATCACCGCTTCAGACGGCGGACTTCTTGAAGTCGTTAAGAATATTCTTGTCGATCCGGCGTATGTCTTTACTCAGGTGTTTAAGGACGAACACGGAGATTATGGCAAAAAAATGCAATTTCTTGTTCAGCTTCTCGCCCCCACCGTTTTGCTGCCGTTTGCCACAAAAAAGGTGTCAAGACTTACGCTTTTATTGCCGTCGTTCCTGCTCAGCTTTATGACCGTTTATGCCTATCAGTATGATATTCGTTTTCAGTACGCCTTCGGTTCCGCGGCGTTCATAACTTATCTTGCGATTATGAATCTTGCTCAGCTTAAGCCATCCACTCAGCGTGTTATGTCAGTGGCGGCGGTTGTATGTTCATTCTTTATGTTCATGGGGCTGTTCTATCCCGAATTTGTTTCTTACGTGGGGCAGTACAGAGCGAACAGAGAGGATGTCAAAATCATAAACGAGGTTCTCGAAAGCATTCCCGAAGACAGCTCCGTGTGCGCCTCTACGTACTTTATCCCGAAGCTTTCCGAAAGGGAAGAGCTGTACGAGATATATTATCATACGCCCCGTGACGGCGAGGTTCTCGATTATGTAATTTTTGATACAAGATTTGACTATTCGACCTACCTTGAAAAATACGAAGCTCTCGGATATGAAGTTACCCGAGTTGAACAGAACAGTGACGGCAAGAATGTAATAACAGTTCTTCAGCCGTCCGAAAAAACAGGTACTGTCGAAGCAACCGGCGAGTGGATCGAACAGACCGCCCCCGCAATCCCGGAGAATGCCGGCACCTGACCACTCATTTCTAATTGCTGATTGCCAAAGGGTGACCTATTTTGAAAAACAAAACACTTGACTTTATTTTCAGAATATTTATACTATTATCAGCGGGCATAACCGTCATAAGCCGATATGTGCTGTTCAAAGGCACAGGCAGTCTGTCCGAAAATGTGCTTGATATGCTAAATATCATGTCATATGTCGGTGTCGGTGTGCTTGCGGTGTGCGGCATAATATACGCCGTATGCCTCAAAATAAATCACAAACAGTAAACAGGGGGATTAATATGAAAATTTCCGATTGTATTAAACGCACAATGGCTGTCACAGCCGCATCGGCCGCTCTTATTACGGCGGCTGTTCCCACAACATTTGCCGCAATGAATCCGGCAAAAATTTCCGTATCCGATGCACGTACTGTTCTTCGTCTTGCCGTAAAGCTCGATAAAGAAGACAGTCTTACGGCGGATGAACTGAGCCTTGCCGACACCGATTATGACGGCAAAATTTCCGTATCCGATGCAAGAAGCGTTCTTCGTATCGCCGTAAAGCTCGACGGAATCGACGGCAAAATTCACAAAACAGAATACGATGTCTTTTCAAGCGGATACTTTGCCACGGAGGTCGAAATAGCGGCGGCGGATGCCACAGGCAAGCTCGGTGATTCCATGGCATTCGCGGTATCGTTCACCGGTGACAAAATGGCTCTGTCCGGAAACTTCCTCGGCATGATGTCGGGCGATGATATCGATGTCGACAAATCCGACATAGCGGACTATTTCGGGGAAGTCACCGATATGAGGCTTATTTTCGCCGACGGCAAAATAAATATTCTTGTTGAGGGCGAAGATGACGACAAGGTCGCTCTTGTTGCGGGTGCCGATGATATGGGCTCCGATTCCGTAAATCTCGCTGCTTCTCTGCGTGAACTTATTGTCGGCACTTCTCTGAGTCTTGACAAGGCATTTGCGACATCCGAAGAGACGGTTGACGGCAAAAAATGCACGGTTTATTCTTTCAATGAAATTCAGGACGGCACAAAATATGTCCGCAAGCTGTACATAAACGGCAAAAAGCTTGTTCGTATTGACGATGCTACCGCAGACGGCGTTCTTGTGTCCCGTATGACATTCAAGAACTTCACAAGATGCGTGGCGACGAGTGACTTTAGTGTGCCGGCGGATTATGAGGTTGTGGATATATCGAAGTTAATTAACAATTAACATTTCGGAAGTCCTGCGGATTCAGATTATAAGGCTTCGCAGAATAGCGGCTTTATTTCAGGGCGTATAAAATCGAATAATTGTAAAATGTCCGCTCTCGATTGATTTGAGGGCGGATTTTTTTGCGTTTTGGGCGGGCGGGGAGGCGGTGAAGGAAGATTTTTGTGCATAATATCGGTTGACTTAAGTTTTATTATATAATATAATAAAATATAAAATCCGAACGGAGGTAATACCAATGGACATTATTAACAGCACATTTGACGACGCAATTCTTAAGGATTACGCCGAACAGTTTATGAAAAACACTTCTATTCCGTCGGAATGCTTCGAAAAATTCAATATAAAAAGAGGTCTTCGCAACGCCGACAACACAGGCGTTATGGCAGGCATTACACGCATATGCTCGGTTGAAGGCTATTATATAGACGACGGAGAGAAAATTCCCAAAGACGGTCATTTGCGTTACAGAGGCATAGATTTATACGATTTTGTTGACGGGTGCAAAACAGACGACCGCTTCGGCTACGAAGAAATAGTATATCTTCTTCTTTTCGGTGCTCTGCCCACAAAGGAACAGCTTGACAAATTCCATGATGTTCTGACGGCGAACCGTGAGCTGCCCTATGACTTTATTGAGGATGTCATAATGCACGCTCCGTCCCCCAATATCATGAACAAAATGGCATCATCCGTTATGGCTCTTTACGCTTATGACGAGAACCCCGATGATGTATCCGTCGAAAACGTTCTCAGACAGTCGGTAAGACTTATAGCAATGCTCCCGTCGATTATGGCGTATTCATATCAGGTAAAGCGCCGTCATTTCTACAAAAAGAGCATGTACATACACACAATAAAGCCCGAGCTTTCAACGGCTGAAACAATTCTCCGCGCGACACGTTCCGACAAGACATTTACAGACCGTGAGGCAAAGCTCCTTGACCTGTGTCTTATGCTTCACGCGGATCACGGCGGCGGAAACAATTCCACATTCACAACACGGTGCATAACTTCATCGGGTACGGATACATATTCGGCTATTGCCGCCGGTATCGGTTCGCTTAAAGGCTTTCGTCACGGCGGCGCCAGCATAAAGGTTGCCGAGATGACCGATGATATTATAGCCCACGTAAAAGACATTACGGACGAAGAAGAGGTTGAAGCGTATCTTCGCAAAATGGTACGCAAACAGGCAGGCGACGGCACGGGACTTATCTACGGCATGGGGCATGCGGTCTATACACTCTCAGACCCCAGAGCGGTTATCCTCAAACGCAACGCCGAGGCACTCACAGCCGAAAAGGGACTGCATGACGAGTGGACACTGCTTGACATAATCGAGCGTGTGACACCCCGTGTGTTCCTTGAAGAAAAGGGCAATCAGAAGCCGCTGTGCGCTAACGTTGACCTGTACTCGGGGCTTGTTTATAAGACGCTCGGCATTCCGCAGGATCTGTTTACTCCCATGTTTGCATGTGCTCGTGTCGCGGGATGGTGCGCTCACCGTCTTGAAGAAATTTCCACAAGCGGCAGAATTATGCGTCCGGCATACAAGAGTCTGCAGAAATGCGCGGAATATACGCCGCTTGACGACAGAAAGTAAAAA
>CAVFPQ010000015.1:0-24282 GCA_963624415.1 Acutalibacteraceae bacterium | reverse complement strand
TGCAAGGCTTTCGGACAAAGATATGGGAGATTTTTCGGCGAGAAACCAATACTTCGTTGTCAGTGCGTGGCTTTTTTGCCTTGTTTTTTTCTAAAATTATTTGTCCGTTTTTCCAAAATTCTCAATAGAAGAATAAAATCAATTTTGAAATACGGACGCACAAAAACCGGGTTGAATTTCAGAAAAGTGCGATTTCTTGAAATACACGAGGGGTTATATTTCAAAAAATGTTGATTTTCTGAAATATAAAGTGTAAAATAGCAGTGTATATTTCAAAAAAAGGGGAGTGAAGAACATGAAAAACCGAGCCGGTGATTTTACGGTTAATCTTTCGGGCGAAATGCAGTATAAATCATTTAATCCCGCACCTCTGCCACCTGTGCCGCCGATTGAAATTGACAGTGAGATGCAGCGACTTCTGACGGATGCCGCCGAGAAAACCGCCGCACTGCAGGCTGTGTCATCACGCATTCCGAATATAGAACTCTTTGTATCAATGTATGTACGAAAAGAAGCCCTGCTGTCTTCTCAGATTGAGGGTACACAATGCACACTTGACGATATACTTGACCCGTCTGTCTGTGAGAACGCAAATGCGGATGTGTCGGATGTCATAAACTATGTCTCGGCATATCGGTTTGCTTTGGACAGAATGAAAACACTGCCGCTCTGCTGTCGGCTTCTTAAAGAAATTCATTCGGTTATGCTCTCGGGCGTAAGGGGCGGCGAAAAAACGCCCGGTGAATTTCGCACTTCTCAGAATTGGATAGGCGGCTACGGCAGTACCATAAAAAACGCCGGATATGTTCCGCCTAATCCCGAGGATATGCAAAACGCTCTGTCTGCTCTTGAAAAATATCTTAATGAAGACAGCGACCTTCATCCGCTTATCCGTGCCGCACTTATCCATTATCAATTTGAAACTATACATCCGTTTTTAGACGGCAACGGCAGAGTAGGCAGACTGCTTGTTGTTCTGTTTCTTATTGAACAGGGTATTATTTCTTCTCCGGTGCTGTATATTTCCGGATTTTTAAAACAGAACCGCGTGGAATACTATGACAGACTTACTTTTGTAAGAAGCTCCGGCGACTATGAACAGTGGGTAAAATTCTTTTTGCGTGTAACCGCAATGGCTGCCGAGGATGCAGTGGAAACAGCCGACAGATTATGCGAGCTGAGAGAACAATCAAAAGCGAAGATAAACGGATACAAAAGCTCTGTTGCCGAAAAGCTCCTGAAACTTTTGTCATACATAGAAAAAAGTCCGATTATCGAGACAAAGAGAACTGCCGAGGCGCTGGAACTGTCATACAACACCGCCGCAAAATATATAGAAATTCTCTGTAAAGAAAATATTCTGAAACAGTCCTCCGTCAGCGGCAAAACAAAGCAGTATTCCTATTTTGAATACATAGAAATCCTCAAAAAAGACACATGATTTTGCACTGAAATTCTTGACAACAATCTGCATATAAAATACAATGGACATAGGCTTTTTTATTATCGAAGCCGAAAAAGGAGAGAGAAAAATGTTATCAAAAACACCCCCAATGGGCTTTAACACATGGAACACCTTTGCCGAGAACATTAACGAGCAGCTCATAAAAGACACTGCCGACAAGATGGTTGAGCTCGGTCTCAGGGACGCAGGATACGAGTATCTTGTAATCGATGACTGCTGGAGCGAGAAACAGCGTGATCCCGTTACCGGCAAGATTGTTCCCGACAAAAACAAATTCCCCAACGGAATGAAAGCCGTATCCGATTATGTCCACTCAAAGGGCCTTAAATTCGGTATGTATTCCTGTGCGGGTACCCGCACTTGTGCCGATTATCCCGGTTCATTCGGTCATGAGTTCCTCGATGCCGAGACATTTGCCGAGTACGGTGCCGATTTTCTGAAATACGACTATTGCTATAAACCCGAAACAGCCAACGGAATAAATCTTTACCGCAATATGGGCATGGCACTTAAAGCGTGCGGCAGAGAGATTTTATTTTCCGCCTGCAACTGGGGCAGTGACGAAGTAAACAAGTGGATACGTTCCACCGGTGCTCATATGTACCGTTCAACCGGTGATATCTGCGACACATTCGAAAGTATGAGAAAAATTGCGGAAAGTCAGATAGACAACCTTGCATATTCCGCATCGGGCTGCTTTAACGACATAGATATGCTTACATGCGGCATGTACGGCAAGGGCAACGTAGGCGTTGAGTCCGATATTTCAAAAGAGCAGTATGACATTGATTATCAGACGGAATTTGCCATCTGGTGTATGTTCTCATCGCCCCTTATGATCGGCTGTGATATAAGAAACATAAGTGACGAAACGCTGAAGCTTCTTAAAAACAAGACACTCATCCGTATAAATCAGGATGAAGAATGCCGTCCCGCATTTGTCGGAACAAAGTCCGGCAGAGATGTGTATACATTCGTAAAGCATCTGTCAAACAACGAAATTGCGCTTCTTTTTGTAAACTTCGGAAATCACGATAACAACGGCATGATGTACTTCCACAACATGGGTATTTCCGCCGACTCGGGTTACGGACTTCACCTTAAAGATGCGTTTACGGATGAAGATATCGGCGTAAAGAAAGAGTTTATGATGTTCAAGCTCAAAAAGCATCAGTGCGCCATGTACATAGGCAAGCTCGAAAAGTAATGTCCTGCACCGAAAAATGTCTGAAATGCGGTCGGGAGCTTACAAGAGACGAAATAGGACTTCACAAAAAGCTCGTAAACCGCGGTTCAACGGAATTTATGTGCATTGACTGCCTGTGCGAATACTTTGACATAAAAAAAGAATCCGCATTCAAAATGATAGAGCGGTTCCGGCAGAGCGGATGCACACTGTTTGACTGATTTGCGGAAAGCATAATTCAATCGGCAGTCGGCAATTACCGGAAAGTGCACAGAAAACAGGGAAGTTCTGCGAACTTGATTATACGGCTTTGCGTACTATGGACTGTTAAATAGAAAAATAAAGCGGCAAAAATCGGGTGTCATCCCATTTCTGCCGCTGAAATTTTGTTTTATAGAAGAATTTTGCCGGAATTTGTGTGTTTAACGACCGGAATTATTTTGCGTAGCCCAAAAGCCTCCGTTTTTTTCGAAAATATTCCCTCTCCGCGAAGCTATATAATCCAAGTCCGCAGGAATTCCGACATTATGCATTATGCATTATGAATTATGCATTGAAAAAAAGCCGTCAATATTTTCAGTATTGCAAAGTCTGTGGTGAGGCTTTTTTCTCAGTATTTATCTACCTCGTCAACGCTCAGCACAAACACCGTCGCACCGCCGACCTTGACCTTGCTCTCAAGCGCACCGTTTTCGAAGCCTCTGCCGAAGCTCTCGGTGGTGGCGGCATTATGTATACGCTCGCTGCAGTGATGGGAAATTATCTTTTTCGCTCTGTCAACTCTGTCGTCCTCTGTGCCTATAAGCAGGGTGGTGTTGCCTACCATAAGAAATCCGCCTGTGGTTGAGAGCTTTGTAACCGTGAAATTGTCTTTTGTAAGTGCGGAGGCAACAACCGCCGAATCCTCGTTATTTACTATTGCGATAATAAGCTTCATTTTTTTACTCCTTCTTTATGTATTACAGCTTCGGTGTAAGCATCTTTCTTGATGCCTTATCGAGCTTGCTGATGTCCGGTATCTCGTATCTGTTGTCGTCGGCATCCTTAATAAGCACACGCCCGTCATAGAGCGGTTTTACGGAGTAGACGTGATTTCGTATCTCAAATGTGATTATACCACGGTCGGTTTCCGCTGTCCACATCCATATACGGAATTTCTCACTCATCGAGATAAAGCGTTTGATTTTCGGAATGAGATAATATTCATCGAGTGCGTTTCTGACAGCCTCGGCGGACGCATGGTCAAGCGTTGACAGGTCACGTATTACGGCAACCGGTTCTCCCTCGTGCGTCATGAGTGAGAGATATTTGTCGCCGCCCGAGCGGGGAAAGAGTCTGTGTATCTCAAGCTCCTCGAATTTTTCTTTTGTAAAATAGAATTCCACATCAAGAAAGATGCTGTCATTCTGTGTAATTCTGACTTCGGGACCGTCTATGTATCTTATCATTTTTCGGCACCTCTCATTCAAAATTTTCGGCTCGTTTCTGAGCTATGAGCTGTTCGCCCATTGACTGAATCTGAACCAGCTTGTAATATTTGCCCTTTGCCGCAAGAAGCTCCTCGGGCGGGCCGAATTCTATAATTTCGCCCTTGTCGACAACCGCTATTTTATTGGCATTTTTAAGCGTTGACAGACGGTGCGCTATCATAAGAGTTGTGCGGCCTCTTATAAGACGCTCAATGGCTTCCTGTATAAGATGCTCGGTTTCGGAGTCAACCGCCGCCGTCGCTTCGTCAAAGATAAGTATTGACGGATTTTTCATAACGGCTCTCGCTATTGAAATTCTCTGCTTTTCACCGCCCGAAAGTCCGGTGCCCCGTTCGCCTAAAACCGTATCGTACGCATCGGGCAGGCGGCAAATAAATTCGTGGGCGTTCGCTATGTCCGCCGCTCTTAACACCTGCTCAACACGGGCGTTTTCGTCACCGTAGCAGATATTGCTGAATATGGTGTCACGGAACATCAGCGGCTCCTGCTGAACATAGCCTATCTGATTGCGGTAATATGACATATCTATGTTCTTAATGTCCTGTCCGTCAACAAGAATCTGCCCCTCGTAATCGTCATAGTAACGCATTATAAGGTTGATAAGCGTGCTCTTGCCCGAGCCTGTTGTGCCGACTATGCCGACAACATCGCCCGGCTCGATTGTAATATTTATGTTTGTGAGGACTTTTTTGGAACGGTCAAAAGAGAAGTTAACATTTCTGAATTCGATTTTGCCGTCAATGTGGTCGGGTATATTTCCTTTTCCGAAGTCGTGTTCGGGTTCAGCATCGATTATATCGAGGATTTTTTCCGCACTCGCAAGCGTGTTCCTGTAAGAGTCGCTGAAGTTTGCGAAGAAATTAACGGGATTATAGAACATTGAGGCGTATGACACGAACGATACAAGCAGACCTACCGAAAATTCGGATGAGCCTTTTATAACAAAGCTGCCGCCGGAGAACCATATTATAAGCGAACCGCACGTTACAAGGAATGTCATGAGAGCAGGGAAGTAGCCGGCTGTTCTTGCCGCCAACGTGTCTTCCTTCATCCACTCGTCACAGTACGCATCGAATTTTGTGACGGATTTTTTCTCGTTCGTGAATGCCTTAATTACTCGGATACCGGGAATTGTATCTGTAAGAAGTCCTGAAATTGCCGCGCTTCTGCGCCACAGACGCATATATTTAGGCCCTATTTTCTTGCCGAAAACCTTGCCTATAATAACGACTATCGGAATGGGAGCGAGTGAAAACAGCGTAAGCTTGGGATTAAGGCAAATCATTATAATGAATATGCCTATAAGCGTCAGAAACTGCACCACGGCCTCCTGCGTTATCTTGAGTATGAAGTTCTGTATATTTGAAGTGTCGGAGTTTATACGGTTGATAACCGAGCCTGTTGACGTTTTGTCATAGAATGTCATGGGCAGGTTCTGCGACTTTCTGTATATGTCCTTTTTGAGGTCAATTGATATCTTGTCGCCCGTCGCTCTGAGAAGATATGAACGAACCGCCGTTACGCTGTACTGAAGAAGATATACTCCGAGAAGTGCCAGAATCATCTCTATCAGAAGCTTCATGTTTTTGTTCGGCAGAACGTCATCGACCATATAGCCGGTTATATACGGCGGTATGAGTGACATTCCCGTTGTGAAAACGGACAGAAACAGGCATATGACAAGCATCTTTGTATGAGGCTTGGCGTATACCGAGAATTTTGATATCATTCTGCTCTTGCCTTGGCAGTTAAGGCACTCGGCATCGGGTGAGGGGAGCTTTCTGCCGCATTTCGGACAGAATGAACGGCGGTGCATGTACGCATCCTCTACGGAGTACAGAAGATCATCCGAAAAACCGTGCTCATTTACGGCGTTAATAAAATCGGCGCCCGCGTCTGCAATGTTTGCGACTGCGAATGTAAAACGCATAAGCATTAAAAGCTTGCCGGTTTTGAGCTTCGCAAAGAAAACAGCGTTGCCGTACATACGCTTTACTATCGCTTCTTCTATCTCGTCATACTTTACACAGACGGGTTTGTCGGAATTGAATGCATAGACGGCATCTTTTGTGAAAGACAATGCGTTTTCGCCGTATTTCTGCTTTAACGTCAGGTCGCTGATAATGGTAAACAGCGGCAGAGTATCGCCGAAAGCAGTGTCGAACTGTTCTTTGTATGCGGTGGGAAAATCCTTGTTGGTAAGATACTTCATACGATAAATTATCCCCCTGATTAAAGGCATTTTGTGTCGTTTTTCACGGCAAATTATATGAGTTAAATCTGATTAAGTCAACAGAAAAAACAAAGAAAATGAGAGCTTGAAAAATTTTGGTAAAGAGTTACAAAATTTTCAAAGGGGGTTTGTGAAAGATAGTCAATTTTATAAGGAAAACCGCTTTATTATTCTGCCGAATTTTAATTTTTTTAAAATTGAATTTTGCTTCTATTTGTGTTAAAATATTAAGTTATGTAAGTATATATAATATTATATTTCTCCGGAGGAAATATGGACTATTTTTGCGGAAATTATGACGTTGCCGTTGTCGGTGCGGGGCATGCCGGAATAGAAGCGGCACTGTCCGCCGCCAGGCTCGGCAGCAAAACCGTTGTGTTTACAATAAGTCTTGATATGATAGGCAATATGCCCTGCAATCCGTCAATCGGCGGCACATCAAAGGGGCATCTTGTGCGTGAAATCGACGCATTGGGCGGCGAAATGGGCAGAGCGGCAGACAAAAACACATTGCAGAGCCGTATACTCAATTTGGGCAAAGGCCCTGCCGTTCACTCTCTTCGTGCGCAGATTGACAGGCGTGAGTATGCAAAATATATGAAGCATGCCCTTGAAAAACAGGAAAATCTCGATTTGGTACAGGCTGAAATTGTATCACTCGAAAAGCAGGATGACGGCTTTATTCTAAAAACGAAATTAGACTGCGTATATAAGTCAAAAACAGTTGTAATCGCAACCGGAACTTTTCTCAAAGGCAAAATATATGTCGGTGACAAGAGCTTTTCCTCCGGGCCGGACGGGGTTTTTCCTGCCGATGAGCTGTCCGCAAGTCTTATAAAAGAGGGTGTTCCGCTTCGCAGATTTAAGACAGGTACGCCTTCGAGAGTCAACAAACGCAGTGTTGATTTTTCTCAGCTTGATGTGCAGTACGGTGACGAACGTGTTGTTCCGTTCTCGTTTGACTGTGAAAAGCTTCCCGAAAACATACTTCCGTGCTATGTGACATACACAAACAGCGAGACAAAACGCATAATTATGGAAAATCTGTCCCGTTCTCCGCTTTACGGCGGCAAAATTGAGGGTATAGGACCGAGATACTGCCCCAGCATAGAAGACAAAATGGTCCGTTTTTCCGAAAAGGAACGCCATCAGATATTCATAGAACCGTGCGGACTTGACACCGAGGAGCTTTATTTACAGGGGCTTTCGTCCTCTCTGCCGATTGATGTACAGGAGGGTTTTATTCACTCCATAAAGGGACTTGAACACGCCCATGTTATGCGAAACGCCTATGCGATTGAATATGACTGCACAGATCCGCAGAGTCTTAAAGCTACACTTGAGTTTATAAATATTCCCGGACTTTTCGGTGCGGGGCAGTTCAACGGTTCAAGCGGATACGAGGAAGCCGCCGCACAGGGACTTGTGGCAGGCATTAACGCCGCACTAAAAGTTCAGGGCAGAGAACCGCTCATTCTTGAACGCTCGGGATCGTATATCGGCACTCTGATTGACGATCTTGTCATAAAAGGCTGCAACGAGCCGTACAGAATGATGACCTCACGCAGTGAATACCGTCTTATTCTTCGTCAGGACAATGCAGACCTGCGGCTGACCGAGACAGGCTATAAATTGGGCCTTATAAGCGAAGAGAGATATCAGAAGCTTCTCAAAAAGCGGGAGCTTATAAAAACGGAGCGTGCGAGAATAGAAAAACAGGTTATCGCTCCGAATGATGCGTTAAATGAAATGCTTGTTTCACGTGAAACATCACCGATGACAACAGGCTGTAAGCTTGCCGATTTAATTCGCCGTCCTCAGCTGAATTATGAACTGCTGACCGAATTTGACTTAAACCGTCCCGATTTGCCGTATGAAATATTCGAGCAGGTTGAAATTGATGTAAAATACGAGGGATACATAAAACGCCAGTACGCACAGGTTAACGAAATGCACCGACTTGAAGTTAAGCTTATCCCGGAAGATATTGACTATAACGATGTAATAAATCTTCGACTTGAGGCTAAAGAAAAGCTTACAAAAATCCGTCCGCACAATATAGGGCAGGCGAGCCGTATATCCGGTGTCAGCCCTGCGGATATTTCGGTATTACTAATCTATCTTGCCAAGAACAGGTGAAAATATGATTTCAAAAGAGCTTCTGATAAAATCCGCACAATTATATAATGTAAATCTTGACGACACGGCTTGTGACAGATTTGATTTATACGCAAAATTACTTGTGGAATATAACGAAAAAGTCAATCTGACACGAATAACCGAACCGGATGATATAGTCATAAAACACTTTGTTGATTCGCTTGCACTTTGCAAGTTTGTCGATATAAAAGACGGCACAGAGCTTTGTGATGTCGGCACGGGTGCGGGATTTCCCGGAATGGCACTTCTTGCGGCTAATCCGAATATAAAAGTAACTCTGTTTGACTCAATTAACAAAAAACTTGAATTTTTGCGTTTTCTGTCAAAAGAGCTTGATTTGCATCCCGAAATTGTTACCACACGCGCAGAAGACGCCGGAAAAGACAGAAAATACAGAGAAAGATTTGATATAGTAACCGCAAGAGCAGTCGCACAGCTTAATGCGCTTAGCGAATACTGCATTCCGCTTGCAAAAGTCGGAGGAATATTTGCTCCGCTTAAAGCCGTAATGACATCCGATGAAGAAAAAAGAGGCATATCCGCCGCCGCAATGCTCGGAGCAAAAAAGACGGACAGACAGGTTTATAAGCTCCCGGACGGAAGCGACAGGGAAGTAATAATATTTAATAAAACTTCTCCGACACCGACAAAATACCCTCGAGTTGCGGCACAGATATCAAAAAAGCCTCTATAATGTTTCACGTGAAACAAAATCGATAATAATTATCCGCAAGTTCCGTAAATTTCTTGCTTTTGGCAATATATTATAATATAATAGGTATGTATTAAGCACAAAAAAAACTTTGCAAAACGCGAAGCTATATAATTCTATAATCCAAGACACGCAGTGTATTCCGCAATTATAAATTGTTAATTTATTTCAGTCAGACTGAATTAAAAGAGGTGAGCAGATGTCCAAAACCGTCTCAATTCTGAATCAAAAGGGCGGTGTCGGCAAAACAACAACCGCCGTAAATCTCTCCGCATGCATAGGAGATAAAGATAAAAGAGTCCTTCTTATCGATATTGACCCACAGGGCAACACAACAAGCGGCTTCGGAATAGACAAAAGAAAAACAAAGCTTTCTTCATATGATATACTTGTCGGCGAAGAAAAAGCCGAAAATGTAATAATTCACACAGAATTTAAAAATATAGATATAATCCCGTCAAACATGGACCTTGCAGGCGCGGAGCTTGAAATAATCGACAAAAAGGGCAGAGAAAGCCTTCTCAAAAACGCCCTCGCACCCGTCTGGGATAAATATGACTATGTATTTCTCGATTGTCCGCCGTCACTCGGACTTATTACGCTCAATGCATTAACGGCATCAGATACGTTTTTAGTCCCCATTCAGTGCGAATATTACGCCCTCGAAGGACTCTCACAGCTTATGTCTACCGTGCGTCAGATAAAAAGACTGTATAATCCGTATATAGAGCTTGAAGGCGTGCTTCTTACAATGTACGACGGCAGACTCAATCTTACACGGCAGGTAGTCGAGGAAGTAAAAAAATTCTTCCCGAAAAAAGTATATTCAACAACAATTCCCCGAAATGTACGTTTGTCGGAAGCTCCGTCATTCGGTCAGCCGATAATCTATTTTGACAGAGCGTCAAAGGGCTCGGATGCTTATAACGCTCTGGCAGACGAATTTTTAAGTAAACAGTAAGGAGAAAATATGGCATCAAACAAAAAATCGGGCCTCGGCAGGGGTTTTAATTCACTGTTTCTCGATAATTCCGCCGAAAGTCCGCAGAATGAAGGTTCCGTAACGCTCCCGATAGGCGATATTGAGCCCGATAAAAATCAGCCGAGAACAAATTTTTCAGAGGATGCAATGCTGGAGCTTGAAAACAGCATACGGGAATACGGCGTATTACAGCCGCTTCTTGTTCGCCCCGCATCCGACGGAGGATACATAATTGTAGCAGGTGAACGCCGCTGGCGTGCCGCAAGACGCGCGGGCCTTAACGAAGTTCCCGTTATAATCAAATCATTAAGCGACGAAGAAGCCGCCGCAATCGCTCTTATCGAAAACCTGCAGCGTGAGGATCTTGACCCGATAGAGCAGGCAAAGGGCATCAAACGCCTTATGGATGAGTTCGGTTTCACACAGAACGAAACAGGCGAAAAGCTGTCAATGTCACGCCCGGCAATCGCAAACGCACTGCGTCTTTTAGCTCTCCCCGAAGAAGTTCTGACACTTGTATCACAGGGCAAGCTCTCCGCAGGTCACGCAAGAACGCTTTTGGGCATAAATGATAAAGATAAAATCCCCGAAGCCGCAAAAACGGTAATTGAAGAGGGTTTATCCGTAAGAATGACCGAAACACTTGTAAAAAAGCTGAATAAACTCCCCGCAGAGCCGAAAAAACCGAAATCACGTGACAAGTTCTATGATGAAATTGAGCTTTCAATCGCAAACACCCTCGCCCGCAGTGTAAAAATAATCAACAAAAACACCGGCAAGGGCGGCAAAATCGAAATAGAATATTTTGACAGAGACGATTTATTAAAGCTGACAAAGCTCTTTAACGAAGAGTGAAAACAATTAGCAATTAGCAATGAGCAGTTAGCAATGAGAAAGTGGTCATCAGACGGTCAGTATTCAGTGGGAGCTTCGCAAGAGGCGGAGCTTTATAAAACAAAACGCCTCGGCGTTTTCCGACATTGTTAATTGTTAATTATTATAATGTGTGAAATAAATCAACAATCGATTTACAGTATATAAGGAGTCAGAATTATGATTGATATTAAATTTTTAAGAGAAAATCCCGATATCGTAAAAGAAAACATTAAAAAGAAGTTTCAGGACAGCAAGCTGCCCCTTGTTGATGAGGTTATCGAGCTTGACAAAGAGAGCCGTCTCAACAAGCAGAATGCCGACAAATTAAGAGCCGACAGAAACAAGTATTCAAAGCAGATCGGCGCGCTTATGCATCAGGGCAAAAAAGAAGAAGCCGAAAAAATGAAGGAGCTTGTTAACGTCAGCTCCGCCGAGCTTGCCGCCGCAGAGGAAAAAGAAGCCGAGCTTGCCGAAAAAATCAAGAAAATCATGATGATAATTCCCAATATCATTGATGAATCCGTCCCTGTCGGCAAGGATGACTCCGAAAATGTCGAAGTTGAACGCTACGGCGAGCCTGTTGTTCCCGATTTTGAAATTCCTTATCATACGGATATCATGGAACGCTTCAACGGCATCGACCTTGATTCCGCTCGTAAGGTTGCCGGCAACGGTTTCTATTATCTTATGGGCGATATCGCACGCCTTCACTCCGCTGTTATCTCCTATGCAAGAGATTTCATGATTGACCGCGGCTTTACATACTGCGTGCCTCCGTTCATGATAAGAAGCGACGTTGTCACCGGTGTTATGAGCTTTGCCGAGATGGATGCCATGATGTACAAAATCGAAGGCGAGGATCTGTATCTTATCGGCACTTCCGAGCACTCCATGATAGGCAAATTTATTGATACCATTCTCGATGAAAAAGACCTGCCCTATACTCTGACAAGCTATTCACCCTGTTTCCGCAAAGAAAAGGGTGCGCACGGCATAGAGGAGAGAGGCGTATATCGTATTCATCAGTTTGAAAAGCAGGAAATGATTGTTGTCTGCAAGCCCGAAGAGAGCAAAATGTGGTTCGATAAGCTCTGGCAGAACACAGTTGACCTGTTCAGAAGCATGGATATTCCCGTTCGCACACTTGAATGCTGCTCCGGTGACCTTGCCGATCTTAAAGTAAAGAGTGTTGACGTAGAGGCATGGAGCCCCAGACAGAAGAAATATTTTGAAGTCGGTTCCTGCTCCAATCTCGGTGACGCACAGGCAAGACGCCTTAAAATCAGAGTTAACGGCAAAGACGGCAAATATCTCGCGCACACGCTCAACAATACAGTTGTTGCTCCTCCCAGAATGCTTATTGCGTTTTTGGAAAATAACCTCAATGAGGACGGCAGCATAAACGTTCCCGTTGCCCTTCGTCCTTACATGGGCGGCAAGGAAAAGCTTATCCCCACTAAATAATCACGGATTTTTGTAAACAAAAGACTTCGGCTTTAGCAAGCTGAAGTCTTTGTTTTATTGTTGTTTTTTTCTTTTTTGTAAATTATAATATAAACAGATTTATTATAAGTTTGTTTATAATAAGTCAGTTTATAATAAAAAGAAAATATTTATGAATTTTATCGGCAGAAAAAGCGAGCTTAACACGCTCGAAAACGAATATAAACGCTGTGGCGGCTTTGTTGTGGTCTACGGCAGACAATAACGAAAATCTGTTGCTGATAAATGAAAATTATTTGCTTTAAGATTTATTTACCGGCCGAATTTCGCAGTTTTCTTAAAATTTCAACACCCCTTGCCGTAAGGTCCGTCTCTTTCTCGGATATGTTTTTAGCTTCGAGGATACGCCCGACAACTGCGGCATTATCAAGCGAATGATACGGGAAATAAAGAAGTCTTAATTCTTTCGGCTTTATGATTTCATATACCTGTTTGCTTGTTTTTTCGTGGGTATAACACCAGAAACGATAAATGTAACCCATCCAGTAAAGCTCATTTTCGGAATACTTTTCGGAGCCGTATGACGACACGCCGAACTGATTTTCTATTTCTTCAAATACAGCATCGTCGGAGCATGACTCAAACAAAAAAGATATTTTATCAAATCTTTCAGCCACAGACGACAGCATAAATCTGCGTAAAAAAACAGCCGAACTGCACTTGGTTTTTTCGATTGACTGTTCGAATATCCGAGCCTGAATTTTGCAAAGTATTCTTCCGTTTTCATCAAATTCTCTCATTGCAATATTTCCTCTATATATTTACCCTGCCCGCGAAACTGCTTGCGTGCAATTTTTACTTTATCGTTGCCGATTTTCGACTCTTCGATTTTGGATTTCATATAGTACTGTTTTTCTTTCTCGCACAGATAACAGTGACAAACAATTTTAAGATTTCTTACCGCAATATCAGTCTTGAAAACATACTGATTTCCGAGATTTGTGGCTGACAGACAGTGACGGCACTGCACATCCGTAATTTCGCCTGCTATAAAGCTGTCAATGATTTCAAACATACGATTATCGGCAATCGGAGCAATAATGTAATCAGATGAGTTGACTCTGTCTCTGATTGTCTTTATTATCGGATGATTTTCATACTCAATAAGCTTACCTCTGAAATAAGCAATCGCAAGCATCCAGTCTCTGTCGACAAAAAAATCCGTATGAGTAAGATTTGCCATATCAAATTCTATCATATAGAGAGAACAATTCGAATAGCCCGATACAAACATAGCAGACTGTTCAAGACTCTGTCCGCAGTAAAAACCTTTGCCGAAATCGTTTGCGTCTCTTGATTTTTTTATTGAGATTTCACCGTCTATATCTGTTTTTGCTCCGTGAAAAAGTATTATTTTTTCGGGTGTCTTGTTCTCTTCAACAAGCAAATGTTCCCTTATGACATTAAGTCTGATATTTCCGCAGAACGCAAAATTATAGAATTTTTCAATGTTCTCATATGAAATATCCGTTTTGCCATCGCACCAGTTTAATATCGTCTGTTCTGATACTCCGATTTTGGAGCTGAGTTCCGAAAAATTCAGCCCCGTAAGCTCTTTTACTATTTCAATATCTTCTTTTAGCTGAAAATCCATTATAATCGCCTCTTTTTCAACTCCATATTATCATATTTTTTCAAACTTATCAAGAACTTGTTATTAAAATGTTTTAGTAACAAGTTTTTTTGTATTTCCGTAAACTCACATCCGTACAAAATTTTTCCTCCTGCACCGGCATATAAATCAAAGTCCGAAAGACTTCCGTAATCCCCGGTTCGCTGCCCCCGGCACCGGGCCCTTTGCCCGCCTTGTAAATTTTGCCCCTAATTTTAATTAGCATTGGCTAACTAATTGTTAACTGTGACGAATTTTTTTTAAACCTCGGTTTTTCTTTAAATTTCGTGTTGACAATTGACGAAAAGTATAATATATTATATTCGGTTAGCAAGTGCTAACCAATAAAAAACATTTTCAGTTAGCAGTTGCTAATAGTTAAATACAACTAATAAAAAGGACAGGTAATTCACATGATGCCGTTGAGCTTAGCGGAAGTAAATCAAGACAATATCATAAAGAAAATCGGCGGCAGTGCCGAAGTAAAAAAGCACCTTGAAAATCTCGGATTTGTTGTCGGCGGCAATGTAAAAGTCGTAAACCGTCTCGGCGGAAACGTAATTGTCAACGTAAAAGAAGCGAGAGTTGCCATAAGCGAAGAAATGGCAATCAAAATAATGATATAACAATAAAAAAGTTAAACATTGTGCGAAATAACGCACATCACATAAAAATCTTTTAGGAGGTCACGGGCATGAAAACGCTCAGACAGGCAAAAATCGGCGAAACCGTAAAGGTCGTCAAGCTCCACGGTGAAGGCGCAATAAAACGCCGCATCATGGACATGGGTATCACAAAAGGAACGGAAATCTATGTAAGAAAGGTTGCGCCCTTGGGCGATCCTATCGAAGTCACAGTTCGCGGCTATGAGCTTTCACTCAGAAAAGCAGATGCCGATATGATTGAAGTTGAGTAATTTTTTTCTTGACTTTTTACCTCGTTTTTAATTCGTAATTACAGTAATCTTCTAACAGAAAGGATTGTTACCATGGATATCAGAATAGCCCTCGCGGGTAACCCGAACTGCGGCAAAACGACTCTGTTTAACGCTCTGACGGGTTCAAACCAGTTCGTCGGAAACTGGCCCGGCGTTACAGTCGAGAAAAAAGAAGGAAAGCTCAAAAAGCACGACGGTGTAGTCATCACCGACCTTCCCGGTATTTACTCACTCTCACCCTACACACTTGAAGAAGTTGTCGCAAGAAACTATCTTATAGGTGAACGCCCCAACGCAATTCTCAATATAATCGACGGCACAAACCTCGAAAGAAACCTCTATCTTACAACACAGCTCACAGAGCTCGGCATTCCCGTTGTTGTAGCCATCAACATGATGGACGTTGTAAAGAAGAACGGCGACAAGATAAACACCGCCGAACTTTCACGCCAGCTGGGATGCAAGGTTGTCGAGATTTCCGCTCTTAAGGGCACAGGCATTATGGAAGCCGCAGAAGCCGCAATCGATGCCGCAAAGAACGGCAAGACAGTACCGATGCACACATTCAACGGCACTGTTGAGCATGCTCTCGCGCACATTGAAGAAGTTACGGTTCACTCCCTCCCCGAAGAACAGCAGAGATGGTATTCAATAAAGCTGTTTGAGCGTGATGACAAGGTTCTCGAAAAGCTCAATCTGACCGAAGAAGTCAAGGAGCATATCGAAAAGGATATAAAGCTTGTTGAAGAAGAAATGGACGACGACTCCGAGTCCATCATCACAAACGAAAGATATATCTATATCGGTTCTATCATAAAATCCTGCTACAAGAAAAAAGCGGCAGGTCAGCTGACAACTTCCGACAAAATCGACAAGATTGTCACAAACCGCTGGCTCGGTCTTCCGATTTTCGCGGTTATAATGTTCCTCGTTTACTACATTTCAATGGTATCCGTAGGTTCTGCGGCTACCGACTGGGCAAATGACGGTGTATTCGGCGACGGCTGGCACCTTCTCGGAATAGGCACATCCGCTTACACAGAGGATGCCGACAGCTACACAGCCGCCACTCAGGCAATCAGTGCTTTTATGCCCGATGTTGATTTTGAAGCCGAAGACTTTGACGCTTCCGCCGCTCTTGAGGAAATGAAAGCATTTTCAACAGATGCCGAAACTGCGGAAATTGACGTTGAAGATGAAGAAACTCTCGCAATCAACACAATGACTGTTTACTTCTCCGCCGTTCCCGAAAATCTTTCGGAAGAAGATGCCGAAAGCGTAATAGGAATGTCATTTGCGGATGCCGTAAAGTACTTTGAAGAAACAAACACGGAATTTGCAGAGCCCGACCCCGCAGAATACGGCGTATGGGTACCCGGTGTTCCCGTTCTTATAGGAAATCTTCTTGAAAAAGCAGGCGCGGCAGATTGGCTCTCGGGTCTTATCAATGACGGTATCGTAGCCGGTGTCGGTGCGGTTCTTGGCTTTGTTCCTCAGATGCTTGTTCTGTTCTTCCTTCTCGCATTCCTTGAGGCTTGCGGCTACATGGCACGTATAGCATTCGTTCTCGACAGAATTTTCAGAAAGTTCGGTCTCTCCGGTAAGTCATTCATTCCCATGCTTGTCGGCACAGGATGCGGCGTTCCCGGTATCATGGCATCACGTACAATCGAAAACGAGCGTGACCGCCGTATGACAATAATGACCACAACATTCATTCCCTGCGGTGCTAAGGTTCCCTTTATTGCAATGATAGCAGGCGCAATTTTCGGCGGCTCGGCATGGGTTGCAACATCGGCATACTTCATCGGTATGGCAGCTATCATAATTTCAGGTATTACTCTTAAAAAGACAAAAATGTTCTCGGGCGATCCCGCTCCCTTCGTTATGGAGCTTCCCGCTTATCACCTTCCCACCCTCAAGAACGTTCTCCGTTCAATGTGGGAGCGTGGCTGGTCCTTCATCAAGAAAGCCGGCACAATAATCCTTCTTTCAACAATCTTCGTATGGTTCACAACATACTTCGGCTGGGTTGACGGTGCATTCCAAATGCTCACCGAGGATCAGATTGATAACTCCATTCTCGCAAAAATCGGTTCGGCTATTGCATGGCTCTTCATCCCGCTCGGCTGGGGCAACTGGCAGGCAGCTGTCGCTTCCTTCACAGGCCTTGTCGCAAAAGAGAACATCGTCGGCACACTCGGCATTCTCTACGGCGGCAGCGAGCTGACAACATATCAGGCTCTCGGTCAGGCATTCACAGCTGTTTCAGGTTTCTCATTCCTCGTATTCAACCTTCTGTGCGCTCCCTGCTTCGCGGCTATCGGTGCTATCAAGAGAGAAATGAACAACGCAAAGTGGACATGGTTCGCAATTGCTTATCAGTGCGGCTTTGCTTATGTAATCGCCCTTATGGTAAACCAGTTCGGCAGACTCTTCACAGGTGACGCCAATATTCTCGGAACAATCGTAGCATTCGTTCTTCTTGCTCTGCTTATCTTTATGCTTGTAAGACCTTACAAAGAGGCTACAACGCTTAAAACAAAAGCTTCCAAGAAAAACTGATTTATAAACAACCGGCAATCGGCAATGTCGGAAATCCCGCCGATATAAGAGTTTACGGCAAAGCTTTATAATCAAAAATACAAAGCGATTTTCTTCATTGTCGATTGCAGATTAAATCTTACATTTTAAGTTATTATTATATGTGAAAGGAAGTCTTTAACGTGTTTGCATGGCTTCAGGCAAATATCGCCACTATCATTGTATGCCTTGTGCTTGCCCTTATCGTAGGTCTTATAATTGCCAATATGATCAAAGATAAGAAAAAAGGTAAATCCTCCTGCGGCGGAAACTGCGCTCACTGTGCCATGTCCGGCTCCTGCCACAAAGACGAATAACCGATCTTTTTCACTACACTATTTTTAATGATTCATTACTGCTATGACAATTGACAAAAAACACCTTACATCAACAAACTGCAAATATCTTTATACAATGCTGAAGTCAGACCCGGACAACACCGGCATTCGCTGTGTCTGCATTGCAAAAGAGCTTAATGTTTCAAAGCCGAGCGTACACAACATGATGACCAAGCTTATCGCAAACGGATTTGTTGATATGCCCTTATACGGTTTTGCAACTCTTACAGACAAGGGACGTGCGGCGGCGGAAAAGATTACGGTATATTATAATAAGCTTACGGTTTCGTTAAAAAATGCCATTTCGGTGCTTGACGATAATTTTGATGCCGTATTTTCTCTTATTGAAACAATACCGGAAGAAATTCTCGAAAAGCTGTAAAAAGGAATTATCATGATTAAGACTGTTCTTAAAATAGACGGTATGATGTGCTCTATGTGCGAAAGCCATATAAACGATGTCATACGACAAAATTTTGACATAAAAAAAGTTTCGTCCTCACATTCAAAGGGCGAAACCGTCGTTGAATCAGATGCTCCTCTTGATGAAGATAAATTAGCCTCTGTAATTGCCAACACAGGCTATGAGCTTAAGGATGTAATTTCCGCTGAGGAGATAAAAGAAAAGAAAGGTCTTTTCGGTTTTCTGAAAAAATAAGCAAAAATAAGCAAAAAAGCTCTCGTATCAGCCACACGGCTTCGGTGCGAGAGTTTTTTTATTTTTCAGTGATAAAAAAAATGTGAAAAATCCGAAAATAATTTAAAAAAAACGGGACAAAACACTCTTTACGGGTGTATACTATATGAAAAGGCAAATTCCCCGGGCAAAAATCAAAAAAATAACATCACCATAAAGAGAAGGAAGGTATCACCTATGCCATTGGCATCATCAATCCAGACACTGCTGTCAAATGTCAAAAACGCACATCCCGACTATAACACCGAACAGATACGTGAAGAAACCTACAACTATCTGACAAACATAGTTGTGCCTGTCATACCCGAGCGAGAGGTAATAAATTCAATTCAGACATTCCGCAGCAACGACAATCCGAATCCCCGTCCCATGTCGCACTATACAACAGAGGAACGTGCCATACGCAAAAACAAATCGGATATTGTTCGCCGTGTTCTGATAGAAGAAAACGACTTCGAACTCAACGGACACAAGGTATACACTGCTGACGGCACATCGTACTTACGCCGCCATCAGCGTCTGTTCAAAAATACCCCGGCAAACGCAACCGAGGAGCAGAAACGCAGCATAAAACAATATAATGATGAAATAGCATTGCTGTTTCCATCCGAAAAAAGACAGGAAAAAGAAAAAATTCTTCGTGATCGCCTTATAGAAAACGGCCGTTTTGTCGATGAACAGGATGCAGACATTCAGATTCGCGAGACCCGCAAGCAGATCGTAATGCAAAGACTTCATGAAGCATATGAGTTTGCCGACAAGCTGAATGATATGATAAACATCGACCTGCCCGAAGAATGGCTTGAGGAAAACATAAGAAACATCTTCGAAATGGGATGCATTATTACAGAGTCCATGGCTTTTCTTGATGACACCAAAGGAGACGATTCTCTTTACGACTTAAATGACGAAGAAAGAGCATTTGTCGAGGAAGTTGACCGTCACTTAAACGGTGCTGCGTTTGCTCTTAACCGCATAAATATGATTGCTAACCCGTTGTTTGAGTATCTTGACGAGGAAGCAATTTTCGACTATGATTTCGAACATATGGAAGGCGTCGGAGACATCAACGAAAACGGCCCCATGGCATACGGAGACAGAGCCGCCCTCACCGATGAAGGCAAACTCTGGCGTGATGAACAGAGAAAGAGAGATCCGAGATTTTATGATGCAATAGCAGGTACGACAAACGATTGTCTGGTACAGTTTATCAATGATGCTACATTTGCCTCCGGAAATCTTCAGAGCCGGAATCTTGAGAATATTCTCAACGGCAACTGTCTTACAAATAACGATGAAATTCTGTTCTTCCCCAAAAATGACCAAGACAAAACATATGATCTTAAATCGGACATAACCAAAAACGCCTACAAAAATGTTTTCCTCAATGACCGCACCCCCGCGATAATAAGAAGGGGCGAACGAATGATAGCGGTTCAGAATGTCAAAGGAACAATAAAAGAGATTGACCCCGAGGTTATATTTAACTATAAACTCAGAGACCGCACAAATGACCTTGTTTCAAAAATGTCAAATGCAGACCCGTGGTATCATACAAGTTCGGACGCATTCAAGGCCATGCGCAATGCTTTTGACGAGGTAAACAGACTCGGACAGCTTCAGACAGGTGCGGACATTCAGAAATTCCGTGAAAAATACAGTGAGCTTCTTTCGATAACAAACGATTATCTTGACACAAAGAAAAACCACGATCAGAAAAAATATACGCTTCTTCATGTTGATATGGCAAACTCCCTTAAACAGTTTGCCGAAAAAAAGCTTGAACAGCTGAAAATGGTAGAGAATGTCCGTCTTACAAAGAAGAGATTTGCGGGCAAAACACCGGAAGAAAAAATGGAGCTTTCTGCCGCACAGGACAAAGTCGGTGCAGATGTTGAAAGACTTAAAAAGCTCAGAAGCGATCCCTCCAAACAGCTTCTCGATTCACTCCAAAAGACTTTGGACTCCAAGCTTCTGTCTGATGTTGTAAAGAAAAACGGACATGATTTCGAATTTGAACTCAATTCAATCTCACAGATAAACAAGGGAACCGACCTTTACAAAGGTCAGCCCGATGTAGTACAGCGGCTTGTCGGCGGCATTTTCGGCATTATGATAGCAGAACAGCTTATCAAAAACGAACGCAAATTGCGCGGCTCGGATTATAACGGTGAGCTTGAGAATCTTTTCAAGAATGCAACAAAAGCTGATTTTATTCATTTAGGTGAACTTGCCGCAATGGAAAAAATCGGCAAGAAGCTCGGCACAAACCGTGACAAGCTCGTTCGTGAAAACATCGGAGCAGATCATTTTGAAGTTATGTCTCCCGAAGAAATGCAGCTGTTTGTCGAAGGCTTTGATCCGGTAGCTGCGGCAAAAAATATTACGGAAAAAGTATATGCGGAGAAAAAAGTTTCCCTTCTCGTGGAAAAGCTTGAAGGCAAATACGTAAACTCAATAAAATCCATCAGACAGACGGGATATTCAAAACCCGAAGAATGCATAAGAAATTACGCCAATTCATGGGTAGTGGCTATGTCAAAAGATAATCTGACAGCCGGAAACAACGAACCTATTGATGCAGGCTATGCAGACGATTTTCTTTCGGCGGCCGTTATAAGCTCTATTTTACAGACCGAACGTGCGGCATCGGGCGGCACAGAGCCCGGATACTTCGAGAAAAAGTTTGAAGACCCGGATTGCATAAGGGGAGAGCTTTGCCCGAAAATTACAGCCACGGAAGAATACAAGGCAATTCGTGAACGCTTTGTTGACGCAAACGGATGCATTCCGCTTGACAGACTTCACATACTTGTCGACGAAGATGTTTTCGGACCTCTTACAACAAAAATAATTACCGAAACGGAAAGAGAAGTAAGATTTACCGAGATCAAAAACAAGGTTTCAAGCCGCTATTCACACGATATAAAGCCCATTCGTGACGATGCACCCGATGAATATGAAAAGCAGCTTGCGAATGTTGCCGATTACGGCATTATGTCCGGCATAAATGAGATTATGGAAAATATCTCTATCAGGGGCGAAAATCTGCTTGATGCGGACTCGGCAACACTGTTCATGACAAGCTGTGTTGTTTATGATGCTGTTGTCAGAGAACGTGAATTGACAGGTGACGACCACATAGGCGAGTATGAAGCTCAGCTTGCGATTGAAAACAACGAGCTTAACAGTCTGAGAGAATCCATTGCAAGAGACGGCGATTTCAAGGACCTTGTCAAAAAGTATACCGATGAACAGGGCAAAATGACTCTTGAAAAAATGGAAAGCTTCATAAACAGCGGCGTCTCGAAAAAGATGGCAGAATCAATGCTTGCGGCTTCCGACATTTTTGAAAGAGAAAACAGAAATAAAGCCATGTCTCTCATTGACAGTCAGATGAAAAATCAGTTCATTGACACAATCAAACCCATTCGCGGTGATGAACCGGACGAATACGAAAAAGCACTTGCCGAATTTGCAAAGAGCAATATCTCCGATACCGTAAGAGAATATATTGACAACAACAATCACGGCGTACGCTATTTCAATTCGGAAGTTGCGGATCTTGTTGTGGCAAGCAGCATACTTACATCGGTTGTTCTTCTTGAACGTGCCAATAATAACGGCAATCAGCCCGAATTTTTCGAAAGAACCGTAGCAACGGACAATGATGCTGTTTTCAATCTTCGTGAAAAAATATGCGCAACTCCCGCATACAAAAAGATGATGAAAGAATACACAACCCCCGACGGCAAAATGTCGGTTCAGAATCTGTCGGCACTTCTTGAGAAAAGAGAGCCTCAGAAAATCGCACTCGGCATCATAAAAGAGGCAGCCGCCGAAAAAGCAAAAGCCGAAGAGAACAAAAAGGGCGCCGAAAAAGCAAAGGTCAACGAAAAGGCTAAAGCCGCAGACGTACAGAAAAAACAGGCACCCCAAAAGTAAAATTTAACAAAGTCGGCAAATAAAACTATCCGCCCCTCGGGATAAAACCCGGGAGGCGGTCATTTTTTTATTAACAATTAACAATGTCGGAATACGCCGAAGCGTTTTGTTTTATAAAGCTTTGCATCTTGTAAATTTTTTGCTATTTTACGGCTAAATTAAATGTACAGGCAATGTATAAACATTCTCATTTATAGCTCTGATTTTTTCACAGGTGTCTATTATAATTCCGGGTTTGATATTGAGCTTATATTTTTCGAGTACATTAAAGTTTTTATTCGGCTTTGTCGGTGATTTTCCCTTTTTTATTTCTATGGGATAAATTCCGTCGGCACTCTCATAAATCAAATCAATTTCCTTTTGGTCGGAATCACGGTAATAATAAAGACAGCTGTTAGGGTCAATGCCGTTTGAATACATATTTTTTATAATTTCACTCACAACATATGTTTCAAAAAACGCACCGCTCATGGCACAGTTTTGAAGCATTTCACTGTCCTGCCATTTACACAGAAAAGCACAGAGCCCGGTATCGGTAAAATACAATTTGGGTGCCTTTACAACTCTGTTAGATTTGTTTGTAAGAAACGGCTGTAAAAGATAGATTATACCCGACAGACGCAGAACGGATATCCATTTTTTGCAGGTTCTGACATCTATTCCGACTGCATTCGCAAGCTCATCATAATGAAGCTCACATCCCGTTCTGAAAGCCACGGCAGTCAGAAAAGAGCGGAATTGCAATTCACTCGAAACATCTATGATTTTAAGAATATCCTTTTCTATGTATGTATTTATGTATGATTTATAATACAGATTTCTTTCGGACACGCCGGTAAAAACATCGGGCATTCCGCCACTGAAAATATCTTCAAATATCTCTTTTGCGGTCATATATTTTCTGTCCGCGTTTTCGCGTTTTTTTATCTCGCTTATTTCGGGATTAAAAATAATATTTTCATACCCTTTTTTCTCGGATAAAGACAGAGAGAGCATCTCGGTCACGGCACATCTTCCCGCTAAGGATTCGGAAACACCCTCCTGAAGTTCAAATCTGTTAGATCCCGTCAGAATATACAGAAGCTGACGCTCCTCATTATTTTTGAGCCACTCTGTTCTTTTTTTATCAATAACTTTTTTTATCTCACTTAAAAGCTCCGGCACCTTCTGTATTTCATCGATAATAACGGGAGTACCGAGATTTTCTATAAACAGGCGAGGGTTGTTTTTTGCAAGCATTCTGTCTTCAATATCATCAAGTGTAACTCTTCTGACCTTTTCGTCAAACAGATAATTTACAGTTGTGGATTTGCCGACCTGCCTCGGACCATATACGACAATACACGGAAAGGATTTTCCCGCTTTTAATATCAGTTCTTCAATATCTCTTTTAACATACATGATTTTCACCTCTTTATCCCCATAATAACACAAAACTTCGGTAAAAACAACATTGCAATGCTATTTTTACCGCAATTTAATAATAAAAAAAAGAGTACAACAAAGCCACGTGCTGATAAGGAAGTATTGTTTCAAAACAAAGACAAATTGTCAATTTAATGT
>CAVFPQ010000014.1:19330-24724 GCA_963624415.1 Acutalibacteraceae bacterium | reverse complement strand
GCACGCTGTCATAACGGTTTGCGATGATGCAGCCGCACATTTTCTTGAATTTTTTGAGGTCGTTGACCACGACAGAACCGAAGAATGTTGTGCCGTCCTCCAGTGTCGGTTCATAGATGACCACCGTTGCGCCCTTGGCCTTGATACGCTTCATAACGCCCTGAATAGACGACTGGCGAAAATTGTCGCTGTTGCTTTTCATCGTGAGTCTGTACACACCGACAACCGTTTCTTTCTGCTTTTCCTCCTGTGCTGTGGAAAAGTCGGAGGACGGCGTGTATGTTCCGGCAATCCCCATCACACGGTCGGCGATGAAGTCCTTACGGGTGCGGTTGGATTCAACAATCGCTTCAATCAGATTTTCGGGCACATCCTTGTAGTTTGCAAGGAGCTGCTTGGTATCCTTGGGCAAACAATAGCCGCCGTAACCAAAAGACGGATTGTTATAGTAATCACCGACACGGGGATCAAGGCACACACCCTTGATGATCGACGCGGTTTTAAGTCCCTTGACCTCGGCATATGTGTCCAGTTCATTAAAGTAGGACACACGAAGTGCGAGATAGGTGTTTACAAACAGCTTGGTAGCCTCCGCCTCCGTGGTAGCCATAAAGAGAACGGGAATGGATGTTTTGATTGCTCCCTGCTGAAGTAATGCCGCGAACTGCTCCGCCGCAGACTGATTTTTTTCGTCACTTCCGACGATAATGCGGCTGGGATACAGGTTGTCATAGAGAGCCTTGGACTCACGCAAAAACTCCGGGCTGAAGATGATATTGTCCATGCCCATCTTTTCACGTACCTGCATGGTATAGCCGACGGGAATTGTGGATTTTATAACAACGGTGGGTTTGATTTCTCTGTCGGCGGTGGATTTCTTAATCAGTGCCAGCACAGTCTCAACGGCACTGCAGTCAAAAAAATTTGTCTTAGCATCGTAGTTTGTGGGTGCGGCCACGATAATAAAGTCGGCGTCAGCGTAGGCAGATGCACCGTCTGTTGTGGCAATGAGGGAAAGCCCACGCTCATCATACTCATCAAGATATCGTTCTATGTATTCGTCCTGAATCGGGCTTATTCGGTTATTAAGCTTCTCAACCTTCTCGGGCACGATATCCACAGCGGTCACATCGTTGTGCTGAGAGAGCAGCACGGCAAGCGACAGACCGACGTAGCCTGTTCCGGCAACGGCGATTTTCTTGCGTTCAACGGCCGCAGGAGCAGTATCTTCTTCTACGATAACATCGGAAGTCTTAAAATCCAGAACAGCGCAAAGGGACAACAGCTGATCCACAGACGGAGAATAATCTTCGGATTCCAGCCGTGAAAGCAGAGAACGATTAATTCCGGTCGCCTTGGACAGCTCGGTCTGAGAAAGCTTTAATGTTTTTCTTCTGCTTACTACGGTTTCGGCAAGAAGATGTATCGATAAGTGTTTCATAAAAAATCCTCCTAAATGTTGCTGATAGCGTCACACAACAGATTTATTATATCACAAATAATACTGAAAAGTCAACGAAATGTTGCTGAAAAGCTTGAAATATGAAAAATTAGCAAATTACACAAGCAAGAATGTTGCTATCAGAAACATACAGAAATAAAATATTGTTGCTATGAACAACAAATAGACTGTTTTCGCAGTTCAATATACAAATCCATACCGGAATATTAATTCGGTCAGTGCAACTGTTTTTTTGTCATACGTACCCGTTGTACGTTTTGAAAACCGGTGTCTTACAAAAAGCGAGGACTTTGACTGCCAAAATAAAGTTCTTGATTTTGACCTTTCGTCATGATAGAATGATTTTGTAAAAAATTTTAACGAAAGGACGTTTTTACAAATGGCTGAAAGCAGACTTATAGGCGATTATCCCGTAATCGGTATTCGCCGCATTATCGACGGCAGAAGAGGTCCTCTTAAGGTTCGTGAAAGCCTTGAGGATCAGACCATGAATATGGCTCTCTCCGCCAAAAAGCTCTTTGAAGAAAACATCAGATATTCAAACGGAGACCCCGTAAAGGTTGTTATCTCCGACACATCCATCGGTCGTGTTGCAGAAGCGGCACAGTGCGCCGATCAGTTCCGCAAGGCGGGTGTTGACATTACACTTTCCGTTACTCCCTGCTGGTGCTACGGCAGTGAGACTATGGATGCCGATCCCCTCACCATCAAGGGCGTATGGGGCTTTAACGCAACTGAGCGTCCCGGTGCGGTTTATCTTGCATCCGTTCTCGCGACTCACGCACAGAAGGGTCTTCCGGCATTCGGAATTTACGGCAAGGACGTTCTTGACGCAGATGACACCAACATTCCCGATGACGTAAAAGAAAAGCTTCTTCGTTTTGCCCGTGCCGCTGTTGCCGTCTGCACAATGAGAGGCAAGTCCTATCTTCAGATAGGTTCTATCACAATGGGTATCGGCGGTTCGTCAATCAGCCCCGAATTTATCGAGGAATATCTCGATATGCGTGTTGAAAGCATAGACGAGGTTGAAATCATCCGTCGAATGAGCGAAAATATCTATGATGAGGCTGAGTTCCAAAAGGCTCTCAAGTGGACAAAGGAGCATTGCCCCGAAGGCTTCGACAAGAACCCCGATTTTGTAAAGAAATCTCCCGAGCAGAAAGAAAAGGACTGGGAGTTTGTCGTTAAGATGATGGTTATCATCAAGGACCTTATGAACGGCAACAAGAATCTTCCCGAAGGCAGAGAAGAGGAAATGGTCGGTCATAATGCCATTGCCGCAGGTTTCCAGGGTCAGAGACAGTGGACAGACTTCTATCCGAACTGCGACTTCGGTGAGGCTATGTGCAACACATCCTTCGACTGGAACGGCGCAAGAGAGCCGTACATTCTCGGCACAGAGAACGATACACTCAACGCTCTTTCGATGCTCTTTATGAAGCTTCTTACAAACCGTGCGCAGATGTTTGCCGATGTCCGTACTTGCTGGAATACCGAATCCGTTAAGCGTGTTACCGGCTATGACCTTGAGGGCGTGGCAAAAGAAGCAGGCGGATTTATTCACCTTATCAACTCCGGTGCGTGCTGCCTTGACGCTTGCGGCGAGGTTAAGGACGAAAACGGCAATGCTGTTATAAAGCCCTGGTATGATGTTACCGAAAAGGACATTGATGCCATGCTTAAGGCTACCGAGTGGTGCCCGGCTGACAACGGCTATTTCAGAGGCGGCGGATTTTCTTCACGCTTCCTGACACGTGCCCAGATGCCCGCAACAATGATAAGAATCAACCTTGTTAAGGGTCTCGGTCCCACAATTCAGATATGCGAAGGCTACACAGTCGCACTTCCCGATGAGGTATCCGATATTCTGTGGAAGAGAACCGACTACACATGGCCCTGCACATGGTTTGCACCTATCGTAAACGGCAAGGGCCCGTTCAAGTCCGCATATGACCTGATGAACACATGGGGCGCCAACCACGGTGCTATTTCCTACGGTCACATCGGTGCGGATCTTATCACAATGTGCTCGATGCTTCGTATCCCCGTAGGCCTTCACAATGTTCCGGATGAGAAGATATTCCGTCCCGCCGCATGGAACGCATTCGGCACAAAGGATCTTGAAGGTGCGGATTACAGAGCATGCAAGGCATACGGCCCGCTTTATAAGACGATAAGATAACAGGCGGTCAGTGTCCGGCACAAAAAACAAGCCGATTGCCGGATTGCCGTGCTGTTAAAACAGGATAAATAATAAAACGGACAGAGGGATTTTGGTCTCTTTGTCCGTTTTTTTGATTTTTTGATTTTGTGATTTCGTGATAAAATTTTCAGAGCGTGAAAAGAATGGCTGTCATATCGACGATTTCGAGTGATGCAAAGTTGCATTTACGGCTCGGTCTGTTGCTCGCTTCGCCGAATGATTATGATTTTGCACCGAACTTTTCTTTGATTTTTTCAATAATGCGAGGGAGAAGCAGCGATGCCGAACCGATAAACGCACCGAGCGTGTTGCAGATTACATCATCTGTCTCCGCCGTGCCGAGTGCGAAATGATATTGTATGCACTCAATCCCCACACTGAATAAACAACCGATAGTCACTGTTACGGCAATTCTCACCGACCGACGCCATTTACACGGAAGGGCACCGGACATTGTCAGACCAAACGGAAAAAAGAGAAATACATTCATCAGCATTTCACGATAACATTCCGGCTGCTGCTTTGCGGCGGCAAATGAAGCAAAGGGCGTGAGGATAAGCTGTGTTTCATTCTCCGTGCGGTTTAGTACCGTTGCATAAAGTATAGCCGCTGTCATCAGAATGGTCAGAACAATATTCCCACGCTTCCAATGCCTTTCCGGTACTAAAGAAGTCAGAACACCCCATACGGCGAAAAGCAAAACCATGATGAAGATGATATTGCCAAGCGGACGGCAATAGATATAGTGAAGCATATTATTACCTCTGCGGCTTCAGACGACCGGTGAACTTTCCCCACACATTTTTTGCATAGGGCGATAAAAGCTCTTTTGTGTAGTGATAAGTTTCTCTGTCGGCAAGAGATGCCGCCGCGAAAAACAACGGCACGACAATGACACATGAAACCGCCGCCCACAGAATAATGCGAGGATAGGTATCAAGTGCAATGTGCGCGAAAACAGGTTTTGACAACAGTGTCAGCGTGATAAACAAAATCAGATTTACAAGCCAGCGGCGATATGTCTTCCACGGGCTTCGATTCAGAATTTTCTTGTTCGCATAGATTATCATATCATTTGTTCGATACAGCAATGCGGCAATTGTGCCGGCAAGGACACCGTAAATTCCATAAAAATGCACGGCAATCAATGACACCGTGATATTTATTACCGCTTCCAGCACTGAACGCCATTGCGTCTGCTTGAAATGTCCGGCAAATTTGATAACCATATTGGAGGATTCACGTCCGTTGTTAAGCAGATATACCGCAATGAACAAGTACGGCAGTATCGGGTCTATGTAGTTAATATCCTGAACTCCGGCTGTATAAAGTCTGAGAAACGGCAGAATGAACATACCCGCAATACAATACAGCGAAGAAACCATTGCCATATTGTACGTTTCAAATGCATCATGAATTCGCAGATACACTTCCGGCTGTTTGTTGTTGAAGCTCTGCCCTAAAAGATATTGGATGCTTCCGTTGATTGTGCCGATTGCGGTGCTGACCATACTGAAAAGCGTTGTATAAAGACCGTAAACACTGACAATTTTCAGATTTTCGGCAATTGACAGAACCAATGTGTCTGTACTGTTGAAAATCATTGCGGAGATCTGATGGATAAAAGCGGAATTGCGTTTGCTGAGTGACTGCAAATCCGGTTTAACCTTCAAATTCAGCCACGGATAGCTCTTTCTGACATACGCGACATAGACAAAGGACGTAA
>CAVFPQ010000014.1:0-19320 GCA_963624415.1 Acutalibacteraceae bacterium | reverse complement strand
AGTACAGAGTATCCGAAATACATAGCCTGAATAACAACCACATTGCATCCGGCGCACAAAAGAATGATTTTTGTTACACTGATCAGAATATTTATAATGGTTGAAATGTTTGTTTCGGCATAATTTCGACCGTCGGCTTTAATGAGCATCAGATATTTCGCCTGTGTAAAATACCTGACAACTCCGCCCAGTCCGCCGAGAACAGTTACAAGAAATACGGTCAGATATGAAAATGAGGATTGAACTACCAGCGGGAAAATAAACCCCGCAGCCAAAACCCCGGCTAAGTATATAAAACCGGTACGCCTGTAATAGTACTGTGTTGCGGCAAGTATCCTGTTGCTCTGTTCTGTATCCTGCGAACCGATAGGCCCGTACAGCGCCTGCAGTGCGGCATTTCCGACTCCTGCTTCAAGTAACGCAAAATATGTGAAAATCTGCGAAACCGTGCTCAGAAGACCGTTCGCCTCCGAGCCGATATTCAAAAGAACAAGTCTGGGGATGACAACACCCAGCGCGACTGTGATAATCTGCCCGGCGAAGCCGCTTATAATATTGTTTATACTCTTATTTTTTACCATATTTAAAGTTCAAAAGATGATTTTTGTGGAAGAATCAGCTCAAACGCCTGCGTAATAGCATCAACACAGTTGCGGTAGTCATCCTCTGTGGCAAATTTACCATCATTCAGACAGATGGATTTTGCCTGTTGCTGCTGTATGCACATGGCGGCAGCCTTATAGCTATTGGGCAGGTAAAAGTATTTTTCCTGCGTTTTTTTACTTGTCGGCGAATAGAGCCCGGAGGCAATCTGCCAATTCTGAATGAGATACTGACTGCAATCCTCGGCAGAACGGAACCTGTTTCTGCTTACGGCATCCATTACATCAGGTTCGGCAGCCCACAAATCTGATATACAGGATTTCAGAAGAGGAACAGCCAAGTGGGAATACGCAATACCCGGAACTCCCATAAATATATTTTTTGCATTACGAAGACTGTTCTTAAGTCCGTCATTGCGGGGATTCACATGTTTGTACAGGAACTTTATAAAATCTGCCCTTGAGAAGTTTCGATACAGAACCTCTGTATTCTTAGCAAGAGTCCCGCTGAAAACAGTATCGGTCGGATCCAAATACAGCGGAAGAAAAGAGGCGGATTGTTTGGGAAGTCCTCTGTAAAAAAAATCCTCCGGTCTTATATGGTCAATCAGAAACATATCGTCATTGAAATAGATGAATTGCTCACTCAAGCTGTCAATCCGATGAAAATTTAATTCTATAACATTTGAGTTAAATGTGGGGAGATATTCAGACGGTATATATTCGGTATGTGAAATACAATGCAATTTCGGGGCATTAGTGTTAAGCCATGCGGGCTTTTGTCCGCAGGTCACAAAATGAACGGTTCTCAGCCATGGCGCATATGTCTCAAGACCACGGAACAGATATCGCAAAAGCCCCATATCACGGTATCGTTCTGTGCGATTATCTGTATTTGATTTCGGCAAAAATTGCGCTCTTTCACGCTGCCATTCCGGGTCGCTTCCATCCACCCAGATTATGACAGCATCAATACATGAATGCTCATCCATTTTTCTTCTCCCAAATGTTTTTGATTTTTCTGCAGCAAGCTTGAAATAATCCATAGAGATTCACCCATTTACGATGCATTTCATCCGGATGTAAAACAGCTCTCCGGCTTGCTTTGCACAGCATATGCCTCAGAATTTCATCAGAATAGTCATCTGCACTGATGAAACAATCAGGCGCTATAAAAAAGCAAGTTTTCGTTTTGTCGTACTCCTCTTGCCGCATTTTTCTCTGCCTTATATGGACATATAGGATTTCCTCTGTTTTAATTTTGCCTTCTTTCTGATAACAACGCAAAAGCAAGCCGTTTTTCCAGATATAAATTTCGCTTTTAACTGTATCGTCTGTCCATGATTCTGTTTCAAAATCGAACAGAGTTCTGCGGAAAAGACTCTTAAACGGCTGCAAGTCGCAGAAGCATTGCGGACACAGCCATGTTTTTACTTTTTCTTGCTTGAATATACGATTGTCGCTTGTGTTCCCGTTGGTTGGCCATTCATCGAAGATCCAGTGAGCTTCCGTTGAAAAAGCATCTTTAAAATTCTGACTATTGTTTTTGTCCGTTTTTTTATAAATTCCGTTGATATAAGATGTATTGCGGAAGAGGGTAAAATGTCCGAGACACAGAATTTTATCGTACTCGTTCAGAATATCATCTGTTACAAAGTGGTTTATTTTTCCGAAGTACTGATCCGTGTCGCAATGACCCCAAAATCGGTATTCCCGCAGTTCTTCAGCAAATATTTCACCGAAAGCGGCACGAAAATCACATAATTTATAGGGATATGGAAGTGCGATGGCAAAATCAAAATGAGCCTGAATTTTATTACGCAATGAATCGAATGTTGTATATTGCACATGAACGTTCTTGGGGTATGGATGGGGTGCCGTATCATCCGTTATAATCAGCCAGTCAAAGTCATCATTTTGCTCACAAGTCCGCAGAAAAATATCAAAATTATCGGGCAGAGAGCCAAAATACGGCACCACAAAGCAGGCTTTTCTTGTTTGTTCTTGCATATTTTGCTCCTTCACATACGACCGATTGCATGATAGAATCGACGGTATAAATTATTACAAGACTGAATGTCAGAGTGGAGAAATATCCATAACCGCAATTTTAGAGAACATCTGATTTTATTACCGTAAAGTATATTGTGCCGATATTCAAGAGCAAATTGACGTATTTCCGATAGTTCCGTAAAATTATTTTCGTCACCGATAAGGTAACCGATATTATAAAGTGCGGTGCTCCACGTTTTGCTGAGACATTGGGAAAGAAATTGCGGATAGTTTTGTTCTATAAACCTTGTGTTTTCCCACCAGCCATAAAACCAATCCATTTTTTTCTTGCTGTATGCCTGTGATGTAATACTGTCACTTCTCTGCAAATAGCAATACAGTTCATCGGAAACAAGTGCGATTTTTTTGCAGTGCGACAGGATTTGGAACATAACTGCTTCGTCTTCATGTATTTTTCCAATTGGAAACCGGACTTCATTATGAGCACTGCGCCGATATAGTTTTCCCCATGCACCCCAGTCTTTTGTGATAAAATATTCAATTGCTTCTTCCTGTGTCAATTCACAATTCGGATACCTTAAGCCATGGGCAATACATTCTCCTTCTTCATTTACCGAGCAATAGTCACCGCAAACCAAATCAATGTTCTTTGATATTGCAGCGTTGAGAAGCAGTTCAATTGCATCCTTCCGAATAAAATCATCGGAATCGACAAAATACAAGTAGTCACCGCCGCAAATGTCAAGTCCCCTGTTGCGAGCATCGGATAATCCTCCGTTTTCCTTGTGAATGACAATAATTCTTTCATCCTCTTTTGCAATGCGATCACAAATCGCGGGGCAGTTATCGGGGGAGCCGTCATCAACCAAAATAATCTCCAGATTGCGGTAAGACTGCATCATCACAGAGCGAACGCATTTTTCAAGATATGCTTCCGTTTTATATACCGGAATAATTACAGAAATCAATGGGTTGACGCAATTGCTCATAGAATTTACCTACACTCCTCTTTTTTTTCTTATTGATTTTTGATATACATCAAATGGAAAATGATATAAAACAAACAGTCTGATTGTTTGCTTCAGTCCATGCTTGTAGCTTTTCTTAAAAAGCGGATAATGCGCCTTAAGACACTTTTTTAATTCGCATACCCAAAGCGGGTCATATTTTTCCGCAAGCGCAATTTCCGTCAAAGACCACATAATGCTGCCGCACAGCCGATCGGCGGCATAATATTCAAGCTCCGGGTAATGGGCTTTGACCCGGTTAAGATTTTGCTCACAATGCCTGTACCACGCAAGCTTTTTTTCCGTGAATGATGATGTTGTAATACTCTCGTCACGGCACCGATAGTTATAAATTATCTCATTTGTCTGAACGACTGTATTACACCGATCTAAAAGGGATAATACAATTGCTTCATCTTCATTAATTTCACCAACCGGGAACTCAATTCCCGTATGGACACTGCGACGATACAGCCGCCCCCACGCGGCACAACCATTTTGAAAGAAGTCTTTCATGGCTTTTTCCCTTGCCATGCTGACAACATTCTTTGTGCCGTTAAAATCCGTATAGAGTATTTTTTCTGTCCGGTCTTCAATTCTCCGCATTCCGCCTATGGCAATTTGAGCATCGTTTGATATCAGCAGTTGATATAAACACTCAACGGCATTTTTTTCCAACCAATCATCACTATCGACAAACATCAGGTATTCTCCATGAGATGCTGTCATTCCGATGTTTCTTGCATCCGACAGCCCACCGTTCATTTTATGGATAACAGTGACACGGGCATCTTTTTTTGCGTACTCATCGCAGATTGCGGGGCAGTTATCCGGCGAACCGTCATCGACAAGAATGACTTCAAGATTCTGATAAGTCTGTGTCAGAATGGAGTCTATACAGCGATGTAAATAAGGCTCGACATTATAAACAGGTACAATCACAGATACCAACGGTTCGTTTAATTCAGCTGTTTCAGCAATAATTCCCATTTGTTAATAATCACCTTTTTGTCAAACTTATCCATATCCGATACAGTCGCGTCCGAAAAACAATTGCGCAGCATAGGCTTTTCTATCAGTTCACAGATTCGCTCTGCCATTGCTGTTATATCACCGCTTGTCACAAGGTATCCGTTTACGCCGTCTCTGACAATCTCGGAAGGGCCTGTCATAATATCAAAGCTTACAATCGGAAGTCCGTAAGATTTTGCCTCAAGCAAAACCATCGGAAGCCCTTCCATTTCGGAGGTCATGACATACATGGAAGCTGAACAATACGCCGACTCCATATTTTTCACTGAACCCGCAAGTTTGATATTCCGCTTCAGACCATATTGCGAAATTTTATTCTCTATAAGTGCACGTTCCGGCCCTTCACCGCATATATGCCATTCCCAATCGGGGTGTCGTTCAAAAACAATTTTCCCAATATCCGGTATCAGATCAAATCGTTTTATCGGTGAAAGATGACCTGCGGACAGAATTATTTTAGACTCGGCAGAGTATTTTCTCTCATGCGTCTCAACTGGGTTTCCTATCGTAAAAACCCGGCGGCAATGAGATATATTTTCCTCGTAATTTTGCTTGTCACGCTCTGTCAGCACAACAACCGCATCACTGAACCGTGCGGCAAATCTTCGGATATAGGGGAACCACCTTGAACCCCAGTTATTATAGAAATTTGAATGTTCCCATGTAATAACCTTTGCTTTTGTTCCGACAGCAGCCGGAATCCCGAATATTGCCATTCCGATATCTACATTAATCACGATATCAACGCAATTTTTTTTCAGAAAACTGTGTATTGCCCTGCGTGGATGCCCCGGCGTAAGCCGTAAACACTCCACCGCTTCATCAAGCGGAAAAAAGCTGTCACCATTACCGTGCAGACTGAGAACGGAAACCATGTGGTTTTCAGTAAGTGCATTGGCGAGCATAGCCGTCATGCGTTCGGTCCCGCCGGCTCTGGACATATCGCCCTCTAAAAAAACGATTTTCACAAAGATTCCAGCATCCTTTCCGCCGCTTCAACAGTCTGTTCTCGGCTAAACCTCTTGCCTCTTAATATTGCCTGCTGTTTATAGTGTTCAAGCAAAGCAGTATCGGAAAGCATTTTTTTCATTCCGTTATAGATTCCCTCTTCGCTGTTGTCCACAACTAATCCATACTCGTCGTTTTCTCCCAAAAGCTCGCGTGCGCCGGAACAGTCTGTGCTGACAACCGGTGTGCCGACGATCAGCGATTCTGTCACCGCTGTGGAAAAGCCTTCTCGGCGTGAAGAGCAAACATACAGATCACAGCGAGAAACATATTGATAGGGGTTATCACGGAAGCCAATCATGTGAAAACTGCCCTCTACACCGAGTGCCCGAGCCTGAGCCTCCAGCTTTTTTTGGTCTTCTCCAATACCGATTAAATAAATCGAATGCGAAAAACCTTCGTCCAGCAATCGCTTATGCGCATTCAACAGCCGATCATATCCCTTCGGTTCAACCAGCTTTGCCACTGAGCAGATACGGACTCCGCCATCCGGAAACATCGGGTCATTCGGCTCCTCTTTTGAGAGTCTGATTATTTTCTCCGTCTCGTTCGTGTTATAGAGCACATCAATCCGAGTATGCACCGGAAGCGATTTCAGAAATACCCCGCGTACCGATGATGCGACAGCGACAAGACGATCATAGGTATCATAAAGCCGAAGGGCTTCCTTTGGGGAGCGGAAACCGATAGCGGCTTGTTTCGGCGTTGGCAATTCAATATGAAGCCATGCCGCCTTTTTTACATTTGGGTCATGACAGCCTGCAATAATTCTGGATGTCGGGCCCTCAAGATAAGATACAAGAATATCATAATTCCCCTTGATGACAGAGCGGTACAGCCTTTCAGGGGAGAACAGCTTCATGAGTGTGGTATTTCCCCTGAACTGTTTTTTTGCCCCGGGAATGTAATGCACATGCGGCTGAAGATATTGCCGGTTAACTCCGACATCAAACAGCGTTTGAACAGTGACATCATATTTGCGGCGATCCAGATTATTTGCAAGATTCACAAGCACACGTTCTGCGCCGCCGTGAGCGAGATTTGGTATTAAAAAAAGTATCCTTTTCATATGATTATCCTACAAAATGTGAACTTATATATTCCAAAAGCGTGGTTTTGGAGAAGCACTTGTCAAAGACGCTTTGAAACTGATTTCCGTATATGAAATAACCTGTATATCCTATAATGCATAATACAGTCAGAACCTGCCGTTCCCGAGGCACGAATCTTTTCAGTAACCACGGAAGAACCACAACCTGAGCCGCAACAAAGTAGTTTGCAAGGCGTGCAAAATAGTTTGCCGTGCCAAACAGACCGACAAACATAATGAGCGCATTCAGCATTGTCATGTTAAAAAGAATGTTTTCTCTTCTTTTCGAGTATTCAAACAGTATCGGACCGGATACAAGCGCAATGGCAATCGGAACAAAACATACCATTACACGGAAAATATTAACACCCTCTCCGGTAAAGGAGGTCATATCGTAATTTGCTCCCATCATGGTAGTTACATCGACAATTGTGCCGAGCAGCCTGTCCAGACCAAAACCGACCACGACAAAGAGGGCAAAACAAAAGAATGTCTTCCATGTCAGAGGTCTGAAATCCATAAACAGAAGCAAGAGATAAATAAGCGCATACGGGTGGAACAGTGACGCAAGTAAAACACACAGAATATAGGGGATTTTTCTCCTCTGCATCAAAAACTCAAGACCGACCAGACAGATTGCTGTGCCCATGCACTGTTTGATTGCGGCGAAAACAAAAGTATAGAAGCCGGTTGTGAACATAAGGAAGACCGCAAAAGGAAAATCATCTGTATTTTTCCGCACAAAATAAACATAACAGGCTGTTGTGACCACGGAGTAAAACATAAGGTAATCCTGCGTGGAGAAACCTATGGTTTTCATAACGGAATTCAAAAATGCAAAACCGATGCCGTGTGCAAATGTGCTCGTGTTTTTTTCGGCGAACTCACTTAAAAGCGGTGTCTGTTCATAGATCTGAATGTATGTAACGGTGTCGTTGTACCATGTGCGCAGACCGCAAAAGACACCAAGATACAATATCAATATCAACGTAAAAAGTCTGTCACGGCTTGTGTAATCCCTTTTCAGTATACTTATTTGTTTATCACGAATCTGAACCGTAAATGCAATTATTAAAGAAATTATAAGAAGCTTCCATAATACTTTCATTACTTTTTCTCCTGCGTGCGTATTTTTACCATGACACGCGTAAGAATGCTCAGGATAACGCCGGGCAGCAGCATGGAACAGGTAAGGAAAGGAGACAATGACTCCTTCCATATGTTTCGGATGTGCCCTGCAAGAATGCAGTTTGAATCATAATGAATGGCGTTTTTTATTTTGAACGGCAAAGAAGTCCCCTTGAATTGCATACAAAGCATACGCAGTCGGGCAAAGCTGTTCGGACTGTTCAAATATTGACAAAATATGTTCCGTGACATACCGTCAGGCTGATACTCAACAACACAAATCGGCTCGTTCATCACAAGAAAATCATATTTCATACTTATTTGCAGATGCATATAGTGCGGATTGAAATTCTTTTCTCCGTTCAATATCGGCATCGGTGCCACTGATTTATAAAGATCGCTGCGGACAATGAGTTTACGGTCTCCGTTCTTTATGTGGTATTTTCCGATATACAAATCGATAAGATTGACCGTTTTCTGATTTGGGAGCAAATCACCGATTATGTCACCGTTTGCATAGCAATCCAACGAATCAATTCCGGCAACAGTTTCATTTCCATCGGAAGCCCATTTTGACAGAACCTTTTCGATTGCCCCGTCAGTAAGCCAGTCATCCGAATCAATACACATGGCAAGTTCTGTATGCAGATGTGCAATTGCCTCGTTATATGCAGTATGAAGACCGCCGTTTTCTTTATATACATATTGAATTTCAAAGCCGTTATCGATGCTCTGCCATTTGCGTACAAGCTCGGCGGTGTTATCCGTTGAACCGTCGTCAATAATAAGCCAGATAAAGTCCTTGCAGTTCTGTCGGCACATGCTCTCGTATGTGCGGGGCAGGGTGTGTGCACGGTTGTAGGCAGGCGTGAAAACAGTCAGTTTTGTCATACAATTCCTCGTTTCGTAATTCTTACATAGGCGGAAAGAATCATCATCATTCCGCTAAAGCCAAAAAATCGGTTCGATATATGCATCATTCTGACTTTCGGCGAATCGGAATAACGCAAATAACAGCTTAATTCTTTCAGCCCGGATAGAAATAAGGATTGTTCTTTCTTATCGGATACAGATGCGATATTCAACAATAATACCGCATATTGATAACTGACATATGGCAGGAGAGTTTCTTTTATTGTTTGATTTTGACAATTCAGCAATTGTATGCATGTCAAAATATTGTTTTTCAAATCACTCAATTTTGCAAAAGTCATATTGTGGGATGATGAGTTTTCGTTCTGTAAATAGCAATAAAACGAAATGTCTATGTACACCATATGCTTCGATAACAGTGCAACTCTGAGACTCCAATCAATATCTTCAGAGCCGATGTTTTCAATAAAATCAAGCTTTCCATCTGAAAAGAGTTCCGATTTGATTATTTTTGTGCAGGGGCTTGATATGTAGCGTTCATGGCATAAAATTTCCGCAGTACCAATCAACACACCGGAGGGAGCAAAATATTTTTTCTTGTTCTGACCATCGGCATACACTTTGTATAGATTGGTGCAAAGAACATCGCATTGATATGTAGTGAGAGCTTCTGCAACAGACTGCAATGCGGTTATATCATTCCAATTATCGTCACTGTCTGCAAACAGAATATAATCGCCCTGTGCGGTATGAATACCGGCATTCCGTGCACTCGCCGCTCCGCCGTTCTCTTTATGAATAACGTGAACCCTTTTATCCTGTTTTGCATATTCATCACAAAGCTGAGGACAATGATCCGGTGAGCCGTCATCCACTAAAATCAGCTCAAAGTTTTGATATGTTTGCGACAGTATGCTATCGACACACTTTGATATGTATTTTTCCGTTTTATATACAGGAATAATAATGCTGAAATACACGGAACCGTTTTTATAGTCGCTATTTGTAGCGTGCAAGTCATGATTTTCCATTATTCAAACCTCACAAGCTGAATTCGATTTATCTGCTGTGGCGGTCGGTATGAACAACCCCCTCCACTGCTGTAACTATACTGTTTTCCGGCACATCATGAACAACAACCGCATTTACACCGATTTTAGAGTCAGACCCCACTGTTATGTTTCCTATTATTTTTGCACCTGCACCAATAAGGACATTGTCTCCTATTGTCGGTGCGCCCCCTTTTCCTTCTCCAATTGTAACCTGATGAAAGATTGTGCAGTTTGAGCCAATCACTGCATTGTGAGAAACGATGATTCCGTATAAGCCATGCGGCAGGTTGGGAGGTGTTGCAAATTTGGCGCCATATCCTATATGGGTTCCCATGCTTGCCTGATTAAACGCATCACACCGTTTGATATAAAAGAGCCGATATGCACGGATTATTTTGCAAAACAAATGCTTTGATTGTTCAGCGGAGACAATTTTCTGTCTTCTGCTCCAATATTTTTTTTCATCGTAATGCTGTATATGAGAGCGCACAAAACGTTCAGCTGTGCTCAGTTCTATATCCTTTGTTTCCATAAGAATTACCTTTTTTTGCTCATACCGAGTTTTTCTGTCGTTTTCGCCACAACGGCGGTTTTGCTGAAATGTTCTTCCATGTGTTTTCGTCCGCATCTGCCCATTTCGGCTCGTTTGTCCTGTGTAAGCTCCGCGAAACGGTGCATTGCGTCAAAAAGTGCGTCTGTGTTTTTTGCCGGGCATAAATATCCGCTGACGCCGTCCTTAACCGCCTCACGACAGCCGGGGATATCACTTGTAATCAGCGGTCGCCCCGAAGACGCGGCTTCAAGCAGGACGTTGGACATTCCCTCGTGATACGAAGGCAGAACAATACAGCTTGCCATTGTGTAATATTTTTTCATATCGGATTGATAACCGTGGTATGTGACAATTCCGGACTGCTCCAGTTCATCCATAACAGGTTTATAAGCTTCTTCAAACGAGCCGACAATGTGAAATTCCACACCGTCGCCGTATTTCTGTTTCATTTGTTTTGCGGCGGCGAACAGCTCGTCCACACCTTTTTCGTGCATAACACGCCCGACAAGCAGAAAACGAATCGGGCCGTCCTGCGGATAAGGCTGGTAGGGGTAATCTTCAAGATTGACACCTGCGCCATTGAGCACGACATCACGTCCGTCAGGCACTACACCGGTTTTTACGAGTGTGTCACGGTTTCCGGCATTCTCGAAGAACACGACTTTTGCCCCTTTAAGTGCCGGTTTATATAGAGCAAGCACGAATTTTTTAAGCCAGCCGCCGTTTTCTATGGCACTGCCGAGGCCTGTGATGTTCACAGCATAGGGAATGTGTGCCGGTCGGCATGCCAATCCGCCGTAGATATTGGGCTTGATGGTGTATGTCAGAACAAGATCCGGTTTGACTTCTTTCAGCATGGCACGATATTGACGGAAAAGCTTAACGTCGTGGACGGGGTTCATTCCGCGGCGGTCGATCTGCGTATCAATAAAACGACAGCCAAGCTGAACAAGTTCGGGGATAAAATCTCCATTCGGAAGTGAGATATAAACCTCATGGTCTGAATGTAAAAGAGCCGCCAGCAGGTCTTTGCGAAAGCGATATAGCCCCACATCATTGTTGGCAAGCACCAGAATCCGCTTATTTGATTTTCCTTGCAGGGACTCCGACATAAGTTCCGCTCTCCTTGATATCATGAATAACCACCGCACCGGCACTGATCGTGCAATGGTCGCAAACAGTTATATTATTTACGATGTTCGAGCCAATGCCGACCCATACATGCTTTCCGATTGATACAGTTCCGCCGAGCTTTGCGCCAACGGAAATGTGTGTAAAATCCCCGACTCGGTTATCGTGTTCCACGACAGCCGAAGTATTGATTATGCAATGCTCTCCGATACGTGCGGACGGATTTATTACGGCGTTTGCCATAACAACACTGCCTGCACCGATTTTAGTATTCAGTGAGGAGACAACGGCAGACGGGTGGATTGCGGTATGCCAATGTACATCACAAAGCTGACGCGCAATCCTTTCACGGAGGGCAGAGTTGCCGATTCCGATTACAAAAGATGCTTCGGTATATTTTACGTAATCTTTGATTTTGCCCAGTACGGGAATACCGACGACTTCACTTGTAATTGTTTCGTTGTCATCAAGAAAGCCGAGAACGATATCTCCGCTTCTGCGAACGATATCCGCCACAACCTTTCCCTGACCGCCGGCTCCGATTATAATAACCTGTTTATTCATGTGTTGAAGCCCTCATCCCTGTAAATGCTTCCATTGTTGCACTGTCCTCGGAGCTGATGCCCTCACGGCTCAGGACACTGCGGACAGTCTTGAAAATAATCTTTATATCCAACAAAAAACCGATATTGTTTACATAGTCCAGATCATAGGCAAATTTGTCTTCCCATGATGCGAGATTGCGGCCGTGCACCTGTGCCCAGCCCGTAAGCCCGGGACGGACATCATGACGGTGGTGCTGTTCTTCTGTATACAGCGGCAGATATTTCACCAATAGCGGTCTCGGGCCGACAATGCTCATCTTGCCGCAGAAAATGTCAAACAGCTCGGGCAGCTCATCGCCGCTTGTAGCACGAAGCCAACTGCCGAAGCGTCCCAAACGTTCTTCATCCGGCAGGAGTTCGCCGTTTTCATCCCGTGCGTCGCTCATACTGCGAAACTTATGAAGTCTGAATATTTTTTCATCTTTTCCGGGGCGTTCCTGGCAGAAAATCACGGGGCTCCCCATCTTCACACGTACAAGAATCGCTATAATGAGAAGCAATGGCGACAGAATAATCAGCGCTGTTCCGGACAGGATAATATCAAGAAGACGCTTGATATATTTTTCGTAAAATTTAGCCTTATGCTGCATCAGAACATCTCCCGAATTACTGCACTCACACGGTCGACATCGTCCAAACTCATCTTAGTGTCACTTGGCAGACATACACCGCGTGCGAACAGATCATCACACACAGGCTTGTCGCTTATACTTACAAACGGACAATCGGCAAAGACCGGCTGAAGATTCATGGGTTTCCACAGGTGGCGTCCTTCTATGTCGGCTTCGTTCAGTCGTGCCAGCATATCGATCGGTGTCACGCCGCAGTCTGCATTCAACAGAGCAACGGACAGCCAGCGGTTGGACTCAGTGCAATTCAGCTTCGGCTGCAAAATAAGCGGCAGACCTTTCAGGTTTTCAGAGTAGCGAGCAAAAATGGCTTGCTTTTGCCGTACACGCAGGGGCAGAACCTTCATCTGTCCTCTTCCGATACCTGCGGAGATGTTGCTCAGACGGTAGTTATAGCCGATTTCTTCATGCTGATACCACGGTGCGTTTTCACGTGCCTGTGTGGCAAGCTTAAGTGCGTGTCCGGCTTCCGATTCCGTATGGCACAGCAGCATGCCGCCGCCGGAAGTAGTGATAATTTTGTTTCCGTTAAAGGACAGCGCACCGTATTCTCCGAAAGTGCCGCACTTCAGGTTGTTGTATGTTGAACCGAGAGCTTCGGCGGCATCCTCAATCAGGGGAACATTGTGCTCACGGCAAATGGCAATAATTTCATCGAGCTTTGCGGGGTTTCCGTACAGGTGTGCAACAACCACCGCCTTGGGCGTGCCATACAGCTCAAACGCTTTTTTCAGAGCTTCGGGGTCCATGTTCCATGTTTCACGCTCGGAGTCGATAAAGACAGGTTTTGCTCCGCAATAGACAATCGGATTTGCCGTAGCGGAGAAGGTGAGGCTCTGGCAGAACACCTTGTCACCGGGCTTTACATCGGAAAGAATCATTGCAAGATGCAGTGCCGCAGTGCCGGCAGACAGGGCAACGGGATAGCCGGTACCCAGAAATGCTCCCATACTCTTTTCAAATTCATTCACATTCTCACCCAGCGGCGCAACCCAGTTTTTACGAAAAGCATCGTGAACATATTCAAGTTCATAGCCTTCGTCCGACATATGCGGGCTGGAAAGCAAAAGTCGTTTGCCCATTCTAAAGCTCCTATCTTTTAACCGGAGGTTAATGTTATCCGGTAAGTATATATACAAAACATTTTCAACCGAATTTGTGTGCGGTGTGTTTTTCGGCAGAATAAAAATGCAAAAAAAAGCCACCTATCCGACACTTTATTGTATCATGTGGTGCAAAAAAATACAATAGCCCCTAAATAGAAATAAACCCGCTTAAATCCCGATTTTTTGTTGATTTCATAAAGTAAATTTCGGGAACGGTACATATGTTTTTTCGGAAGCTTTTCTATATGCCGGCAGAGTGCCCGGGAAGGTCAACCGAAAACGATTTGTCCGATGATGTAAAATCACCTGTTTTTCGCAAAGATGTATTGTCCGATTGCAACATTTATATGCAAAAAAATCAAGTACTTTTCTGAAAATCCCCGAGACATTTTCGGGAATAACATTCAAAAAGCACTTGATTTTGGTGAAAAATTAAAGTTATGTTAATTTTAGGGTAATTCGGGGTTAAAACAGTTTTTCTGTCGTTCAGGACTGTGCTACACTCCCCTGTTCTTTCATCTTAAATCTGTGGTTTATTATTACAAACGCCGCGAGTTCAATCGCCAGTGTTACAATCCACGAGATGGGGTATGACAGATAAAGGCAGTCGAGCGTATGATATTTTGCCGAGCCGAACACGGTGAAAATCCATACAATTCTGAGTCCGCACACGCCGGCGACGGTTATAATCATCGGCATAATCGACGAGCCCACTCCCCTTAAAGCGCCCGTAATTACATCCATCACGCCGCACAGAAAGTAAGTAAGGCAGATATATTTAAGACGAACCTTGCCCCACATTATGGCCTCTGCCGAGTCCGTAATATAAATTTTCAGCAGTGTGTCACCTGCGAGATACGACCCGACACCGGTTACAACACCGACAAGGGTAACACTTAAAAGACAGGCGGCGAGGATTTTATCTATTCTTTTGTGAAGGCCCGCGCCGTGGTTCTGCCCCGTGAAATTAAGCGAGGTCTGACTGAATGAGTTCATCGCCGTGTAGACAAAGCCTTCTATATTCTGTGATGAGGCATTGCCCGACATTACAACCGAGCCGAAGGAGTTTACGGAGGACTGAATAAGAACGTTTGAAATTGAGAAAAGCGAGCCCTGTATTCCGGCAGGAACACCGAAGCGGATAATCTGCATCAGCTCCGTTTTGTATATACGCATATCCCTGAACGAGAATTTTATATAATCCGTTCGGCGTATTAGCGTTATGAGTACCAGCACCGCCGACACCGCCTGAGAAACGGAAGTCGCAATGGCAACACCGGCAACGTCCATATCAAAGCACATGACGAAAATCAGGTTGAGTATGACATTCAGAATACCTGCGGCAGTCAGGAAATAGAGCGGAGATTTTGTGTCACCGACAGCTCTTAAAATAGCCGAACCGAAGTTATAGACCATACTGCCTGTCATGCCGTAGAAATATATACGCATATATGTTGTTGACAGACCTATGACATCATCGGGAGTGTCCATCCACATCAGGAATTTTTCGGCGAACACTGCACCGAAAACGGTTAAAATGATGCCCGAAATAAACGATGCGGGAATTGCGGTATGAACTATTCTGTGAAGCTTTTTGGGGTTATTCGCACCTGCCGCCTGTGCGACACAAACACCGACACCGAGCGACAGACCTATGAACAGATTGACTATCAGATTAGTTATCGAGCCTGTGGCACCGACAGCGGCAACGGATATACTGCCGCCTCCGGCACGACCGACAACTATGAGATCGGCGGCATTAAATAAAAGCTGTAAAATTCCCGTTGCGATAATGGGAAGAGTATACAGCCAGATATTTTTCATTATCGGGCCGCGCGTCATGGCGGCGGAATCTATTTTCATACTGAAAACTCCAATTAAAATCAAAAAAACCTGTGAATTAGCAACTGACAATTAACAATGTCGGAAGTCCTTCGGGCTTGATTTTTATAGCTTCGCTGACATTAAAGCCGATTGAAAGCGGCAAGTCAACCATTTGCGAAGCCACTGACAACTGAATTCTGTCCACTGACCACTTTAATTATATATTTCCCCTTTTCCGTTGTCAACAATTTTCCTCCCATTCGGGGGCTTGACACGCTGTGTTATAATATTATTCAGGCAGTTTGTCCGATGTCACGGGCAGAAAAACAGCCGATGTCGGAGAAAAACAGGCTGTCAAATATTTTCCGAAAGGACGAAACAAAATGAAGAACACAAAGCTCATCGCACTCATTGCGATGCTTCTGGCGACCATTCTTTGCTTCGGTTCATGCGGTACGGCTGAGGAGCCCACTTCACCCGCAGTACCCGACACCGATGCCGCAGTCGTAACAGAAGAGACCAAAACAGCCGAAATCACCGTCGTTGTAAAAGACGCAGACGGCAACGAGACAGAGCTTGACGTATCAACCGACAAGACAATGCTCGGCGAGGCACTCGTAGAAAAGGGTCTTATCGAAGGCACCGATTCTCAGTACGGTATGTTTGTTACAACCGTAAACGGCATCAAAATTGAGGACTCAAACAACTATTTCTGGTGCGTTTACAAAAACGGCGAGATGACCGAAACAGGCGTTGACACAACTCCGCTTGCAGACGGCGACACATTCTCATTCGTTTACACCAAAATCGAGTACTGATCTCGGTTTTTACAGCGTCGGGCGAAGCTTTTCGTGAGCTTTGTCCGGCGTTTTTTTATTATTTTTTTCGTAAAAAAGAATTTACAATTCACAGACGCTATGTTATAATGTACACAATATTTTTTATAAAGAGGCAGATTTTGGCAATTTTTACAATGAAATGAGGAGATTATATGCCCGGAACAGATGAATATTTAAGACAGTTCGGCAATGTTTCTTTTAACGACCGTCCGTTTTGCGATGCCGACAATATAGCGCTGTGTGAGGTGTTTTATATGCACCTTGAAAATGTTGTGTCGGAGTCCTTCGATGATGAACCGATGAATTTTGCCGATGCATGCAACAGACTTTTTGAGTTTAACGGCAACAAGCACAAACCCGTCGGACTTGTCATAAACAGAGCTGTCAGCGTAAAGCTTATGAACATGGCAAAATATCCTCGTTTTGCCGAGATGAAAATCTGTGCCTGTCGTCATGTCTACGGCGAACACCCGGCGGTGCAGTTTGACTGTGCCACATTTATTCTCCCCGACGGCACAAATGTTGTCATTTTCAGAGGCACGGACGACACAATAGCCGGTTGGAATGAGGATCTCGATATCTATACAAAAAAGAGTATCCCCTCTTACAGACTCTCGCTCGATTATCTGACGGAGCTGTCCGTTAAACGCACCGGGGATATTATAATCTGCGGTCACTCAAAGGGCGGCAATGTGGCACTCTATGCCGGGCTTAACTGTTCGTCTGAAATTGCCGACAGAATAAAGCTTCTGTTTAATAATGACGGCCCGGGTTTTCACGATCTCAGACCGTTTGCGACTCCGGCTTACAGGGAGCTTTTGCCGAAATACCGCCATATTATTCCGCAGTCATCCTTTGTAGGGATGCTTCTGGCACACGATGATGATTATACCGTTATAAAAAGCAATCGCATTATGGGGCTGCTTCAGCACGATCTCGCAACATGGCAGATAAAAAACGGCGAGATTGTCACGACCAAGCTCACACTCCTCGGCAAATTAAATGACAGAGGGCTTGCCGATCTGATATTAAGAGTATCGGACGAGCAGAGCGAAACCGCAAACGCTGTCGCCGCCGCACTTCTGGGCTCATCCGGTTCAAGAGACCTTACGGGGCTTGTAAAAAACGGTGTCGCTTCACTCAGAGGAATAAACGCCGCCTGGCGCAGTCTTGACAATGACACAAAAGAAAAATTCTTCGCCATATGGCGTGGGTCCCTTGCCCTCCTGTGGTCCGCCGCCCATGCCATAAATAAAGAAACAACCGAACGGATTATAAATACCGTTAAATCAAAACACAACGATTTAAAGCAAAAAACAAAACAATCCGCTTAATATTTAAGACCGAAAAGCTCACACTTCTCGGTCTTTTTTTATTTCTGTTCTTTTCGTTTTCGCAGATTTTCTATTATTTCGTTCGCATTATCATCATTGGCGATTCCGGGGTATTCACCTTCAAAATCCACCAAAACTTCTTTTGCAAGTTTTTCATTATAACGATATATTTCAAGCAATTTGTCGTAGTTTTCTTCTCTTATAATTTTTTCTATCAGCTTAATTGATTCAATCGGCAGACTATCCCAACTGCCATACAAATCGCAAACCGCACCTTTTATCATATCAATCGATAGCGGTCTTCCTTTATTTTGCTGTTCAAGAAGTATACCTATTATATCGGAAATGTCATTTTTATAATGTCGACCGGACATCAGCTTCATTGCCACAAGATACTCCCCGGAAACAGTTCGCACTTCCAGAATATAACCGAATTTTTTGTAATATTCCGAATATTGAGTTAATTTCGGAGAATACGATTTTGTTTTTGTGAAATCAGAGTTCATCCAGCCTGTCGGAAGTCCCATTTCATCTCCTACTTTATTTATCGCATCTTTCATGGATGATGAAGCATGTATAATTGCGTCAATGTCATATGTCATGTTCCGAAAACCGTAATTAACAAGAACGGAAGCTCCGCCGATTAGTATAATTTCAGCCGGCATTCTTGTTCCGTTTATTTTGCGGAACTCTTTTGCAAGCTTACTCAAACACGCATCAAGATTTTCTTTTGTAAATACAAAATCAGCAGACATTTCTTATCTCACTTTCAACTATGTTATAACGCAAAAATTCGGGCAATGCTTTTTTCAGGCACTCCTTATGGCTCTCATCTGTCCCCATGCTTTCATCTGACAATACAACACCGGCAGGATAAATCGTCTCATGAAGTTTCCGACACCGTAAATCATCATATTTTGTGCAAAGCGGCACTGCATTCTCTTTTGACAGATAGTCAATCATTGCGAGAAGATAAAACGCTTCGGCAAACCATTTGCGATTATATAAAGTTCTTATCTCATCGGTATTCAGGGTGTCAATAATAAAATCAATATCTCCTTTATCTTTTACCATGTGACATACATTGCTTTTGAAAATCTCAAAGGAAGGCCTTACAGACTCTGAATCATCTGACAGATTTTGTTTAATCAGACTCTCCATTGAAACATCAAGCGTTCGGGCAATTTTGTACAGAGTTTCGGCAGAACATTTTTCTATTTTAGCCTTGCCGCTGCAAATATCGGCAACAGTTGCCTGCGGAACACCGCTTAATTTTGCGAGACGGTATCTTGACATTTTCTTTTCAGTCAGCAGATCGTTAAGATACATAAAATCACCTTCAAAATAATTATATCGGTCAACCGTAGTATTGTCAATAATTTTTCACACAAAAAATCCCGCCGGGCAAAGCCACGTGCTGATAAGGAAGTATTGTTTCAAAACAAAGACAAATTGTTAATTTAATGTACAATAAACCGGGTATTTGTAACAAAT
>CAVFPQ010000013.1:0-25009 GCA_963624415.1 Acutalibacteraceae bacterium | reverse complement strand
GCAATGAGTGGTCAGTGGCTGAAGAAACTGCGTTTCTTGGATTTATAAGCTCCGCAAAGCAATTGGCAATTTCGGAAGATTATAAGCTCCGCCTTTTTACGAAGCTAACCACGACCACTGACTGATGAAAGCGAAAAAAAGCACCGACAAAAAGTCGATGCTTAAAATCGCAGCTTAAAATTTCGATTAACCGGATCAGACGGCTCTCGTAACCTTGCCCGAACGGATGCAGCGAGTGCATGCATACACTCTGCAGGGGGAACCGTTAACAACAGCCTTAACCTTCTTAATGTTGGGCTTCCAAGTTCTGTTGGATCTTCTGTGGGAGTGGGATACCTTGATGCCGAATTTTACGTCTTTGCCGCAAAAGTCACACTTTGCCATTGAGAGCACACCTCCTTTGAATTATGGGTAAAATAACCCCTCGTAAATCGCAAGAAATATATTAACAGATATATAACAGAATTGCAAGTGTTTTTTTAAACTTTTTTGCCGAAGCTGTACTGACAACTGAAAACGGGACTTCAATTAACAATGTCTGAAGGCACTGCGTGTCTCGGATTATAAGCTCTGCCTTTTGCGAAGCCAACTAATCACTGACAACTGACCGCTGACAACTCATTGCCGATTGCTCATTGCTGATTGCTAATTAAAAATGCCCTCTTGTTTTTATATCTGCCCTGCTTCCTTCAGCCACGCCACCGTATCTTTCAGCGACTCCTCAAGCGATCTCGGATTATATCCCAGGTCCTTTGCCGCATGCTCATAAGAGAAATTGCAGTTTGAGCAGAGCTTTCTTACTGCGTAGCGGGTGAAAATCGGCGTTTTGTTCGCAAGCTTATAATACACTTCCATTGCGGGAGCGGCGGCGTCTACAATACCCTTGCCGATCTTGATTTTCGGCGGTTTGTTGCCGCAGACTTTTGCGAGTGTCGTTATAAAATCATCAACCGTGCATGCCTTGCCGCACAGAATGTATACTTCTCCTGCCTTAGCATCGTCACCTGCCGCAATTGTTCCCTTTGCGACATCACGAACATCGACAAAGTTATATCCGCCGAATGTCATTGTTATCGGGAATTTGCCCGTTGAGAACATTCTTATCATACTGCCGATACTTGAAATCTTGAAATCATACGGTCCTATGCACGCACTCGGCTGACATACAACCGTTTCAAGTCCGTCAACACCGTTATTGTCAAGCACAAGCTGTGTTGCCCATGCCTTTGTTTTGCCGTATGTACCCTCGACCTGCTCGGGAGAATACGAGTACTTCTCGGTCATCACACGGTTGCCGGAAAGCGGAATATACGTATCGACACTGCTCATATAAACAAGTCTTTTTACTCCGCACGCCTTGCATGCCTTTATGACGTTTATTGTACCGTTTACGTTTACGCTGTAAACACGCCCCTCATGACCGGGCTTTATCTCAACAAATCCCGCAACATGATAAACGGTATCACAGCCCTCAAACGCCGCAACAAGTGAATTGTAATCGGTTATGTCTCCCGTTACCTTTTCACACCTGAGATCGCCGAAATAACCGGGGTCTTTTCTGATTAAAATTCTGACATCTCTGTCATCGTAGTTCTGCAGCTCCTTAAGAATTGCAAAACCGACGTGTCCTGTTGCTCCTGTGAGACAAACTTTTTTCTTTTCCATGTAAGGCCCTCCCAATCGTCAATTTGATTGATTGTAACAGATTTTATATAAATTTACGAAATCATTTTTTATAAACCACAGTCGGTGTCAGTGAATATCTCGGTTCGGCAAGCTCATTCAGAGTATCGCCGACCTTTTCGACAATCGACTCGATTTTGTTCTTTTTCTTTTTCGGAACAGGCAGACGGTGTACCGCTGTCGCCGCAATTTTTCCTGTGTGCTTTACAATCTCTCTCACTTCATTCGGAACGCCATTCAGTGCCTCTCCGCCGTCAAACACCGACAAAAACACAGGCATTATATAACCTAAAAGATTATCGTTTTTTATGTTCGCCGTCATGCTCTTGGGATATCCCGCACCCGGCACAAGTGTATTTATTATGTGCGCCGCCCTGCCGACCTTTACGGTTGTCAGAAAACCGACACCTTTTTTTATAAGCTTATACTGCTTATCGCTCGGATTAAACTTAATCCCCATTGCCGCCAATCTGTCGGCAAATTCTTTTTTATTTTCCGCAGCGCCGTTTAATATATTCATCACGATATTCGCCGCGTGCCCGGCAAAATATTCCTTTGTATAATTTTTGCCGTTGTATGTAAATTCGTTTATATACTCATTTGTAATTCTGACCGTGCCGTTTTCGGTATCGACATCGGCATATGTAATCGCCGCCGGATAACCGCACAGCGCCGAAAGATTAAACTGTGTTATCCTGTTTCCGTTCGGTGACAGATGCTCTGTCGCTCTCATCATGTGCGAGTGGCCGACAAACAGAAGGCTTATGCCGCAGTCCGCCAGAATATCGGCGATTTTTTCTCCGTCCGAAATAAGCTGAGAAGAATTGACAAGCGGAGAAATACACGGCAGTGCAAGATGATGCTCGGCGGCTATTATTATATCCCCGTTTTCCTTCGCCTTCTCTGCCTGTGCCTTTACCCATGCGATATGCTCATCCGAGTACCCCGACTTGCCGTTTTCGCCGTCGCAGTCATCGTTTATCATCATAAGGCGAACACCGGGTGCAATCGAAAACACACGGGAATAAAATCCTGTTTTCGTTTCAAAAGAAGAAAGCTCTTTTTCTTTTGAGAACGGCAGATACATTTCGTTCAGCTTTTCTTTGTCTGCCGTCTCGACATCATTATATACATTTTCGCCGTCATAGCGTCTTGGATTATTATCAGAGCACCAGTCATGCGTTGAAGTTATGGGACACACGGGAACACTTTTGTTAAGTGCCGTCAGCTTTTCGACAATTTCTCTGTGCGAACACATTTCGCCGTCGTTTGTCACGTCGCCCACGACCGCAACCGCACTCGCTCCGCTTTTCTTTATAAGCTCAAACGCCGAATCGGTTACGGCAGACGACTCAGCCAGACACTTCTGATCCGAGCCGGAACGCAGTTCATACGCTCTGCCCGAAACGCCAAGAGAGGAAGAATACAAATGTATATCCGCCACAAAAGCAATTTTAACCGACATACGACTTCCTCCGTTCACGTTTTATTGATTATATGTTAAATAATACCAAACAATTTGTTACAAGTCAATGAACAAATTGCACTTTAATCAAATAATATTGTGTTTTCGGCACAATGTCAATTTGACAATAGGGGAATTATGGAGTATTATTAAATTGTCTTTTTTTAAATGCATAATGCAGAATGCAGAATGCATAATGAAGGAAAACGCCGGGGCGTTTTGATTTATAAAGCTCCGCTGGCGATTAAACTATTGCTTTATATCATCTTTAATTTTTGCGAAGCCATATAATTCAAGGCACTCTGCATATAATCCGACAAACAAAAAATGCAGAATGCATAATGCACAATGCATAATTCACAATGCATAATGCATAATGCACAATGAAGGAAAACGCCGGGGCGTTTTGATTTATAAAGCTCCGCTGACGATTAAACTACTGCTTTATATCATCTTTAATTTTTGCGAAGCCATATAATTCAAGGCACACAGTGCCTTCCGAAATTCTGCATTCTGCATTCTGCATTATGCATTAGAAAAACATTGCTAATTGCTCATTGCTAATTGCTCATTGCTAATCCCCCCATTTTCCCCGAAAGGATTCTATACCTATGTCCCTTCTTTTTAACGCATTCGATATAATATGGAAAAACACCGACAAGTCCGACACAAAAAGAATCGCGTCTCTTGTTCCGCCCGAAAATATAATAAGCCTTACGGACATTCCGTATCTTAACGACAATAATCCCCATCACCTTATGAACATTCACTACCCAAAGGATGCTCTGACGGCTCTGCCTGTCATAATAGACATTCACGGCGGCGGATGGATGTACGGCGACAAGGACCTTAACGGCATATACTGTCAATATCTCGCCGCCCGTGGCTTTATAGTAATCACAATGAGCTACCGTCTTGTGCCTGATGTTACAATCAAGGGGCAGATTCGTGATATTTTCGCTTCTTTCAAAAAGATAAATGCAATGCTCCCGTCTCTGCCGTCAGACCCCGACAGAATTTATCTGACAGGTGACTCCGCCGGCGGACAGCTTGCCGCATATGCCGCCGCAATTTCACAGAATAATATGTTAGCAGACGGCTTCGGCGTAAAGAACGTATTCAATTTTGAAAAGCTTGTTCTGACTTCCCCTGTCGCCTATGCCAACGAAAAAGGCCCGGTGGGACTTTATAACCGAATGATGTGGGGACAGAAGCCCTCCTTCTCTCCGCTCCCCAAAACGGGGCTTGATATTTCCGACCTGCTCGACAGAGTAGAGGCATATCCCGACACGCTTTTAATCACATCAAGCGGCGATTTTGTGGCAAGAAAACAGACACACCGCCTGCACGATGACCTTATCAAAAGAGGATTTTCAAGCACGATTCTCGACTATCCCCCGCATAACGGCAAACCGCTTATGCACGTTTTCGCAATACTCGAACCCAATTCAGACGCAGGGCGTGACTGCATAAACAAAACCGTAAACTTTATCGAAAACAAAGGAGAAGCGGAATGAAAAACCGCACACTTTGCGTTCTGCTCATTCTGACAATGCTGTTTATAATGTGCTCCTGCGGCGAAAAGTCCGCAAGCTGTCCGCTGTCGGTCAACGGCACGGAAATAAACAGCGAAATATTCACATACTACCTTGACGAAGCATTCAACTCCGACGACTGCGGCGGCACACGTGACGAAAGAATAAACTACGCCACCAATATGTGCATTCGCTATGTGGCATTAAACTCCACCGTAAAGCAGATGGAGCTTGAGCTTACCCCCGCCGAAAAAGCGAACTGCTCCGACGAGTCAAACGCCCTGTGGGAAATTTACCGTACGCACTACGAAAAGCTCGGTGTCGGAAAAGAAACCTTCATAAAGCTGCGTCTGTCAAACGCCTACCGTGAAAAGCTCCGGCTGTATCTTTATGACAAGGACGGCACATCACCCATTTCCGATGATGCGTTAAAATCATACTTTTACGAAAACTATGTCGCAGTAAAGGTAATAAGCGGATATCTCTATACATACGATGTCTACGGCAATGAATCGGCATATACGGACGAAGAAAAGCAGCTGATAGAAAAGACCTACACGGAGGCCTGTTCAAAAATCAACAACGGACTGACAATCGACTTTATCTATCCGTCACTCTCCGCCGCGGATGATTCATCCTCCGATACGCTCAAAACAGAGGTAATAACCGAAACAACACCGTACTATCCTGCGGGATTTTATGACAAGGCACGTTCGCTCGATGTCGGAAAAGCGGGTGTATTCGTGTTTGACGACTATATTTATCTTGTATACCGTGAAAATATTTTAGGCGACTCATCACTGCTTGACGACCACCGTTCCGAATGTCTGACGGCTGTCAGCGAAGCACCGCTTAAAACAGAAATAGACCGTATGTGCAACGCCTATAAATCCGTAAGAAACACAAACGAAGTAAATAAATGCTATTCCGTCACAGAGGAGGTTTTCGGCAATGAAAAATAAAAATGAAGTAGTAGATAAAATACTCTCACGCCGCACCGTCAGAAGCTATGACGACACACCACTGACACCGCCCGAAGTCATGGCTATACTCGACTGCGCCATGTGGGCGCCGAGCGCGAGAAACTCTCAGCACTGCTTTGTAAGAGCTATTACGAAAAAAGAGCAGTTAGAAGAACTGAACAAGGACTTCAAGGACACCGTCGGATGGGACACACCTGCCTACACAAGATGGGACGTAAACCCCGTATATCAGACGGCACCCGCACTTTTTCTTATTTTCGCCGATGAGTATGCCCCCATGGATGCCGGCATAATGGTTGAGAATATGGCAATCGCCGCCGAAGGGCTGGGGCTTAACTCCTGCATAATCGGCTCGCTCGGCATGATGTTCGAAAAAAGCGAAGAAATGGCAAAAAAGTGGAGAACCGCGCTCAGCATTCAGACTCCCGCCAAATTTATGGTATCAATCGCAGTCGGTCACGGCAACGAGTCCCCCGAACCGAAGCCCAGACACACGGGAAATTTTTTCTGATTAAACAAAAAAAACAATTAGCAGTTAGCAATCAGCAATGTCGGAAGGCACGGTGCGACTTGGATTATAAAGCTCCGCCTCTTGCGAAGCCAACTAATCACTGACCGCTGACTACTGACCACTGACCACTGACCGCCGGCCACCGGCCGCTGACCACTGAATGTTACAGAGAGAGGAAAAAATATGAAACAATTTAATATGTACGTTATCACCGACACACACTATTTCGCATCCGACCTCGGCTGTTCGGGTGAGGCATATGATCGTTTTATGGATTTCGAGCAGAAATGCTTTGCCGAAACTCAGGCAATAAACGAAGCCGCCTTCGAATGGCTGAAAAACGCCGGGGATGCCGACACCGTTCTGATTGCCGGCGACCTGTCCTTTAACGGCGAAAGAAAAAGCCATGAGCAGTTCCTTAAGCTCCTGAAAAATCTTAAAGACAGCGGCAAGCGTATTCTTGTAATAACCGCCGGGCACGACTACGGCGACAATTCGTTCGCTTTTAAGGGCGATGAAAGACTCTCGGTCGAGGGTACACCCCGTGAAGAGCTTTTTGATATGTATTACGATTACGGTTTTTCGGATGCCATAAGTGTAGACCGTGACTCGCTGTCATATGTAACACAGCTCACCGACGGCGTTCGTCTTTTAGCGCTTAACTGCGACGGCAACGGTGCGTGTCCCGAAACATTCCCGGCTCGTGAAATAGAGTGGATTCTCCGTCAGACCAAAAAAGCTCGTGAGGACGGTCAGACGATGATAGCGATGACGCACTATCCGCTTATCCCCGGTTCTCCTGTTCTGGGATACATCGGCAGTGCGCATATGCACAACTCCGACAATATAATAAATCTTCTCGCAAGTGAGGGAGTTCATCTGTGCTTTACCGGACATATGCACAATCAGTCCGTAAAAAGCCGTGTAACTCCGTCGGGCGATATTTTCTGGGACGTATGCACAGGCTCGCTTATCGGCTGTCCCGCTTCAATGCGTTATGTAACTGTTACGGACGCGCACAAAATCGATATAAAAACTCTGCCCACTCCCGATTTCAAATGGGATTTCAGGGGCATGACACAGGAAGAGTATTTCCAAAATCAGTTTGACATGATGATAAACTCCATGCTTGACTGTATGACAGGCGACACCGACCGCCTTTGCGGAAAATTGGGACTTCCGAAAAACAAGGCAATTTCAAAAGCGTTAAATGTTATCGGCAAAAAGATTGACAACGCAACACTTGCATCCGTCTGTCGTCTGTTCCGCATTTACTGTCCCGGCACAATAGCGGATGAGCATCTGAGAACACTTCTTACTGAAATTGTCCGCAACATTTTCGTCGGTGATCAGCCTTATGTTCCCGGCACACCCGAATATGATGTAATTATGGGCGTTATTGACAGGCTTCATCCCGTCTTGTCTCCCGTTGAAAAGATAATGTCAAAAAAGAGCGGCAGAAAAGTCGACCTTCGTCACAGCGTTGAAATAACCGTCGGCAATACCGGCATATCCGACTACAACTGCTCCTTTGAAATCTGATTAAAAATATTCCCATGAAAAAATCCCGCAAAAAACTTATAATCGCACTTGTGTCTGCGGCACTCATTATCGCCGTGGGCATAGGTGCGTTTTTGCTTCGTGACGAAATATACGACCGATTTTTCGCCCCGGAAGTCGAATTGAAGCTGTTGTCGTCCCCCGCAAGTCAGACTGTCGAAAAGAGCTATTCAGCCGTTTTCAAAGTCGAGGCACAGGGCAACGGACTTAAATATTCATGGGAATACACCGCCCAAAACGGCACTGCCACACCCATAAAGGGCAGCATCGGCGACACACTGACTCTTGCTGTCGATATGTCGATGAACGGAAATGTCTATCGCTGTACCGTGACCGACCGAAACGGCAAAACGGTAACAAGCGACAATGCGACACTCACGGTGTCCGAAGACCACACATTCGGAGAAGAGATGATCACAAAGGCAAACTCCTGTCTTGATGACGGCGAGGTTACATATGTCTGCACGTCATGCGGCTACAAAAAAACCGAGGTTCTGCCTGCGACCGGGCATACGTTCACCGAAAGCATAACCTACACCGGAAAACGCCGCTTTCAGTGTTCCGTATGCACATACTCATTTGAAACGGACGCAAAGGACAAGACTTCACTCGATGAAGCCATTGCAAAAATCCCGGATTACCTGAATGAATACTATGACGGCACAGGCGTAAAGACACTGCAGTCAATTCGCGAAAAACTGGACTCCGAGGTCTACGGCGTAAGGCAGTATGATCTTCTGTCTCAGAAAGAAACCGACAGCTATGCCGAAAAAATAAACGCCGCACTTGAAACACTCTCGATAAAAAAGACCTCCGGCTTTGTGCTGTATTTTGCGACAGACGAAAACGGCCGTGCCGACATGGGAGCTGCAAGCGGCAGCACCGCAGTTTATGATAATATCAATGTCGGGCTGACCGAAAACGAAACATACACAACGGACAACGAAAAGCCGGCATTTTCTCTCACTCTGCCAAACGGCGACGGACTGTTTTCGGTTGACGGCAATTCCGTATTGCTGCTTCCGTGTGCCGATGACCCCACCATGCTTCGCACCGCGCTTTATTACGAATGCGCAAAGGCAATCGGCATAAGCGAAGCACCGGGCTATGATATAGCCGATGTCTGTATTGACGGCGAATATATCGGAGCGTATCTTGTAAGAAAGACACCGGACGAAGCAGCAACCGACACCGCCGAGCTTTCAAAAAAGCTGTGGCAAGCCATAACAAATCAGAATTTTGATGCCGTTGACACCGAACGCTTCTCTCGTTTTGTTCTGCTGTCGTATATTTTCGGACTGCCGGGTTCAACGGATATAAATGCTTTGCTTTATGAGGACGACGGAAAAATCAGCATACATATTCCCGTTGTCTATGATACGCTTTTGCCGTCACAGAACATTCCGGATGTCGGCGAAAGCATCAAAAAAAGTGATGTATTTTCGTCACTTTTAAACAATTCGGATTTTGCGTCACTCCTGAAGCCGCTGTTTCAAAAATACAGCTCGGCTCTTTACGCACTTTGCAAAGCCGCGGATTTTTCAACATTAAAAACAACGGAAGAAACCGCAACCGAAGAAACAACCGCTGAGATTTCGGAAACCGAAGAAACAACTGCGAACACTGCACTCACTTCCGAAGAGACACACTGCACGCTCTTTTCCATGAAGGAAAAATACGGCGATGCCATCGAGCGGAATTTCTCTTCGGGCAAAATAACATACTCCGACACATTCAAATCAATCGAAACAAAAGAAACCCTGACCGAAAACCTGTCACTTTTAGCCGGGGCATATGAACGCAGGCTCTCTGCGGCGGACTCTTACATTTTTAATTAGCAATAGAAAAGGGGACCGGGCCGGGAAAATCATGAAATTCTGCGGACTCGGATTTATAAGCGCCGCATTTTGCGAAGCTGTACTGACAACCGACCACCGAATACCGACCACTGTCCGCTTATTCCTTTCACAAAATATCCCTTGACATTATGACTAAAAAAATATAAAATAATAAAGATAATGCAGAGCCTTTGTTTTTGCGAAACAGGCAATCGCTTAAACTTACGCTTTTTTAAATAAATTCTCGGTTATTTAAGCATTATTATCGTTTTCCGTTGTGCCCGAACGTCGGGTGCAAGTCCACATACGGTATTTCCGTTTTACGGCACAGCTATTTGCCGCCGTATTTTTTCAATAACGCAGTTTTTCATACAAAAAAAAGAAGACATACGGTGCAATCCTTCTGCCGTAATTCATCGGACAGATACCGAAAGAATTATGAAATTAAGGAGGTGCATTGAATGAAGATATCCATAGTAGTTGCTATAATAATTGCCGTCATATTAGCTGCGGCGGCAGGAGTTATATGCTTTTTCCTGGGTGTATCCCACCGCAAAAAGGTAGCGGAAAAAGCAATAGGCGACGCTGAGGAGGAAGCAAAACGCATTGTAAGCAACGCCATAACACAGGCGGAAGCCAAAAAGCGTGAAGCGGTCATCGAAGCAAAAGATGAAATCCACCGTGAGCGTACCGAATACGAAAAGGAAATCAAAGATCGCCGTGCCGAGGTTCAGCGCTCGGAACGCCGACTCATTCAAAAAGAAGAGTCTCTTGACAAAAAGACCGATGCTCTCGAAAAGAAAGAGGAGCTTATCGCAAAGAGACAAAAAGAAGCCGAAGCACGTCTTGAGGAAATCGAGACGATCAAGAACAGACAGTACGCCATGCTCGAAAACATCTCCGGCTTCACAAAAGAACAGGCTAAAGAATACATGATTAAGCAGCTTGACGGTCAGCTTGATCACGAAAAAGCGGTACATATTATGAACTACCGCGAACAGCTTAAAGACGAAACCGAAAACATTGCGCGTGAAATCATAAGCAATGCAATTCAGAGATGTGCGGCAGACCACGTGGCAGAAGCCACGGTTTCCGTTGTCGACCTGCCCAACGACGAGATGAAGGGCAGACTTATAGGCAGAGAGGGACGCAATATCCGTACCCTTGAAACCATCACAGGTGTCGATCTTATCATTGACGACACACCCGAAGCCATTACCGTTTCAAGCTTTGATCCCGTTCGCAGAGAAGTTGCGAGAATTACAATCGAGAAGCTTATCTCCGACGGGCGTATACATCCCGCGAAAATTGAGGAAATGTACGAAAAAGCCAAAAAAGAGGTTGACGCTTCAATCAAGCAGGCAGGTGAAAGAGCCGTACTTGAAGCCGGTGTTAACGGCATAAACGGCGAGCTTGTAAAGCTTCTGGGCAGACTTAAATACCGCACAAGCTACGGTCAGAACGTACTTAACCATTCACTTGAGGTTTCGTATCTTGCAGGTCTTATGGCACAGGAGCTCGGCGGCGATGTTAAGCTCGCAAAGCGTGCCGGACTTCTTCACGATATAGGCAAGGCTCTCGACCACGAGATGGAAGGCACACATATTTCTCTCGGTGTTGAGTACGCCAAAAAATACAAAGAAAAAGAAGATGTTCTTCACGCTATCGAAGCGCATCACGGCGATGTTGAGGCAAAAACACTTGTTGCCGTGCTTGTTCAGGCGGCGGATGCAATTTCCGCGGCTCGCCCCGGTGCCAGAAGAGAAAATCTTCAGAATTATATCAAGCGTCTTGAACGCCTTGAGGAAATCGCGACTTCATTTGAGGGTGTTGAACGTTCATTCGCCATTCAGGCAGGACGCGAGGTCCGCATAATGGTAAAGCCCGAGATTATCACGGACGACAAGATGACGATTCTTGCGCATGACATCGCAACAAAGATTGAGACTGAGCTGGATTATCCCGGACAGATAAAGGTTCATATTATCAGGGAAAACAGAGCATTCGATTTCGCAAAATAATCTTACAATTGCGTCCCCGAAGCGATGGCCGTTTCGGGGACCTTGCATTTTAATCAATGCATAATGCAGAATGCAGAATGCATAATGCATAATGCAGAATGCATAATGAATGAAAACGCTGAAGCGTTTTGGATTTATAAAGCTACGCAGCAGAATAATTAACTATAAAGGGAAACACTGAAGCGTTTTGGATTTATAAAGCTACGCAGCAGAATAATTAACTATAAAGGGAAACACTGAAGCGTTTTGGATTTATAAAGCTACGCAGCAGAATAATTAACTATAAAGGGAAACACTGAAGCGTTTTGGATTTATAAAGCTACGCAGCAGAATAATTAACTATAAAGGGAAACACTGAAGCGTTTTGGATTTATAAAGCTACGCAGCAGAATAATTAACTATAAAGGGAAACACTGAAGCGTTTTGGATTTATAAAGCTACGCCGGCGATTAAATTTCCGTTTAACACAAGCTATTATCTCTGCGAAGCTGTATAAATCAACTCCTCCGGACTTCGTTATTTCCCCGGTCCTCTTTTCCATTGCTAACTGCCGATTGCCGATTGCTGATTGAAAATCCCCCGACCCCTCATCTCATTTCCGACATCCCTTCACCTCGCTGCCCCGTATACTCCTAAAGAAAGCCGGTGTTTCTTATCCGTATCCTGTTCATCGGCGACGTTGTGTCGTCATACGGTGTCGATTTTCTGTTAAAGACACTGCCGCAGTTCAAGAAAATCAACAAGATAGATTTCTGTGTCGTAAACGGTGAAAATTCAGCCGTCGGCAACGGAATTACTCCAAGTTCATATAACGACTTGCTGTCCGCAGGTGCGGATCTTGTCACAGGCGGCAACCACACCTTCCGCAGACCTGAGTTTGCGGATACGCTTGATGATGAATTTTCTGCCGTAATTCGCCCCGCAAACGTTCATCCGTCAGCTCCCGGCAGAGGCTATATGATTCTCACACGAGGCTCTGAAAAGTTAGGTGTCATAAATCTGATGGGCGAATCATTTATGGACATGAAGGTATCCGATCCGTTTGACAAAGCGGATGAGCTTATCGGCATTTTAAGCAATCGGAATATCAAAAACATTCTTATCGATTTCCATGCCGAGGCGACAGGCGAAAAACGCGCGATGGGCTTCTATGTTGACGGCAAAGTAAGCGCATTACTCGGCACTCACACTCACGTACGCACGGCAGATGCACAGATTTTGCCGAAAGGCACGGCATATCAGACGGATGTAGGCATGACGGGTGTTATAAATTCCGTTTTAGGTGTAAATCCCGATGATATAATAAAAAGACTTCACACAGGTCTGCCGGTCAGATTTACGAATAATCCCGGACAATGCTCCATGGGATGCACAATTATTGAAACAGATGACAACACGGGCAAAGCCGTTTTTACAGAGAGCTATGAAATACAATAAACTTTTAACCGGATTAACCGCACTTGTCACTGCGGCGGCACTTGTGATATTGCCGTCCTGCAAGACGGAAAAAGAGCCGGAAACAACACTTAATACCGCAATAAGCGAGCAGTCAACCGAACCGCAAACACCGCTCGGCATTATTTCGGTGCCGTATACGTCGCTTGATTCATTAAGCCCCTTCTATACGAAGTCTACACTCAATTCCTCGCTTACTTCTCTTTTATACCGTTCGTTATATGTGCTTGACGCGGGCTTTGAACCGACAGCGGATATGGCAGCGGACGCACAGGTTAACGGCACTTCGGTTACGGTGTCACTCAATGCCGATATGCGTTTTTCGGATAATTCTTATCTGACCGCAGATGATGTCGTATACTCGTTTAATAAGGCGAAAAGCTCCTATCTTTATTCACAGTCGCTTAAAAATATATCTGGCTGTGCAAGCTCGGGCAAGCTTACGGTCACGTTTACACTCTCGGCTGTCGATGTAAATGTTCTGTCGATTCTGACATTTCCCATTGTAAAAAACGGCACTGCTGAGAGTGCGGACGCTATTCCCACAGGATCGGGCAGATATTATATACAGGTCGGCGAGCTTCGCACAAATCTCATGTGTAATATGAATTATAACGGCGACATTGCAGGGATAGGCACAATCCGTCTTGCCGATGTAAGTGATTCGTCATCTGTCAATCATATGCTTACGACAGGTGAAATTGACTGCTATTTTTCGGATCTGTCCGACGGCTCTGCCGAGAGAACATACGCCAATGTAAACGAGGTCTACTTAAACGAGCTTGTTTATATCGGCATAAACGCCGGTGATTTTCCGCTCAACAACGCCGATATGCGAAAAGCACTGTCTTTTGCGTGCGACAGAACGGAGATAGCCGACAATGCCTTTCAGAGTCACGCCAGAGCGACGGAAGTTCCGTTTAATCCGTCATGGACACCGATTACCAAAACAAAAGAATCGATATATTCGGCTTCCGTTGGCGGCACTACGGCGGCAAACGCTCTCCTTAAAACATTGGGCTACGGCACAGACGGCAATCCGCTGACACTTCGTCTTCTCTATATGGATACAGGCACGTTTATAAGAAACACAGCTACCGTAATTTCAGAGCTTCTGTCAAAGGTCAACATTACCGTTGAGCTTGTGGCGGCGGAAGCGGACGATTATATCAACAAGCTTAAATCCGGCGATTTTGATCTGTATTTAGGTGATGTGAAGCTTACAGCAAACATGGATTTAAGCGGATTTTTTGACGAAAACGGCGCATTCAGCTACGGCATACCGACCGAGCTTTCAGTACGCACAAAATACGCACAGTACAAAGCCGGCACGGAATCTCTCGACGCGTTTTTGCGTTCATTCAACGAGAGCGAGCCGTTTATACCGCTTCTGTTCCGCAACGGCAGATTCTGCTATTCAAGAACAATAACAGGCACAATCGAAGTCACCGCAGGAAATCTGTATGGAACGATTGATAAGTGGAAATGCAGTTAGCAATTAGCAATTGTCAATCAACAATTAACAATGTCGGAAGTCCTGCGGGCTTGAATCTATAAGCTTCGCAGATATTAAAACCGAGAAACTTTATAATTCAAAACGCTTCTGCGTTTTCCTCACCCTGCCCTGCCCCTTTCTCAGCACAGCAATAATTATCATCGGAAAATTACAAAAAAAGAGGTTATAAAATGTCCACATCAAAAAGAATTTTTTCCCTTCTTCTCACCGTGATTCTCGCACTCGGCGTATTATCGCCAATGGCACTTGCCGCAGAAACCGCGACAAAGACAAAAGATATCACGGTAACATACAATCAGACCGAAGCACGCAAACAGCTTGATATGGTCAACGAAATGCGTACCGGTGATGAAGCATGGTACTATGACAAAGGAGGCAATGTCATAACACTGCCGAATCTCGGCACACTTACATGGGACTATGAGCTTGAAAAGGCTGCTATGCTTCGTGCCGCCGAAACGGCTGTTTATTGGGGACATACAAGACCCAACGGAGAAAGTTGTTTTACCGCATACCCCAAAGGTTACTATGCGATGGGTGAAAATATCGCATACGGTCAATATGACTCCGCAATGGTTGTTGATGACTGGAAAGAAACAAACGATAATTATGACGGTCAGGGACACCGCAGAAATATGCTTAACAGTTCCTTTACATCATTTGCCGCCGCCTGTGTCGAATATAAAGGCAGAAAATTCTGGGTGCAGGAGTTCGCAAATCCCGTTCTCGGCAAAACCGTGACAGTTGCCTGCGATGAAACAAAAACAGTCACAATCGACATAAGCGCAATGACCGACGACACGGACACCTCCGAAGTAATACCTGCCGCCCCGGCCGCGGACCCCGTAAAGCCGAATGATTTGCCGTATGATCCCGAAAACTCAGTTGGCTATATCATGGTTTACGGAACAACAACTACAACTAAAAAACTGCTTGATAACTATACGGAAAATCACTACATTGCGACAAACGGTATGGAGCTTATTACGGCAAACACACGACTTGCTACCGGTATGTTCATATTTGATCCGTATAAAAATATGATTGGCAAAATTGTCGTAATGGGTGACGTTGACGGCGACGGAAATATCAGCGTATCAGATGCAAGACTGACACTCAGAAATGCCGTTCAGCTTGAGGATTTCTCTTTTATGCTTCGTCTTGCAGCCTGTGTTGTATCACGCACCGGCTCTGCCGTTCCCGAACGTGCAAGCGTAAATGACGCGAGAAGCATTCTGAGAGCGGCGGTATCTCTTGAGTCACCCTTTGACTGGAACTGAAATGAACGCCGATATTTTTCCTCAGCATATAAAAGACCTGTCAAAACGTGCGGTAAATCAGAACAGATTTGTATTTTCGGATTTTCTGACACCCGATGAACAGTCAACTGTGCTGTCTCTTAAAAGAGAGCTTTGCGAAGTCTCATTTTTCGGCGGTGCGGACGGATGCGAGAGAGTTATGGCTCGGTTCGGCTCGGCAGATGAAATGGGATATGAAGTGCCGTTTCCTATTGCGACAATAAAAATATCTCCGCTGAATATCCGTTTTGCGGAGGAACTGACACACCGTGACTGCCTTGGGGCTGTTATGTCATTGGGGCTTGAGCGGTCGCAGATTGGCGATATTGTAATGCGTGACAAAAGCTGTTATATGTTCGTCTGTGAAAACAAGAGCGAGTATATATGCACAGAGCTTAAAAAGATACGCCACACGGATATAAAGTGCGAACTCACTTCATTTGACGACAACGAACCGCTGTTCAGGACGCAGACAAAAACAATTATAATCTCGTCCGACAGGCTCGATTGTATAATAAGCGGTGTTTTCAATATGTCACGCTCCGATTGCTCCGCACTTTTTGAAGGCGGCAAAATCTTCGTTAACGGGCGGCAGATTCTGTCCCCGTCCTTTCACCCCGACGACGGCAACACCGTCTCTGTAAGAGGCCACGGAAAATTCATTTTCCACACACCCACGTCACAGACCAAAAAGGGCAGGCTTGTAATTGATATTGAAATTTTTGTATGAAAGGAGTGCTTACCGTGAACTGTATTTTGATGCATAAAAACATAATGGTTATCGAATTGTTCATAGATGACGACACGGGTTATGTCGCAGATATAGGCAGGGTTTTAAGCTTCGCGCATCTGCCCATCGGGACATCAAAAAACGGTTCTTCAGCGGATAAAGCACTGCTTAACAAGTGGTGGACTGAACGTTCAATCCCCGCAAGCAGACAGGGGCTTTATGAGGCTCTTCAGATTTTGCGAATAAGCTCTCCAAAGCTCCTTTTATCAAAATGCTTCGGTCTGAGTCTTTCGGATCAATACTGGATTAAACCCGAAAATTCGGATTTGAGCTGGGATGAAATAAATTTCTTTGATAATGATTTTTCGGAGGATTTGGGCGATATACTGTTCGGCAGGGCAACAGATACCGACAATATAAGTCTGAACTCTCCCGACAACACCTCCGACGGCTGTCTTAAAAAGAGATGGAAAATAATAAACGGCCAACGGTATCTTATAAAAGCCGGCAGCCCACCGTTTGAGCAACAGCCGTTCAATGAGGCAATCGCCTCTCTTGTTATGGATAAATTGGGCGTGGAGCATGTCGGATATTCGGTAATAATTGAGAATGGCAAGCCTTACAGTATATGCGAAGATTTTATTACACACGACACCGAGCTTGTTACCGCCTCAAAGATTTTGCAGGCTTTTCCGAAACCCAATCATTTATCGGTATATGAGCATTACATTAACTGCTGTAAAACTCTCGGCATCAATGACATTGTAAAGAAAATCGACCAAATGATTATTGTTGACTTCATAATTGCAAATGAAGACAGACATTTTAACAACTTCGGACTTATAAGAAATGCGGATACACTTCAATGGATCGGCACAGCACCTGTTTACGATAACGGTTCATCGCTCGGATTTGATAAGGTCACGCAGATTTTGGACAGACAATCGGGCATTGTTTGCAAGCCGTTCAGAAAAAATCATTTTGATCAGCTGAAGCTTGTCAGTTCATTTGACGGAATAAATCTCAGTTCGCTTAATGACATTGACGGAGAAATTTTCAATATATTGCAAAAAGCCGACCCCGACCTGATAGATGAAGCCAGACAGCAGAAAATAGTTTCTTCCGTACATGACAGAATAGATTATCTGAAAAACCTTGTCTCGGAATAAAACTGAATAACCGCACAAAAAAAGCAAGATCACATCAAAACCATGGTGTGACCTTGCTCTTTTATTATATCGATTATTTTTAAATCACAAGTGGCAATAAAGCTTTCCTCTTGCGTCAGCTTATAATCCAAGTCCACAGGACTTCCTCAGTCCCCGACCACTTTTTTCAGCAAATCGTGTCCGCCAGCTGAATCGTAGCCGGATCAACATAGTGATGCTCAAATACCGCCGAGCCGTCGGAAGAGATTGTAAGCGTTGAACCGCCGTTTTTCTCTTCGTCCCAATAACATCCGGGGCCCGCTTTGAGGGCGTATGAAAGGCGTATTCCTTCATACATAATTGACGCGCAGTTTGTATGGTCATGACCGGCTATAATGTTCTTTGTACTGCCGAGGGATTTGCATACATCGAAAAATCCTGTGTTGTTTTCATCTTTCGGACTGCATACACCTTCACCGTTATGACCGAAATAATCAATATCCGTGTCTTCATAGAAGCACTCGTTTTCTTCGTCATAGACGGATTTCCATGCGTCCTTATACTCGCAGACGGGAATATGTATAAATACGGTACTTTCGACCGTTCCGCCGTTTTCTTCGGCAATGCCTTTAACCGCCCACTTGTACCAGTTAATCTGATTAGTCCACAGGTGGTCATAGCCGCCGTTTTCGGCATCGGAATGTGTGTCCATCATGAAAAGTGTATGGATAACTCTGCCGTTTTCGGTAATATTGAGAATATAGTTGCCGTAGCCCATATCCTCAGGGCCGAACTTGAACAGACAATGCTCGGCTTTTGACATTCTGTAAGCCGCCCAGAACTCACTGAGTGTCTTTTCTCCGTCATGGTTGCCCATTATGGGAGCCCACGGAATTTCATATGACTCAAGGAAGTTTATAAGCTCAAGATACGCAACACCGCCCCACGCATTGTCGCCGGTGAGGGTGATTAAATCGGGCTGAATTTCTTTAATAAGTCTGTCGATAGTCTCGGACGCTATTGTCCATTCATCGGCGTAAGCCTCATAATCCTTAAGCTGAACATCGGCGAGATTAAGCACAACAAAATCCTTGTCGGGGTCTTTTTCGAGCGACACCGCATATGTGTCGGACGAATACTCGTCGTTAATGCTCCACTCATAGAAATATTTGTCCTCTCCCCCTGCCGCAACAGCGGTAATGGGTGTCATAAGCTGATTGAACGCCATAAAGAACGCAATGAACATTTTGATAACTGCCAACATTTTTCTTCCTCCAAAAAGTTTTATTTGGTTTATTTTACCAAAATTATTCTGCAACTTCAAGATATTATATTAATTTTTTTGGTTTTTTGTAAAAATAGCGTTTTCTGATCATTACTTATAAATTCTTGATTTTCGAAATATTATTGACATTATTGTAAACAACAGATACAATATTATCAGAATATTACTATGAAAAAAAGGTGTGGTAACATGAATATACGTCCATCCGCGGCAATTCGTCAGAATTATAATGAAATTGCGGAACTGTGTCGCAAAACAGAAGAACCGATTTTTCTTACAAAGAACGGAGAAGGCGATTTGGTTGTTATGGATATCGAAACCTTTAATCGCAGGGAAAAAATGTTTAAGCTAAGAGAAGAGCTTCTTTCTGTTGAGGAAGACAGATTAGCCGGAAGAACCGGGTGTACTCTTGATGAGCTTGATGCTTTTCTTGACAATGCAATTGCCGGAGTTTAACTTATGGAAGAAAACAAATATAAAGTAATTGTTTCCGACAGAGCAAAACGAATGCTTACATCAAGCATCGGTTTTATTGCACGAGTCAGCAAAGAGTCTGCTGTCAGAAAAAAGAGAGAAATAATAGAGGCTATGCGTTCTTTGGAGTATATGCCACACAGATTTCCGTTTTTTGAGGATGCTATTATTCCGAAGAATAAATATCACAAAATGTATATAAAAAACCGGTATCTTATTCTTTATCAGATAAAAGATGATACTGTTTATGTTGAATATATTCTCGACTGCCGCAAAGATTACAGTTGGCTGATAAAATAACTTAACAAAATAACTTAATATTAAAAGAAGGCCTTGACCCGTGAGCCAAAGCCTTCTTTTATTTTTTTTAGCTTAGTGCTTAAAGAGATTTCTGAAGAACTGAACAATCTTTCTGAAGAACTCCTGCAGCTTCTGAATGAATGTCTTTGCGTCCTCGCCGTCGTCGTCGGGTGTGACGATCTCGGCCTTGGAGGAAGCTATCATATAGTTCTGCTGAATGTTCGAGATTGTGTATTCCGCATCCTGTTCAAGCGTTACGCCGTTGCATATGATGTAATACGGATGTGTCGGGTAGAATGTTATCGAGCCGCCTTCGGGGACTATAAGAACCTCGTTTGACTTGAATGTATGCTCGTTGCCGTATTCGTCACATACGACTATATTGCACGCAAGATTCAAAAATCTTATGGCGTATGTCTTTTCGACCTGCTGTTCCGTTTCGACTTCTGTCGCAGTAACCTCAATGCTGCCCTGTGCGTAGCCGTCGGTTGTAACAACATGAATTGTTGTTGTGCCCTTAGAGTTAAAGCGAACCATGCCGTATTCGTCAACGGATGCTATGCCGGGGTTGTCGGATGTCCAACGGTATGTGCGATCGGTTGCGTCGTCGGGCTTTACAGTTGCGTAAAGCTGAACGGACGAGCCGATAACATTTGTTGTGGATACGCCGTTTGCCGTGATTTCAACATAGGTTGTTGTCTTGGGAGATACTGTAACAACGCAGTATGACTTGAATGCTCCGTCAGCGCTTGCTACGGAAATTATTGCCATGCCGGCGTTTACTGCCGTTACCTTGCCGACTTCGTCAACCTTTGCGACTTCAGTGTTCGATGAAGCCCAGATAACGTCCTTTACGGATGCCGTTGACGGATAAATTTCAGCCGACAGACCTTCGGATTCATCAAGCTTCAGGAACAACGCACTCTTGTTAAGCGAGAGGCCTAAAAGCTTTGTAAATACTCTGAACTCGGCAGTGTAAACAATGTCGTCTGTTACCGTTGCCTGTGTTGCCGGTGTCCAGCCTTCGAAAATGAAGTCAAATTCGCTTGTTGAAATTCTTACGGGATCGGTGTCGAACGGACATACAAGCGTGTCGCCGTAATGATAAGTCTGCTTTGTTTCTGCGCCGTCAACATTCCATATTACGGTATATTCACGCGCGGTCTTTTTAAACTGAGCGGTATATGTCACATCGCCTGTTACGGTGGTAATCTCTTTATCCCAGCCGCTGAATACATATGAATAGCTCTCGTCGGGGGATTTGTACGGTGTGCCGTCAAAGGACGGTGTCATGCCGTAATACCAGTGTGTGACCTTTGTTGTGTCACCCGCAACCCATGTTACTGTGAAGGAGTCAAGCTTCCACTGTGCCGTAAGAGTTGTGTTGCCGTATTTGCCCTTTATTGACGTGCCGCCCGCAATAAGTGAATCCTTTGTCCAGTTGCCTGCGGTGGATGTTACCTTCCAGCCGAGGAACTGTGCGCCCGAGCGTGTGGGTGTGGGAAGTACGGTGTCGGTCTCGGATGAGTATTCAAAGCTCTCGGCACCTGTGCCGCCGTTAAGATTAAGTCTTAAATAATATGTTACGGGAGTATATACAGCCTTGAATGTGATATCCTCGGCGGGCATTGTTGCCGGGACTTCGCTGTCCCAGTCTGCCGTGTAGCCCTGCTTTGCGACAGGCTCAAGACGGTAGATTGAAGCGCCGTATGTATATTCGGATGTCTGCGTATAGTCGCCGCTTACCCATGTTATTTTATAAGTTCTCGCTTTGTAAACGGGAGTAAATGTAGCGTTGCCGTATTCACCGGTAAGTGATTTGTCAATCGCAACGACCGTGCCCTGAATCCAGCTGCCGTCACCGACACTTACAAGCCAGCCTGTGTGCTCATAGCCCGTTTTTTCGGCTGCGGGAAGTGTATCCGTGCTTTCGATTGTGTATGTAAGAGTATTGACACCGACACCTGCGCCCTCAAATTTAAGTGTATAATCTGTGGGTGTCCATACAGCTTCAAACGTTGCGTTGCCCCAGTATTCTACAATATAAACGGTGTTGCCGTTATAAAGTCCGTTGGCGTTTATGGTGTTTTCTTTCCATGTGCCGTCATTTGAAACGAGTTTCCAACCGCCGAAGGTATAGCCGGTCTTTGTCGGCTTGGGGAATGTTGCTTCCGCTCCGTTTTCAGAGAATGTGTATTCGGTTGTCGCTTCTTCAAGAGTGCCGCCGTTTGCGTTGAATGTGAGAGTATAGCTCTGTGCCTGTTTTTCGAATACAGCATAATAGTTATATTCGCCGTGCGCCACCGTTACGATAACAGGCTCGGATACTTCGCCGCCGTCCGTTGTTGACCAGCCCTTGAAAACGAATTTGAAGCCGTTTTCATCTGCCTTTGTCGGTGTTGCGCCGGCATATTTCGGTGTGTCGCCGACACCCCATTTTTCGGACGAGAGAAGAACACTGCCATTGTACCAGTTGACTGTCTGCGGCTGAAGAACCTTCTTGAACACCGCAGTATATGTTGCCGTGCCGGTAACAGTCTTTATTTCGGGTGACCATGAGTCAAAACGCATCTCGTGATCGCTTATGTCGGATGAAGTCTGTGACGGAACACCGTCGGGATAAGCGGGAGTTTCGCCGTATTTTACTTCACTTGTCTTTGTGACAACGCTTGAAGTGTCGCCCTCAATCGTCTGCACCTTCCATGTGATTGTATAGCTCTTTACGGTCTTGTTATATACAGCCGTGTATGTTGTGGGTGTGCTTACCTTTGTAAGAGCAGGCTCCCAATGGTCGAATGTATAAGTATACTGTGCGTCATCGGGGCAAGAGATCGAAGCGGGAACATTGGGTGTCTCGCTGTCGTAGGGGGATGTTACAACCTCCTGTTTGTCGCCCATTATGAATGTGATATTGACATTCTGCGCTTTCCACTGTGCCTCAAATGTTACGTTGCCGTAGAAGCCCTTCATTGATGTGCCGGCTGCGTAAATTTTTGAAGTATCCCAGTTTGTAGCCGTGCCGGAAGTTATTTTCCAGCCGAGGAAATCATAGCCTGTTCTTGTGGTTGAGGGCAGAACCTTGTCTTCACTCTCGATTGTATATGTAATATCGGGAGTTGACATACCGCCGTTTGCGGAGAATGATGCCGTGTACTCTCTCGCTTCAAGCTCGGGCTTGAATGTAACATCGCCGTAGTTGCCCGTTGCCGATTCACCGGGATTTACGATATTTCCGACAGTCCACGAGCCTATGTCGTTTTTCTCGACACGCCAGCCCTTGAAATTATATCCTGCGGCAGTGTATTCGGACGGAGGAGTCAGTGTGTTCTCAATTGTGTATGTGCCGCTGCCGTACGTTGTGCCGTCGGTGTTGAGATATGTGTATGAGTACGAGATCGGAGTAAAGCCGGCTGTCATTACGACATCGCCGTACATTCCGGTTGCTTTGTCGTTTGCTTTATACTCTTTTCCGTCTGTCCAGTTGCCGCTCGAGGATTTAACAGTCCATTTCGCGAAATTATAGCCTGTCTTTGCGACTGAGGGCATTGTTACGGTGTCTTCTATTGAATATGTTACGGAGTCAATGCCGTCTGAGAATGTGATTGTATATTTTTTCGCCGTCCATGTGGCTTTGAGTGTTACATTGCCGAACTTGCCGCCGGGGATAGACTCCGTATAAGTGTCGCCTGTTTTCCATGCGGAGGAATCGGATTTTGTTACAGTCCAGCCGCTGAAGTCATAACCCGTCTTTGCGGGCTGAGGCAGTGATGCAGAGTTGCTTATCTTATATGTAACCGTTGACTGCGAAACCGTGCCGCCGTTTGCGTCAAGAGTAATCGTGAACGCCTTTTCGTCATAGTTCGCGATAAGAGTTACATTACCGTACATTCCCGAAACACTGCCGCCGGCGTAGCTTGTGGCTGTCCAGTTGTCGGCTGTGTCGTGAACGGAAACGCTCCAGTTTCTGAATGTATAGCCGTCCTTAGCAGGGGAGGCGAGTGCGACGGAATCTTCTATTGTATATGTCTTTGAAGAGATAACAGTGCCGCCGTTGGAGTTGAAAGTGATTGTGTATGTAATCTTCTCCCATATCGGCTCAAGTGTGCAGTCACCGAGTCTGCCGCCGGGGATGCTGACGGTGGTGTTGCCGTCCTGAAGGGTGAACGTTTCGCCGACAGTCCATGTGCATTTGCCGTCTGAATTTGCCGAGGAAGCTGTTACCTTCCAGCCCTTGAATGTGTAGCCGTTTTTGGATGCGGTGTTAACCTGAAGCGAGGAAGCGTAAGCATAGTTCAGTGTCTTATTGCCTGTGTAGCTTTCGCCGCTTGCCGTTTTTATTGTAATTATGGAAGTGAGTGTCTGCCAGTTTGCCTTGAACGATACATTGCCGTGCTTGCCGTTAAACGATGTGCCTGCGGGGTAGGATTTGCCGGACTGCCAGCAGGAAGAATCGTCTGTATATGTAACGTCCCAGCCGACAAGAGTGTAGCCCTCACGAACGGATGTGGGCAGAGAGTGCGTGCTTTCAATATTATAGGAGCGTGAAGCATCGCCGTTTACAACCTCACTGCCGCCGGCGGCATCGTAGCTTGCCGTGTATGTAATGGGAGTTGTGGCAGGCTCTAAAACAATGTTGCCTATTTTGCCGGTGTCGGTTGTTACACCCGGGGCAAACAGGTTGCCGACAGTCCAGTCGCCTGTTGCGGTGCTTATAACCTTCCAGTTATTATTAAATGTGTAGTATGAGCGGCTGTATGTCGCGGGAATTGTTATGCCGGTCTCGACATTGTAGTTTACGGTAACATCCTGTCCGACTGCGTTGTCGCCTATTTTGCCGTATGTAAGCGCCTTGAAGGTTGCGGTGTAATTATCGAGCGACCATGTGGCGTAATAGGTTCTGTAATAAGCACCGACCCTTACTGTGCCTACCTTTGTGCCTGATGCGGCGGAAGAATTATCGCTCCAGCCCATGAAGGTGTAGCCCTTGCGTGTGGGCGTGCTGAACTGCGATACATCATAGTCAATATAGTTATTAAGACCGACAGTGATTGATTTGTAGCTTGATGTGGCTGCGCCGTAGTTGGGATTGAGAGTAACCTTTACTTTAAGGGCGTTTGCGGCGTCTACAAGATTATTGATAAGTGTTGTCGTGTCAGCACTGCCGTCAACAACCGTAAGACCCATCCATGCGGCATTGTAGGCGTTTT
>CAVFPQ010000012.1:0-25137 GCA_963624415.1 Acutalibacteraceae bacterium | reverse complement strand
GTCCGCAGGACTTCCGACATTATGCATTGTGAATTATGCATTGTGAATTATGCATTGTTATGCTATTGAAAAAAGCTCGTATTGTTATATCAGATTCCGTTAAGTCGGTAAGTTAAATATTCGGGTAAAGAGGGTTGATTTGATGAAAAAAGCATTGAGAGCATTTCTTTTTGCCGCTGTCGTTATTGTTGCGGCGGTGCTTGCGGGATGCTCCGATTACAATGTTTTTTCAGTCGATTCACTTCTTAAGCCGCCTAAGCTTACCGGCGAAAACACCGAGCTGCAAAAGGTGTTCGAAAAGGATGTCGGCGCTAACGCTTCACTTGTGCGTCCCGTGTCCGGTGAATATCGTTCGGCATATGTGCTTTATGACTATGACAATGACGGCACAAACGAAGCCATAGTTTTCTATACGCCCAAAGACACAACCGGTGAAGCGAGAATACATTTTCTGAAATATGATTCCGAAAAAGAAACATGGAACTCTGTCGCCGACATTAAGGGCAACGGCACATCCGTTTGCAGTGTCTCTTTTTGCAATTTCGATAATGACGGCATAAAAGAAATTGCCGTTGTGTGGCAGTTTTCGGACGGCAACAAAGAAAAGTCACTTGCCCTTTACAGACATTGTGAGCCATCCGCCAATGACTCTAACGGCTTTAAGAGTATAGCTACCGTCAGAATTACCGATTATTTTGCTTATGATATTGATTCCGATGACAAAGAAGAACTGATTTATACATTTATAGATCCGGCTGAAGAAAATCCGGCGGTGCTTCTTAAGTGCGTCAGGTTTTCGGCTGAGTCAGAGCTGTTTGAAGCTGTAAGTGAAGTAAATCTCGATAACAGAATTTCGGGTTTCCTGTCTTATGCACACGATGTTCAGGATGAAGGTTACGTATTTTATTTTGATGCTCAGATAGGCGACGGAAAATATATAACCGATATTGTGTATTTTGACAATGAAAAATCGGCGTTTGTCCGCCCTGTTGACGAAAAGGGAGTGCCTCTGAGTGAAAAAACGGTCACATCTCAGTATACAAAAAGTGAGGATGTTGACGGCGACGGCATTGTTGAAATATCAAGACTTAAAATTCTCGAAAATTCATATTCCGTTTCCGAAGACGGCAGCACAAAGGATGCGATTTACCGCACCGAGTATTTTCATTTTACGGGGCTGTCATTCAAGAGTATAGGCGGTTATTATGTGTGCGACGATCTGAATCTGCGGATAAAAATCGACAGCTACTGTGAATATTCAGATATTATATATGATGTATATAACGGACAGATAAAATTTATCGAGAAAAAAGAGAATGCCGATGCCGAAGATGACCTTCTGTTTACGGTTTATCTCTCAAGTGAAGCCGGCAGACACTCATCCGGTTCGTCTGCTGTGCGTGTGTCCGTGACAGACCTCGGAAAAACACACGAACTCGATTTTGATACAATAAAACAGGATATAGAATATCTCGAAACCGAAAATGAAACGGAGTGAAACCTGTGAAAAGAATACTTGTTGCCGAGGATGAAAAATCAATACGCGATTTTATTGTTATTAACCTCAAAAGAAACGGCTATGATGTCGAGGAAGCCGAGGACGGCGAAAAGGCGCTTAAGCTTTACGATGAAAACAACGGAAATTTCGATGTCGCCCTTCTTGATGTCATGATGCCCGTGGTTGACGGAATAGAAGTCTGCAAACAGCTTCGCAAAAAGAGCAGCACGATCGGCATTATCATTCTGACGGCACGCACACAGGAAATGGACAAGGTAACCGGTCTTCTTGTCGGTGCCGATGACTATGTCACAAAGCCGTTTTCAACCTCGGAGCTTATGGCGAGAATAGATGCCGTTTACAGACGTGTCACCGTAAACAAAGAGTTTGTGCGTGAGAGCAAGGACAGAGGCAACATAATAGAACTCGGTGAGTTTGTTCTTAATCTCAGAAGCCGCACTCTTACAAAAAACGGCGCTCCGATTGAGCTTACTCAGGTTGAGTTTCAGATAATGGAATATTTCTTTACACATCCCAACACTCCGCTTGAACGAAACGAGATATTAAACGGCGTTTGGGGCAGTATGTATTACGGCGACGATAAGGTTGTCGATGTAAACATAAGACGACTTCGCATGAAGGTCGAAGACAACCCCTCCGCACCCCGACATCTTACCACTATATGGGGCGTAGGGTATAAGTGGATAGAGTAATGAAGAAAAAAGAACGCAGGCCGCTTATAAAGAGCGGTATCACCGCAAGATGGATTCTTACCACAATTATGGTTATAGCGCTGATTTTGGCAGTCATTGCGGCGATAATTACATTTTCAATCCGCACATATTATTATGATACGGTAAAAAACAAGTTAAATTCCATGGGCCAGAGCAGTACCGTGGCTGAGTTTTTCGGGGGATATATAGACTCCTCCGCCGATGTTTTTGTTCAGAGAGCACAGGAGTATGTTGAAAGCTTCGGTGATATAAACACAGCCGAGGTGTGGATATATAACGGCAGCGGCGAGGTTATAGTGACTTCCACGGGATTTGCCGCCGAGAATGACGGTTCCGAGGATTATAATGCCGCCTATAATTCCGCAACGGGAATGGCAATTGCAAAAGACTTTCTGCCGTCCGGTGAGCATGTCATGGCACTTACGGTTTTTCTCCCCAAAACAAAAGGGCAGTCAAACGGTGCGGTTCGATATATTATTTCTCTGCGAGATATTGATAAGCAGGTGTTCAGAGTTATTCTGACTGCCGGTGCGGGCTGTGGTTTTGCTCTTCTGCTTGTTATTATGTCGGGGCTGTTCTTTATTCGCTCGATTGTGGGGCCCGTCAAAAAAATCAACGAAGCGGCAAGACGCATAGCCGCCGGCAACTATACCGACAAAATCGATATAACAAACAGATACGATGAAATAACAGAGCTTTCGGAATCCATAAACTACATGACGGACGAAATAGAAAAAACCGACCGTCTTAAAAATGACTTCATATCAACCGTCTCACATGAGCTTCGAACACCCCTTACCGCAATAAAGGGCTGGACTGAAACTCTGATGAGCGTTAACGAAGAAAACAGCGACCCCACACTAAATGAGGGCTTAAAGGTTATATTAAACGAATCGGAACGGCTGTATTCCTTAGTTGAGGATCTTCTTGACTTCTCACGAATGCAAAACGGCAAAATGTCATTAAGACTTCAGAAAATCGACGTTCTCGCCGAGCTTGACGAAGCGGTGTTTGTGCTTCGTGACAGGGCACACCGTGAAGGTATAGAAATTTTTTACAGTGCACCCGATTACCCCGCTCCTGCCGAGGGGGACCCCGACAGAATAAAGCAGGTGTTTGTAAATATTATAGACAACTCCATAAAATATACTCAGCCGGGCGGAAAAATAGCTATTGTGGCATCACTTTCGCAAAACAATATAAATATAAGCATTGCCGACACCGGGTGCGGTATCTCGGAGGAGGATTTGCCTCATGTTAAAGAAAAATTCTATAAAGCAAATAAATCCGTAAAAGGCTCCGGCATCGGTCTTGCTGTGTGTGACGAAATTGTCACAATGCACAAGGGCGAGCTTGAAGTCGTAAGCAAAGAGGGCGAGGGCACAACCGTTATTGTGACACTCCCCGTAATTCCGTTCAATCTGACCGGAGGAAAGGAAAATCAATGAGCAAAGACAGCAGAAATTCCGAAATAATACGCAAAACGTCTGTCGGCGGTCAGGCACTTATAGAGGGCGTTATGATGAATGGCCCCAAGGGTGCGGCACTGTCCGTCAGAAATACAAAGGGCGAAATCATAACCGAATTTATGAATGTAAAGCACGCCCGTGATAAAGTAAAATTTTTGGGTTGGCCCTTTATACGAGGCATAGTAAATTTTATCGAGTCAATGATAATCGGCTACAAATCCCTTATGCGTTCGGCTGACTTGTCGGGGCAGATGGAGGATGAAACCGACCCCGAAAAAATGAGCAAGCTTGACCGCTGGCTTAATGACCATATGGGCCCCAAAATGTTCGCCGCCATAACAGGTGTCGCTTCTGTTCTCGCTGTTGTTATCGGCATGGGACTTTTTGTGTATCTGCCGACATTTCTTGTTGATGTGATTGACGAGCATCTTTTCGCCGACTCTCTTCAGAAGTTCCACGCACTGTTTGAAGGCCTTATGCGTGCAGTTATAATTGTTATATATATGTGGGCTGTCTCAAAAATGAAGGATATTCACCGTGTGTTTATGTATCACGGCGCGGAACATAAGACTATATTCTGCTACGAAAAAGGCCTTCCGCTCACAGTCGAAAACATAAGAGGCTGCCGCCGTTTTCATCCGAGATGCGGCACAAGCTTCATATTTATCGTGCTTATCACAAGCATTATCGTATCGTCGATAGTGTCGCTGATTTTCCCGCAGCTGACAGATTCATCAAACAGAATTATATGGATTCTTGTAAAGCTTATCCTTGTTCTGCCCGTTGTTACCGGTATAAGCTATGAGCTTATAAAATACGCAGGGCGTCATGATAATATACTTACTGAGATTTTCTCCGCACCCGGACTTTGGATGCAGAGAATTACCACAAAAGAGCCGACGGATGACATGATAGAAGTTGCCGTTGCTTCCGTAAAGGCTGTTATTACCGACAACCCGGAGGATGACACTCTTGTCTGATACATTGTCCGCAGTTTATAAAGAGGGAACATTAAAGCTTAATGAGGCTCATATAAATAACGCACCGTTTGATGCACGGGAAATGCTTTATTCAGCATTTTCGGTTGACAGAATAGCACTTATTTTAAGCCCGGATATGCCGGTTTCTTCCGACAAAACGGCAGTGTTTTTCGATATGATAAACCGCCGTATTGCAGGCGAGCCGCTTCAGTATATTCTCGGTGAGTGGTCATTTTACGGCAGACGCTTTTTTGTGGGTGAGGGTGTGCTTATCCCACGCCCCGAAACGGAACAGCTTGCCGATATCTGCATTGAGAATATAAAATCACACGGACTTAAAACGGTCTATGATCTGTGTGCGGGAACGGGCTGTATAGGTATTACAATAGCAATTGAATGCCCCGAGACGGATGTTTATCTGTTTGAACTGTACGATGACGCACTGTTCTATCTTAAAAAGAATGTCGGATATTATAATCTTCGGAATGTGCATATTATTAAATATAATGTAATGTCACCGCCGCCGACGGATATTCCCACTCCCGACCTGATTGTTTCAAATCCGCCGTATATCCCGAAAAACGAAATGGAAGGCCTTCAGGCGGAAGTAAAGCTTGAACCGGCAACTGCCCTTGACGGCGGCACAGACGGACTTGATTTCTACCGTGCAGAAACCGAACTCTGGCTGCCGAAGCTTAATCCGAACGGCTTTTATATTGTCGAAAGCGGCGAAGATCAACCGCCCCAAATCGCGGATATGCTCGTTAAATACGGCAACCCCGTAACAACAGCCGATCTGTACGAAACAGAAAGGTTTGTAGGCGTAAGAAAAATTAACAATTAAGAAAAACGCTTTGCGTTTTGGATTATAAGCTCCGCTGACGATTGGACTATTAAAAAATACAACCTAAAGTCTGCGAAACTCTGTAATCTAAGTCACGCAGTGCCTTCCTTAGCCCCCGGCCACTTATATATACCCCAAAACTGAAGGGAAGATTAACTTGATTAGCTACATAATCCAATTTTTCTCCGGCAATCTTGAATTTTATGAAATCGCCATATATGTCTGTGCGCTTGCGTTCATCGTAATATGCTGTTTCCCCGTTCACGAGAGTGCGCACGCATGGATGGCATCAAAATTAGGTGACGAAACAGGCCGTCTCTCGGGCAGAATTTCTTTAAGCCCCAAAGCGCACCTTGACCTGTTCGGCACGCTTATGATTGTGCTGTTCGGCTTCGGTTACGCAAAGCCCGTGCCGGTTAATATCCGCAATTTTCCGCCGAAAAAGAGAAAGCTTTATTTTGCTCTTGTCGCAGTTGCGGGCCCTGTTTCAAATCTGATTCTGGCTGTGTTTTTCTCACTTCTGAAAAATGCGACAAATGCGATTTATGTTAATATTTCGGCTTTCCCCGAAGCAATCGCCATTGCCGCCTATACGTTCTTTGCCTATGCGTCAATGATAAACGTGTCTTTGGCTGTGTTTAATTTTATTCCCATTCCGCCGCTTGACGGTTCGCGTGTTCTTACGGCTATATTGCCCGACAGAATTTATTACAAAATAATGCAGTACGAGAGATATTCAATGTACATTCTCTTCGCAATAATTTTTATTTTCGACAGACTTGATTTTTCACCGCTTTCAACTCTTACAAGTTGGGTATGCAGCGGTATTGATTTTATCTGCCGTCTGCCCTTTGCCGCATTTTTATGATTTCGGAGAACTGATGGAAACAATAAAATATAAGATAGAAGTATTTGAAGGCCCTATGGATCTTCTGCTTCATCTTATTTCAAAACATAAACTTAATATTTACGATATTCCGATAGTTGAGCTTGTTGAGCAGTATACGGACTATATACGGCAGATGAAAGAAGCCGACATGGACGTTGCAAGCGAATTTCTCGAAATGGCGGCTCGTCTTGTCCACATAAAAAGCCTCTCTCTGCTGCCTGTATACGAAGAAGCGGAAACTCTGCGAAAAGAATTAAGCGGAGAGCTTATTGAGTATGCCGAGTGCAAAAAGGTTGCCGAACAGCTTTCGACTCGCACGGGCGGTTTTGATAATATCACACGCCCGCAGGAAAAAATCGAATGCGACATGACATATACAAGAATACACGACCCCATTGAGCTTATAAACGCCTATATGAAGGTTGTCGGACGCAGACTCAAGCTCATTCCGCCGTCAATTGATGTGTTTAAGCCCATTGTCGCAAAAAAGATTGTGTCTGTTTCGCTTAAGATAAAATCCGTATGCGAAATGCTTTCAAGAAAAGGCAAACAGAAGCTCGGCGATATTTTCAGAAGCTCCGAGAGCCGTTCCGATATGGTTGCCGCTTTTCTTGCGGTGCTGGAGCTTGCCAAAACAAAGCATATACACATAGACGGTGACGGCGACAATGCCGAAGTCGTACTTTTGAAAACACCGGAAGGAGAACTCGATTTTGACTGATGAAAATACAATAGATCTCAAGCATTCGATAGAAGCTGTCGTGTTCGCCTCGGGTGACGCACTCGAAAGAGCAAGACTTATTGAGGCATTCGGCTGTTCCCCCGAAAAGCTTGACGAAGTGTTAAGAGAAATAAAGGATGACTACGACAAAAACGACAGCGCGGTTGAATTGCTGCTTTTAGGCTCCAAGGTGCAGTTTGCGACTCGCTCGCAATACGCAAACGCCGTTCGCACAATTCTTGATATGAAAAGAAATCAGCCTCTGTCCTCTGCGGCATTTGAGGTGCTTGCGGTTATAGCATACAACCAGCCTGTGACAAGATCGTTTATCGAACAGGTCAGGGGAGTCGATTGCGGCGGCGTAATCAACACTTTATGCCAAAGAAATCTGATAGAAGAGTGCGGAAGACTTGACTTACCGGGTCGACCTTTGATATACTGTACTACAACGGAATTTCTAAAGTGCTTTTGTATGTCCACTCTGGCGGAACTGCCGGAGATTCCGGATACCAAATCCGCGGCGGCAGCACTCGAGAACATACACAACGACAGCACCGGTGTCGAAGGTCAGATATCTATTCTGTAATATAAGGGGTGACAATGTGATTGTACTTAAAATAATCGGTTGGATTCTTTTGGGAATACTCGCCCTTATTATTGCCGTGCTGTGCGTCAGGGTAACCGTCATAACGGAATATTCCGACAAAACAACATCATTGGCTCTTAAATGGCTGTTTATAAATATTCCGATTTATCCCAAGAAAAAATCAGAGAATAAGCCCGAAGAACCAAACTCCGAAACGCCCGAAGCACTGCCCGAAAACACAGTGCCGGAAGACACTCCGCCCGAAGAAACGCCGACGGAAGAAACACCGACCGAAGAAACGGCCGCCGAAGACGCAGGCGAAGAGAAAAAAGAGCCCGAAAAGAAAAAGAGCAATCCGCTCGATCTTGTCAAAACTCTTTATGAAGCCGAGGGTGTCGACGGACTTATAGAAATCGTAAAACGAGTATTCTCTTATCTCGGCACATTTTTCGGAGGTCTTTTAAGAGCGTTTATAGTTGACGACCTGCAGTTAGATGTTCGCTGCGCAAAAAAAGACTCAGCAAAAACGGCGATTTATTACGGCGAGGTCTGCTCAACTCTGTTTCCGATGCTCGGAACGCTTGCGTCCGGCACAACGCTAAAAAAATACGATATAAACGTTTATCCCGATTTTCTCGCGCGTTACAGCGAGGCATCATTTTATATTAAATTCCATGTTGTTCCGATAAGACTTATCGGCATTACGCTTGCTCTTGTCTTTAAGCTCATCTTTAAGGTGCTTATAGGCTTGATTATAAAAATCTCCGGTGCAAAGAAATCAGACGCACCGACAGAGCAGAAAACAAAACAGTCAAAAAACGCAAATAATATACGAAAGAGTGAAATTGCAAATGAGTGAGAAAACAGCATCAGGTATTCTTTCCACCACAATCGAAAAGGTTCGTCAGCTTGTTGACGTAAGCACAATCGTCGGCGAACCCATTAAGCTCAGTGAAGAAATCACCGTAATTCCCGTTTCAAAGGTAACATACGGCTTTGCTTCCGGCGGCTCTGATTTTCCGTCAAAGAACGGCAAGGAGCTTTTCGGCGGCGGCGGAGGAGCCGGCATTACAATTAATCCCGTTGCTTTCCTTGTGCTTAAAGACGGCGAAGTTACGCTTAAGCACATCACCGCCAACGACAACGCGGCAGAGCGTATTGTCAATATGGTTCCCGATATTATCGACAAGGTTACAGGTACTGTCGAAAAGATAAAGGGCGGCAAAAAAGAAGACGGCACTGCGGAATAATTCCGTAACAGAATAAATATCAAAATAAAGGTTGAGGGTCAAAAAATCAGTGTACCGTCAGCCTTTATGGTGCTATTCTGCAAAATAATTCTCCTTTCGTGATTTTTCACGGAGGAAGGTATGGTTACTATTATGAACGAAACTGTAAGATTACAAAAATTTATAGCCGACTGCGGAATTACATCAAGACGCAAGGCGGAGGAGTATATCGCCGCCGGCAAGGTCAAGGTTAACGGTCATGTCGCCGAGATTGGCGAAAAAATCGACCCCAAGCACGACAGTGTTGTTTTCTGCGGCAAAAAGCTGACTCATGCGGCAGCGGCACACAAATATATCATGCTCTATAAGCCCCGCGGATACGTCACCACAATGTCTGACGAAATGGACAGAAAGTGCGTGGCGGAGCTTGTTGCGGATATTCCGTGCCGTGTTTATCCCGTCGGCAGACTTGACAGAGACTCCGAAGGGCTTTTGCTGCTTACAAATGACGGCAATTTCGCAAACGCCATGACACATCCGTCGCACCATATAGCTAAGGCGTACCGTGTAAGCGTCCGTCCGAAGGTCACCGACGAGCAGATAACCGTGCTTACTTCATCCATGATGATAGACGGAAGAGAGACCTATCCCGCAGATGTCAGAGTTGTGTCGAATGAAGATGACAAATCCGTGCTGGAGGTTATTCTGTACGAAGGACGCAACCGTCAGATACGCCGTCTGTGCGAAGAAGCGGGGCTTGAGACAGTCCGACTTAAGCGTGTGGCTATCGGTCAGCTCACCTTGGGGCATCTGCGTCCCGGCGAATACAGGGAGCTTACAAAAGACGAGGTCTCTTTGCTTAAAAGACAATCCGGCAGATTTTAATAACGGAAGGTGCATCACATGACTAAGAGTATGACCGGATACGGCCGTGCTGTCGGTTCTGCCGACGGCTTTACGGTTACGGTTGAAATAAAAAGCGTAAATCACAGATACTTTGAGTTTTCTTCGAGAATTTACCGTGAGTATTCTTTTCTTGAAGAAAAACTGAAGAGCTTTCTTAAAGACTATATTTCACGAGGCAAGGTTGACTGCAGTGTGCAGATTGAGTGCGACCGTGAAGACAACTGCACTGTTGAAGTAAATCATTCACTTGCGGCTGGATATATGGAAGCATTCGATGAGCTGTGCCGTAAATATCATCTGTCAATGGACAGATCCGTTGAAATTCTCACTTCTCATCCCGATATTTTTACAATCCGCAAAAATCCCGCTGATGAAGAAACAGTCTGGAATATCGTAAAATCCGTTGCGGCGGAGGCTGTAAGCGCATTTACGAAAATGCGTGAAATTGAGGGCGAAAAGCTTAAAGCCGATATTCTCGGCAGAGCCGACACCATTATAAAGAATGTCGAGTTTATAGAGGCACGTTCACCCGAAACGGTTAAAGAATATAATGAAAAGCTGAAAACACGCATTTCGGAGCTTTTGGCGGACGCAAACGTTGACGAACAGCGTCTGTTGACGGAGGCCGCGATTTATGCCGACAAGGTTGCCGTGGACGAAGAAACGGTACGCCTGAGAAGTCACATAGATCAGCTTCACACGCTTTTCGAAAGTGCGGAGCCCATAGGCAGAAAGCTTGATTTTCTCGTACAGGAAATTAACCGAGAGGCGAACACCGTCGGCTCAAAGGCTTCGGATATCGAGATAGCCCGCAAGGTTATCGACATAAAGGCCGAGGTTGAAAAAATCAGAGAACAGATTCAGAATATAGAATAAACGGAGCGTTTTTATGAGGCTTGTTAATATCGGATTCGGCAATCTTGTAAACGAAGACCGCGTAATAGCGATAGTCAGCCCCGACTCCGCACCTGTAAGAAGAATAATTCAGAACGCAAAAGAATCGGGACGGCTTATTGACGTTACACAGGGCCGCAAGACAATGTCCGTGGTGTTTACCGACAGCGAGCATGTTATTCTGTCTTATCTTAAGCCCGAGCAGGTCACAAAAAGATTTGAGGACGATACCGAAGAGGAGCAAAACGGAGGCAGACAATAAAATGACAAACAACCAAAGACGGATTTTTGTACTCTCCGGGCCGTCCGGATGCGGCAAAAATACCGTATATGATGAACTTAAAAAGATAAATCCCGATATAGCTCAGACCGTGTCCGCCACAACAAGAGCAAAACGCTGCGGTGAAACGGACGGAGTTGACTACTATTTTATTCCCCGTGAAAAATTCGGGGAAATGGTGAAAAACGGTGAATTTGTCGAATATGTTCGTTACGGCGACAATTTTTACGGCACACTCAAGTGCGAAATAGAACGCCTGACCGAGCAGAACAAAATCGTTATTCTTATAATCGAGGTAAACGGAGCGGCAAATATTAAAAAGCTGTTCCCGGATGCAAAAAGTATTTTTATTCTTCCGCCGTCATTTGATGAGCTTAAAAAACGAATTATAGGACGCGGCACAGAGCAGGACGACGATATAAAAAAGCGTATCGAGCTTGCCAAAGAAGAGCTTACATACCGTGATGCATACGACTACCGTGTTGTTAATGATAATCTTGCGGACTGCGTAAAAGAAGTCTGTGACATAATAAAAGGAGTTAAATAAAATGATTAACATCGATCTGAAAGAACTTATTAAGGACGACATCAGCAGATATGCTCTTGTTGTTGCCGTTTCAAAGCGTTCAAGAGAAATTGTCGACAAGGCAAATTCCGAAAAAGAAATTCTTGTCGAAAAGCCCGTAAGCATCGCAATCGGCGATTTTCTTACAGGGGATTGCGCTGTTGATGCGACTTCCGTTGAGGAAGCACACGAGGACCTTTAATTAAAAGTGGCTTTCTTTAATGTGAAAACGGTGCTTGTTGCCGTTGACAGGTGCTCATATGGGTTTGACAGGCTTTTTACATATCTTGTCCCTTCGGAGCTTAACGACAGAATACAGTGCGGCATGCGTGTTACAGTGCCATTCGGCAGGGGTGACGCACTTCGTCTCGGCATTGTTTTTGAAGTTAAGGACAGTGAAATTACCATAGAGGAGCAGGACGGGCTTAAATTCATCCGTGATATTTTAGATGATGAGCCGCTTCTTGACACCGAACGGATTTTGCTTGCCAAGTGGCTTGTTGATCGTACTTTCTGCACATATTTCTCTGCGGCAAAGGTCATGCTTCCCGCAGGGGCATGTGTTCTGATGGAAAATGTATGGACACTGTGCGATAATATCCCCGATGATGTTCTGTCGGATTTATCGCCGTCCGAAAAACAGCTGTATCTTTCGTTTGACAAAAAGCACACTTCACTTAAAGAAAAAGACCTGATAAAAATGCTGTCTTGCGGCAACGCTTTGAATATTATAAAAAAAGCCGCCGAAAAAGGCATAATAACAAAAGAGACAGCCGTCAGCGAACGTGTAAAAGCACTGTCCTGCCGAAAATTCGTCATAACACCCGACTGCGATCTGTCGACACTGTCCGAAAAGCAATATTCTGTTGCGGAGTTTTTGCGGAACAACGGCTCGGCGACGGCAAAAGAAATATGCTATTATACCGGTGTCGGAATTTCGGTACTGAATACCATGCTCAAAAACGGCGTTCTTAACGCTTTTGAGGAGCAGGTAATCCGTGCGCCGAAAGCGGAACCCAGAACCCCAAAAGGAAAAATCAGTCTCTCTGATGAACAGCAGAACGCATATGAAGCTCTGTATAAGCTGTATTCTTCCGAAAAAAGCGAAACAGCCTTGCTTTTCGGTGTCACCGGGAGCGGCAAGACGGGCGTTTATATGGAGCTTATCGAGAAGGTCGTGTCCGAAAATAAGGGCGTGATTGTTCTTGTGCCCGAAATTTCTCTTACGCCTCAGTGTGCGGCGTTGTTTTCGGAGAGGTTCGGCAAAAAAATTGCGCTTCTGCACAGCGGACTTTCAATCGGCGAACGATATGACGAGTGGAACAGAATAAAAAACGGCGACGCTTCAATTGTAATAGGCACAAGAAGCGCGGTGTTTGCTCCGATAAAAAATCTCGGTCTTATCGTAGTTGATGAGGAGCAGGAACATACATATAAATCCGATACAGCCCCTCGCTATAACGCCAAGGATGTCGCGCGTTTTCGCTGTGCTTATAATAACGCAATGCTGCTTTTAGCATCCGCCACGCCGTCAATTGAGAGCTTTGCCAGGGCTAAGACGGGCAAATACACACTTGTTGAGCTTAAAAACAGATACGGTTCGGCGACACTTCCCGATGTTCGCACGGTCGACATGACAGACAAATCCGTTTTGGAGCATTTTCTGTCGCTCTCGACTCCGCTTATAAAAGAAATAGAAAAGAATAACAATGCAGGGGAGCAGTCCATTATTCTCGTTAACCGCCGAGGGTACAACACATTCGTTGTGTGCCGTGAATGCAAGCGAGTTGTCACATGCCCCAACTGCAGTATTTCACTTACATATCACTCCGCAAACAATCGACTTATGTGCCATTATTGCGGATACTCCGTGCCTTTCAGCACAAATTGCCCCGTGTGCGGTGCGGATAATGTCAGATATTCGGGCTTCGGCACACAGAAAGTTCAGCAGGAGCTTGAATTTCTTTTCCCCGATAAAAAAATACTCCGAATGGATGCCGACACCACTACCGCCAAAAATGCCCACGACAGAGCGTTAACCGCCTTTTCGGAGGGTGAGTACGACATTATGATAGGCACTCAGATGGTGGCAAAGGGGCTTGACTTTCCCAATGTTACATTGGTCGGAATTGCCACTGCCGATTCCGCACTTTTCGGCGATGACTTCAGAGGCAGTGAACGTGTCTTTGATTTGCTGACTCAGGTTGTCGGCAGAGCGGGACGAGGCACTTTGCCGGGGCGTGCCGTAATTCAGACCGTAGCCCCCGAAAATGATATAATTCAGCTTGCGGCAACGCAAAATTACAGTACATTTTATGATCAGGAGATTATAATAAGAAAAGCTCTGATATATCCCCCTTTCTGCGATATATGCACAATAAGCTTTTCGTGTACGGATGAAAAACTGTGCGAGAACTGTGCGTGTGATTTCTTTGAACGTCTGTCAAAAACGGATACTGCGGAAAATACCGTAAAAATGATAATTTTGGGTCCCATAGCTCCCAAAATAGAAAAAATCAACAACAGACACCGCCGCAGAATTACAATAAAAACGAAAAATACATCTGCCTTCAGAAATACGCTTTCCGCCGTTCTGAAGGAGATTTCAAATGAGAAAGAATACAGAACAGTCTCTGTTTATGCGGATATGAATCCCGAAACCTGTGACTGAAACGGAGGAAAACAAAATGGCTTTACGCAAAATAAGAATAGATGATGATCCGATTTTAAGAAAAAAGAGCCGTCAGGTAGACGTGTTTGACGACAAATTAGGCATGCTTCTTGACGACATGAGAGAGACACTCAAAAAATCCGGCGGTGTCGGTCTTGCCGCAGTGCAGGTCGGCATACTCAAGAGAGTTGTTGTTATTGACCTCGGCGACGGTGTAAAAGAACTTGTAAACCCCGAAATAATCGAGCGTGAGGGCGAGCAGCGTGAGGTTGAGGGCTGTCTGTCACTTCCCGGCAGATCCGGTATAACAATCCGCCCCATGACCGTTAAAGTAAGAGCGCAGAACCGTGAGGGCAACTGGGTGCTCTACAAAGGCTCAGAGCTTGCCGCAAGATGCTTCTGCCACGAATTAGACCACCTCGACGGAAAGCTTTATATTGATACACTCGCTCCCGGGGAGAAGGTTTACAGGGACGAATAAACAATTAACAATTAATAATGTCGTAAGACACTGTATGTCCCGGATTATTAAGCGTCGCAAAAGATAAGTTAATCATTGAAATTCGGCTTGCATCTTTTTTTCATTTTTGATTTCTTGTTGTAATTTAGCGCTTTATGCGTGCAATGTATAATTAAGAAAACGGTTATCTTGTTTTTATTAATCTTTTTGCAGACTTTAATATTTGCGAAGCTATACAAATCAAGTCCTGAGGACTTCCGACATTATGCATTATGCATTTATAATGAGATATAAGGTGAAATAATGTTTACTGTAATCTTTATGGGCACTCCCGATTTTGCGGTGCCTTCTCTGAAATTTCTGATAAATTCCCCGGACTATAATGTTGTTCTTGCCGTAAGTCAGCCCGACAAGCCCGTCGGCAGAAAACAGGTTCTGATGCCGACAGCCGTAAAACAGACGGCACTTGAAGGCGGAGTTGAAGTTTATCAGCCTTCAACGCTCAAGTCGGATGAAGCATACGAAAAGCTGGCTTCTTATAATCCCGATTTTATAGTTGTGGCGGCATACGGCAAAATTCTGCCTCAGCGTGTGCTTGATATTCCGAAATATGCCTGTGTCAATCTGCACGGTTCTCTGCTTCCGAAATACAGAGGAGCGGCACCCATTCAGCGCAGTGTTATAGACGGCGAAAAAGAAACCGGCGTTACAACAATGCTTATGGCGGCGGGGCTTGACACCGGTGATATTCTGCTTGTACGCAAAACTCCCATCGATAAATACGAAACGGCAGGCGAGCTTTTTGACCGCATTGCCGGTATGTGCCCCGAGGTGCTTGACGAAACGCTCAAAGGACTTGCCGCCGGCACACTTAAAAGCACTGCGCAGGATGACTCTCTTGCAACTCACGCCGCAATGCTTAACAAAGAAGAGGCCGTTATCTGCTGGAATAATCCTGCTGAAAAAATTCACAATCTTATAAGAGGCACATATCCGTGGCCTGTTGCCAGAACATATTATGACGGCAAGGTATTAAAGCTTTTCGGCTCGGATTTTTCTGCCGATAACTCTGATAAGAGCGTGGGCGAGCTTTTTAAGCAAAACGGAAATGTATTTGTAAAATGCGGTGAAAATTCCGCTCTCTTACTTAAAGATGTCATGCTTGAAGGCTCAAAAAGAATGTCCGCTCTGTCATTTATGAACGGACACAAAGATGCCGAGGGAAAAATTCTCGGCTGAAAATAACAAAAAAACGGAGGGAAAAATATGCTCGGTCATTCACTTTATTATTCATCCGAAAGCTTTATGCTTTATGTTGTGCTTGTTCTGCCTGCATTTATTTTCTCGATAATTGCACAGATTATGGTAAAATCCGCTTTTTCTTCACAGTCAAAGGTGTACAGCAGAAGCGGCTATTCAGGTGCTCAGGCGGCACAGGAGGTTCTAAGATATTACGGCATCAACAATGTGAAAATTGAAATGTGTTCGGGCTCTCTTACAGACCATTTTGATCCGAGAACAAATACCATACGCCTTTCGGAGTCGGTATACGGTTCGACATCCGTTGCCGCAATCGGTGTTGCCTGTCACGAGGCAGGTCACGCCGCACAGTACGCACAGAATTATGTTCCGATAAAGATAAGAAATTCAATTATTCCGGTTTGCAAAATAGGCTCCTATGCGGGCATTCCGCTTGCGATAATCGGCTACTTTCTCTCTTTTGAGCCGCTTGTTTTAATCGGTCTCGGACTTTATGCGTTCATTATGGTTTTTCAGCTTGCGACTCTGCCCGTTGAATTTAACGCCAGCAGACGAGCGATAAAAGTAATCGAAGCAACCGGACTTCTGCCGAACGAACAGGAGCTTAACGGTGCAAGACGTGTTCTGACTGCCGCCGCAATGACATACGTTGCCGCTCTGGCGGTTGCAATCGGAAACCTTCTTCGACTGCTTATAATGTTTACAAATAAACGGGACAGACGATGAAGAATCCGACGGCGAGAGAATTGGCGGCGGAAATCCTTGTTTCCGTAGAAAAAAACGGTGCGTATTCTTCTCTGGCACTTAATGACGCACTGAAAAATGTTGAGCTTAAAGAGGCACGTGATAAAAATCTTGTGTCCTCTTTGGTGTACGCGGTAATTGAGCACAGGCTGACTATCGACCTGTGCCTTTCGTCGTTTTTAAAGCAGCCCTTAAAAAAGCTTCATCCGACGGTTTTGTCGCTTTTAAGGCTCGGTGCGGTGCAGATTCTGTACTTTGACAAAATCCCCGTAAGCGCCGCCGTAAACGAGAGTGTGAATATCGCCAAGAAAAAGCATTTAAGCTATGCCGCAGGTATGATAAATGCCGTTTTAAGGCGTGTGGCAAAAGAGGGAATAGCTCTCCCAGAAGGCAATAGTATTGACGCACTCAGTGTAAGATATTCTTATCCCGAAGAACTCTGTTCGCTGTTTGTAAAGCAATTCGGAAACGATGAAGCCGAGCGGATTTTCAAGACAAACGAGGGCAGACGCCCGATTTTCATAAGAGTAAATACACTCAGGACAGATGCCGATTCTCTTATAAAAGAGCTTGAGGAATGCGGTATAACCGTCGGCAAAACAACGCTTGAAAACTGCCTTGAAATAAAAAATTTCGGTGATATAACTTCAAATGATGCTTTTGCAAAAGGATATTTTTATGTTCAGGATATGTCATCCCAGACCTGTGCCGCAGTGCTCGGTGCCGCTCCCGGAGATTTTGTTATCGACTGCTGTGCCGCCCCCGGAGGCAAGAGCTTTACGACAGCCATGTATATGCAAAACAAGGGCAGAATAGTATCGGGCGACATTCACGAACACAAGGCGGAACTTATAAAAAAGACCGCTGTTCGCCTCGGTATAAGCTCAATAGAAACATATGTCGGTGATGCCGCAAAAATGCCCGATGATTTTATGGGAGCGGATAAAATTCTGTGTGATGTGCCGTGTTCGGGCTTCGGCGTAATCGGCAGAAAGCCCGAAATTAAATATAAAGACTTGTCCGAAGTCGCCGCGCTTCCCGAAATTCAGTACGCTATTCTGTCGCACTGTTCTTCGCTTCTTAAAAAAGGCGGACGGCTTGTCTATTCAACCTGCACACTTAACCGTGCCGAAAATGACGATGTGTGCGAACGGTTTTTGGCAGAACACAGTGATTTTGCCGTCAGCACGCATGATATATACAGGACTTTATGCGGTGAAAACAAATTTGCGACAATTCTGCCGACAGAAAACGGCGGTGACGGATTTTTTATCGCTTCTTTTGAAAGGACTTCCGAATGAAAAAAGATATACGCTCGTTTACACTTCCCGAGCTTCAGGATGAAATAAAAAATGCGGGGCTTCCGAAATTCAGAGCAGGGCAGATTTATCGCTGGCTTCATGTCGCTCATGTCGAGTCATTTGATGAGATGACAGATCTCCCGAAAAGTCTGCGGCAGGAACTTAGTGACAATTTTGTCATATTTGGCTGTGCTATTGAAATGAAGCTCGTTTCGGAGTATGATAGTACCGTAAAATATCTGTTTTCTCTTAATGACGGCGAAGTTATAGAAACCGTTCTGATGAAATACAAATACGGCTATACCGTCTGTGTTTCTTCTCAGGTCGGATGCCGTATGGGGTGCAAGTTCTGCGCTTCCACTCTGAACGGTGTCGTGCGTAATCTGCTGCCGTCCGAAATTCTCGGTCAGGTTTACGCCGTCGAAAACGATAACAATATTCAGGTGTCGCATATCGTCATGATGGGCATGGGCGAGCCGCTCGATAACTACGATAATGTATTGCGTTTTCTGTCTCTGATAACCGATGAAAACGGCAGAAACCTCAGCATGCGTCATATATCTCTGTCAACCTGCGGTGTTGTTCCGAAAATATATGATCTTATGGAGAAAAATCTTCAGCTTACATTGTCTGTGTCGCTTCACGCACCGAATGATACAATTCGTTCCTCAATGATGCCCGTAAACAAGGCATACAGCATTGACAAGCTTCTTGAAGCGTGCAGAAAATATACAAAAGCGACCTCCCGCCGTATTTCTTTTGAATATGCGCTTGTAAGAGGCGTAAACGATACCCCGGAATGTGCCGAGGAGCTTTCAAGACGCCTTAAAAATATGCTCTGTCATGTTAATCTTATTCCGGTGAATGAAGTAAAAGAGACCGAGTGCAAAGAAAGCTATCCCGAAACGGTTAAAAAATTTGCCGAGCTGCTGTCGTCAAAGGGACTTACGGTTACCGTCAGACGAAAGCTCGGTGCGGATATAAATGCGGCATGCGGACAGCTGCGCAGAAGCCATGCCGCCAAAAATACAGTAACAGGAGAAACAAATTGATTTATTCATGTGTTACGGACAGGGGCAAAAGACGCCCCACTAATCAGGATGCCTGTTTTGCGGCAATAATGCCCGACAATATTTCCTGTGTCGGCGTTGTGTGTGACGGAATGGGCGGTGAACACGCAGGTGATATTGCCTCCGATCTCGCTATAAAGACGGTATCACAGCGGCTTTTAAGCGGATGGAGAAAAGAAATGTCCGAGGCTTCAGTCATAAATCTGCTGACGACAGCCATAAACGCCGCCAATATATATGTGTACGATGAATCAATGTCGCACAGCGAATACAGCGGAATGGGCACAACAATTGCCGCCGCCGCAGTGGTGGGCGATAATCTCATCACGGCGCACGCAGGCGACAGCCGCTGTTATGTTTATAACGGCACCCTTAACTGCCTTACAAAAGATCACTCAATGGTTCAGGAGATGGTTGATGCCGGGACGCTCACAAAAGAGCAGGCTCGCAATCATCCCGACAAAAACTATATAACACGCGCACTCGGTGTTTCTGAACATCTTGAGCTTGATTTTGATACTCATGCGCTGAATATGACAGATAAGGTTCTTATCTGCAGTGACGGACTTTATAACTTTATAAGCGATGAGCGTATAGCCGATATACTCTCGTCAGCAAAGACTGCGGATGCCGCAAAGGCTCTTGTTAACGAAGCCAACAGAAACGGCGGCGGAGACAATATTACCGCAATTGTTATTTCACTCGAAAAGGAGAATGACCATGAATGATAAATATCTGAACCGAGTTCTCGGCAACCGCTACGAAATCAGAGAAATTCTCGGAATCGGCGGCATGGCTTATGTTTATAAAGCATATGACAGAGTGGATGACAGAATTGTCGCGGTTAAAATTCTCAAGGATGAATATCTTGCCAATGAAGAATTCCGTCTGCGTTTTAAGAACGAATCAAAGGTCATAGCCATTTTGTCGCACCCCAATATAGTGAAGGTCTATGATGTCTGCTTCGGTGACGACCTTCAGTATATCGTTATGGAATATATTGAGGGAATTACATTAAAAGAGTATATTGAACGTCAGAAGGTTGTGGAGTGGAAGGAAGCTCTCCATTTTGTAATTCAGATATTAAAAGCCCTTCAGCACGCCCACGATAAAGGCATAATTCACCGTGACATAAAGCCGCAGAATATTCTTCTTCTGCCCAATGCCAATATTAAGGTTACGGATTTCGGCATAGCCCGTTTTAACAGAAACGACGGCCGCACTTATCCCGAAAACGATGCCATAGGTTCTGTTCATTATGTATGTCCCGAACAGGCGAGAGGGGAGTACACGGATGCACGCAGTGATATTTATTCCGTCGGTGTTGTTCTTTATGAGATGCTTACAGGCAAGCTGCCGTTTGACTCCGACAGAGACGAATTTGTCGCCGAAATGCAGGTTAAGGATGATGCGCCGAGCCTTCGAAGCATAAATCCCGATATTCCGCTTGGACTTGAGCAGATTACACTTAAGGCAATGCAGAAAAATCCCGACGACAGATATCAGTCCGCCGCCGAGTTCCTTCTTGATCTCGATGAGTTCAGAAAAAATCCGCTTGTTGATTTTGAGTATTCGTATTTTACGGATTCAAGCCCCACAAAGCACATTGTTACAGCCGAAAATATTCTTCGCACCATTCCCGCAAAGAGCCATAGGGATACAGATAATAATCCCGATGATGACTATGAGGATGACGATACCGAGGACGACACCGAGGAAGAGTCAACCGGCAACAATATGCTGCCCATTTTAATCGGTGTAGCCGTTGCGGTTGTGCTTGTTTTCATCGTTATTCTTCTTATTGCTTTTGCCGATCCCATTAAATCGGCAATAAAGGGCAACAACGGCACCACAGCAGTCGTGACCGAAACAAACGCCGACGGTGAGGTTGTTACCGAAGAAGAAAAAGATGGATTTTTCGATAAGATTAAAAATCTGTTCTCCGGAAACAAAATCGAAGTGCCGAATCTTATAAATATGACATATGAGGAAGCACAGGAAAGATATCCGGACCTTGCTTTTGAAGAGCAGTTTATCTATAACACAACATACGATGACGGCAAAATCTGTGAGCAGTCGCCCGTCGCAGGCAAAAAGGTGTCGAAGGATACCGTGATTGTCGTAAAGGTTGCTTCAAAGGGCGAGATGATTCTGATAAAGTCCGTCAAATCGCTGAATTACATAGAGGCAGAAACTCTTCTGAAATCCTCCGGTTTCGATGTTGTTCTTGTGCCTGTTGCAAGCACCGACAAGGATGCAAAGGTTAACACAGTGCTGTATACCGATCCGTCCGAAAACACATATGCCCCCTACGGTCATACGATTAAAGTTTATTACGCTTCCGACAAAACCGAGGACGGCAAGGTTAAGACACCCAATGTAATAGGCGACCAGCTTAGTGTCGCAAAGCAGAAAATAACCGCCGCGGGACTTCAGGTCGGCGCCGTTACATATGATTCATCCGCCGCTTCTCTTAAAGATTATGTCATAGGGCAGTCAATCGAAGCGGATACGCAGGTAAATTCGGGCGTATATGTAAATATAGTTGTCGGCAACGGCATTCCCGCATCCTCTACTGCCGAGCTGTCTGTTACAGTTCCCTCTGTTGACGGAGCGACAGCGGATATAAAACTGTATCTTAACGATAACGCCTATGATGTCATAAGCGGTGTCAAGCTTGACGGCTCAAAGATAGATGTCAATTTTACCGGTACAGGCTCCGATAATGAGTTTAAGATTTATATTGGTACAGACCTGCTTTACAGCGGCAAAATCGATTTTACGCAGTCTCCGCCGAGTGTAACCAACGCCATGTCGTATGCTTATAATTACAAAACGACTCTGCCGAATGTTGTCGGAAAGACCGAGTCGGAGGCAAAGCAGATTTTGTCTGAAGCTTTCTTTGACAATGTCTATGTAACGATGGATTACAGTGATTCCGTTCCTGCGGGTACTGTTATTTCGCAGTCACCCGTAAGCAGTTCGATTACGACTTACTCGACTACTACCACGGTAACGATTGTTGTAAGTCTCGGCAGTGCAAATCAGACAGCCGACACCGAGCCGTCATCGACAGAAGAAACATCCGTGTCTGAAGAATACCCGGATGAAGATCTGAATTAATCCCGATATATGATAAAAAAAGGAATTATCGTTCACGCACTCAGCGGATTTTACTATGTCGAAGCCGATAATGAGACATATGAGTGCCGTGCAAAAGGCGCATTTCGCAAGGCCGGGCTTACACCGCTTGTCGGCGATACGGTCGATATAGAAATTCAGGGCGAAAAAGGGACTGTCGCCGGGATTTACGAACGCCGCAATTTTCTGAACAGACCGCCTGTTGCGAATATTGACCGCCTGTTTATTGTGTCGTCCGTTATGTCCCCCGTGCCGAATATTTTCGTTATAGACAAAATGACGGTGCTTGCCGAAAAAAACGGAATTGAACCTGTTATAGTATTTTCTAAATGCGACCTGTCACAGCCCGACGAGCTTGTTGCCACATATGAAAAATGCGGCTTTAAGACTGTCGGATGCTCTGCTGAGACGGGTGAGGGCATTGATAAAATAAAAGCTCTTATAAAGGACTGTCGCTGTGCTTTTACCGGAAATTCCGGTGTCGGCAAGTCAAGCATACTTAATGCGATTGAACCTTCACTGTCGCTTGAAACCAATGATATAAGCGAAAAGCTCGGCAGGGGGCGTCACACCACAAGAAGTGTCAGTCTCTATCACTGTGCCGGAGGTTTTATCGCAGATACGCCCGGTTTTTCGTCACTCGAACAGGAGAATAATCTCTATGTCGAAAAAGAGCTGCTGGCGGATTATTTTCCGGAATTTGAGGATTATTTAACGCAGTGCCGTTTTTATCCGTCCTGTTCACATATAAAAGACAAGGGCTGTGCCGTGTGTGAGGCTGTGAAAAACGGGATTATTCCGTCAAGCCGTCACGAGAGCTATGTGCGTATGTACGAAGAGCTTAAAAACATTAATCCGTATAAATAATACACTATTGGAGGAATATTATCATGTTGCCAATTGGACTTCAGCTTTATTCCGTTCGCAACGAAATGGAAAAGGACTTTTTCGGTACTCTTAAAAAGGTTGCCGAAATGGGTTATGACGGTGTTGAGTTTGCCGGACTTTTCGGTCACTCACCTGAAGAAATCAAAAAAATGCTTGCAGATGTCGGACTTAAGGCGGTGTCTGCCCATGTTCCGCTTGTTGATATGCTCGCGGATATGGACAAGGTAATTGCCGACTATAAGGCGATCGGCTGCAAGTATATCGCAATTCCCTATGTTGATGAACAGTATCGTCCGGGGCGTCCCGATTACGGCGCGACACTCGAAAAAATTGCCGCTCTCGGCAAGAAGTGCGCCGAAAATGATATGGTTCTTATGTATCACAACCATGATTTTGAATTTGTCAGAATTGACGGCAAATACGGTCTTGATATTATGTATGACACCGTTCCTGCCGAGTATCTTCAGACAGAGCTTGACACCTGCTGGGTAAATGTCGGCGGTGAGACTCCGGCTGAATATATTGCAAAGTACAGCGGCCGCACACCGGTTGTTCATCTTAAGGATTTTGTTATGAAGGGCAAAGAAAAGCCCAAAAAGCTCTATGCGCTTATCGGCATTGATGATGACGAGGAGCAGGCAAGTGAGGATGTATTCTCATTCAAGCCCTGCGGATACGGTGTTCAGAATATGCCCGCTATAATCGAAGCTTCCGAAAAGAGCGGTGCCGAGTGGCTTATTGTCGAGCAGGATGAACCCGATAAGGGAAATACCGAGCTTACCGCTGTTAAGATGAGTATTGATTATCTGCGTTCGCTGAAGTGAGCAAGGAGTTATGCAACAAGTGGTCAGTATTCGGTGAGTAAGCAAGTTCTGCGGATTTGAAATATATAAGCTTCGCAATGTGAAATCCACAGTTGTCTGCTTTATCAATTCAAGCTCTGACCAATAACGCAAATAATAAGGGCAACGCACATTAAAAGAATAGTGTGTGCTGCTCTTTTTGTTAAAGGAGAAAAATATGCTGAAAAAATATCGTATAGAAATTATTGTATTTTATGTTCTTGCGGCGTTTTCACTTGTATTTGCCGCTTTTAATGATCTTAAAATTGACATTCGTCTGAATAATCCGGATGATATTTTCGCAAACTGGTTTTATCGAACGGGTGAAATGCCTGCCCGGCTTTTGTGTCCGATTGCAGGAGTGTTGATTGTATTCTGTGCCGATAAAATTTGGCAGAAGATAGCGGGCGGTGCGGTATGCATCGGAGGAAGCGCTTATTTCGGATACTATTTCGGAAAATATTTCTTTAATGATACATATAAAATGCCGTACAGTATTATTTTCGGTGTCGGCTTCGGGCTTGTTCTGCTGTTAATGTGCTCGTTTATTCGTATTCCGGATAAATACAAAATGCCGCTCCTTTTGGCGTGTGTAATCGGTCTTGCCGTGCTTGCCTTGCAGCTTACAACTGTCGAGATTATGAAAAATCTGTGGGGCAGAGTTCGTTATCGTGATTTGCTGAAAGATGTCACGCTTGACAGATTTACTCCGTTTTATGTCATAAACGGGAAAAACGGGAATAAGTCATTTCCCAGCGGTCACACTGCGGGTGCGGGAATGATTTATCTTTCTATGCTTCTGCCGATGATAAACGAAAAGCTGAAAAAGTATAAATCCGTTTTCTTTGCACTGTCGTTTGTCTATACATCTGTTGTTGCTTACACACGACTTGTAATGGGCGCACACTATCTGAGTGATGTCACGGTAGGCGGTATTATTGCGTTTACATATGTGGTTATCGGGATTAAAGTCTATGAAAAAGCAGAAAAGAGAGTTTGCAGGGAGCTGTGTTGATAGAATTTCCGATTAATAATTAACAAATAACAATTAACAATGTCGGAAGCCTGTTATAATGCAGAATGTAGAATGCATAATGCATAATTTCGGAAGTCTGTTATAATGCAGAATGTAGAATGCATAATGCATAATTTCGGAAGTCCTGCG